>DASXOK010000115.1:0-10623 GCA_036494425.1 Pseudolabrys sp.
ATCCGCGATCTCTACGGCCAGTTGATCGACGGCATGCAGGGCGTGCGCGGGCAAATCCGCTCGGGCGGCGACAGCGGTGCCGAATTGACCGGTCCGCCGCCGACCCAGGCGCCGCTGGCGCTTTATTCAGGCATCGTCACCGTCGGCGCCGATGGCGTCGCCCAAGTCCTGTTCGATATTCCGGCTTTTGCCGGCACCGTGCGGGTGATGGCGGTGGCCTGGACCAAGGACAAAGTCGGCAAGGCCTCGGGCGACGTCATCGTGCGTGACCCGGTGGTGCTCACCGCGACGCTGCCGCGCTTCCTGCGCACCGGCGATCACGGCGCGGTGCAGCTCGAGTTCGACAATGTCGAAGGCGTTGCCGGCGACTATACGATCGGCGTCAACACTGATGGTGCCGTGAAGCGCGACGACGACAAGCCGCTGTCGCTTTCCCTCGCACAGAAGGCGCGCAACCGCCTCACCGTGCCGGTGTCGGCGTCCGGCTCCGGTCCGAGCAGCGTGGCGGTCAACGTCACCGGGCCGAACGGCTTTACGCTGGAGCGCGTCTTTGCGCTCGACGTGCGCCCGGCGACGCAGATCCTCGCCCGCCGCACCATCCAGAGCCTCGCCAAAGGCGAGACGCTGACGCTGTCGAAGCACATGTTCGCCGACTTCGTGCCGGGGACGGGGAGGGCGGCACTGTCGGTGGCGATATCGACCTCGCTCGACGCGGCGACCTTGCTCAATGCGCTCGACCGCTATCCCTTCGGCTGCTCGGAGCAGATCGCCAGCCGCGCCATGGCGATGCTCTACGTCAACGAGCTGGCCGCGCAGGCGCGGCTTGCCCCCGACGGCGAGATCGACCAGCGTATCCGCGATGCCATCCCACGCCTACTGGCGCGGCAGGCCTCGAACGGCTCGTTCGGTCTCTGGTCGGTGGGCGGCGACGACGGCTGGCTCGATGCCTACGTGACCGACTTCCTCACCCGCGCGCGCGAGCGCGGCTTCGAGGTGCCGCAAACCGCCTTCGCGCTGGCCATCGATCGGCTGCGCAACACCGTTGCCAGCACCCAGGAGCCGAACCAGGACGGCGGGCGCGATCTCGCTTATGCCCTCTACGTGCTGGCGCGCAACGGCGCGGCGCCGGTCGGCGACCTGCGCTACTACGCCGACGTGAAGTTGTCCGACTTCGCCACACCCATCGCCAAGGCGCAGATCGCGGCAGCGCTGGCCATGCTCGGCGATAAGACACGCGCCGACCGTGCCTATCTCGCCGCCCTCAACGCCATCGAGCCGCAGCCGAAGCTCGATCTCGGCCGCGCCGACTTCGGCTCGGCGCTGCGTGACTCGGCGGCGCTGGTGACGCTCGCCTCGGAAGGACACGCGCCGCAGCGAACAATCGACGACGCGGTGTTGCGCGTCGATGCCGCGCGCAAGCTGTTCACGGCGACCTCGACCCAGGAGGACGCCTGGCTGGTGCTGGCCGCCCGCGCGCTGAGCAAAGAGCTCAGCGCCATCTCGCTCAAGGTGGGCGACCAGACGCGGCAAGGGGCTTACTACCGCACGTACCGCCCCGACGATCTGGCGCAGCCGGTGGCTGTCAGCAATGCGGGCGAGGGGACGGTGCAGGCCGTGGTCTCGGTCAGCGGCGCGCCACTCACGCCCGAGCCGGCCGCCGAGCAGGGCTTCAAGATCGAGCGCAAATACTTCACGCTCGAGGGCGAGCCGGCCGATCCGTCCAAGGCCAAGCAGAACGACCGCTTCGTCGTGGTGCTGACCATGACCGAGCCGCAGCCGCAGTTCGGCCGCGTCATCGTCGCCGACTATCTCCCGGCCGGCTTCGAGATAGACAACCCGCACCTGGTGTCGTCGGGCGACACCGGTAAGCTCGCCTGGATCGCCAACGCGGCCGACCCGGTGAATTCCGAATTCCGTGACGACCGCTTCACCGCCGCCTTCGACCGCAGCAAGGATTCGCCGCCGATCTTCGCGGTGGCCTACGTGGTGCGGGCGGTGTCGCCCGGGCACTACGTGCTGCCGCAGGCCAAGGTGGAGGACATGTACCGGCCCGACCGCTTCGGCCGCACCGGAACCGGCAGCGTGGAGGTCACGGCGGCCAAATGAGGCGTGCGCGAGTCATCCTTGCCGGGGCGGGCGGCGCGATTGCCTTGATGGTGATTGCCGCCATCGCCTACGTCTGCTGGCTCGGCCCGGCGCCGCTCGGCCAGGACGTCGACTATTCGCACGCCGTCCTCGACCGGAACGGCGCGTTGCTGCGGGCCTACGCCACCAAGGAAGGACGATGGTGTCTGCCGGCCACGGTCGACGATGTCGATCCGCGCTTCCTAAAGCTCTTGTTCAACTACGAGGACAAGCGCTTCTACGAGCATGGCGGGGTCGATCCTTACGCCATGACGCGGGCGGCATTTCAGTTGATTACGCAAGGACATGTCGTCTCGGGCGGATCTACTTTGACAATGCAGGTGGCGCGGCTTCTGGAGCCGCGCGAGCATCGCACCTTCCTGGCCAAGCTGCGCCAGGTCACGCGCGCCATCGAGATCGAGCATCACTTGAGCAAGGCACGAATTCTATCGCTTTATCTGTCGCTTGCGCCCTATGGCGGCAATCTCGAGGGCATCCGTGCCGCCTCGCTGGCTTACTTCGGCAAGGAGCCGAGGCGGCTCTCGCTCGCCGAAGCCGCGTTGCTGGTGGCGCTGCCGCAGTCGCCCGGGTATCGCCGGCCTGACCGCTTTCCGGACGCCGCGCGCGACGCTCGCGACCGAGTGCTCGACCGCGCGGAGGACATCATTTCCGCAGACGACATCAAACGTGCCAAAGCCGAGCCGATGCCGCGTGGGCGGCGGCAATTGCCGATGCTGGCGCCGCATGCGGCCGACAAGGTCGTCTTGCTCGAACCCGACAAACGCGTCCACCGGCTCACCATCGACGCCGTCTTGCAGAATACGTTTGAAGACCTCGCGCGTGGGCGCGCTCAGGCGCTGGGGCCGGATGTCTCCGTCGCCATCCTCGCCGTCGACAATGCGACCGGCGAGGTGCGCGCGCGGGTCGCCTCGCCCGACTATTTCGACACGCGCCGCGCTGGACAGGTCGACATGACCGAGGCGCTCCGCTCGCCCGGCTCGACTTTGAAGCCCTTCATTTACGGTCTCGGCTTCGAGGACGGCTTCATCCATCCCGAGACGCTGATCGACGACCGGCCGGCGCGCTACGGGAATTACACGCCGGAGAACTTCGATCTCACCTTCCAGGGCATGGTCACCGTCCGCAAGGCGCTGCAACTCTCGCTCAACGTCCCCGCCATCGCGGCGCTCGGCAAGGTCGGAGTGAGCCGCCTGAGCGCGCGGTTGACGCAAGTCGGTGCCGGCCTGGTGCTGCCGAAGGGCGAGGCGCCCGGCCTCGCCATGGGCCTCGGCGGCGTCGGCATGAAGCTCTCCGATCTGGTGATGCTCTACAGCGGCCTCGCGCGGCTTGGCGCGGCGGTGCCTTTGGTCGAGCGGGTCGGGGAGGCGGAAGCACCGCCGCGGCGGCTGCTCGATCCGGTGGCCGCCTGGTATGTCGGCAATGTCCTGATCGGCGCGCCGCCGCCGGAGAATGCGCCGCCGGGCCGCATCGCCTTCAAGACCGGCACCTCGTATGGCTACCGCGACGCCTGGTCGGTGGGCTTCGACGGGCGCATGACCATCGGCGTCTGGGTCGGCCGCGCCGATGGCGCCCCGGTGCCGGGCCTGGTCGGCCGCGCGTCGGCGGCGCCGATCCTGTTCGACGCCTTTGCCCGCACCGGCCTCACCCCCGCGCCGCTGGCGAAGGCGCCCAAGGGGGTCATCTTCTCCACCACGGCCAAGCTGCCGCCGCCGCTGCAGCGCTTCAGCCCGGCCGCCGAGGTCGGCGGGACCGCTGAGCCGCCGCGCATCATGTTCCCGCCTGACGGCGCACGCCTGGAACTCTCCGGCGGCCGCGAGCCCGATCCGCTGGCACTCAAGATCGCCGGCGGTCGCGCTCCGCTCACCGTCATGGTCAATGGCGTACCGCTGGCGCCCCAAGGCGGCCATCGTACGGTGTTCTACCGCCCCGACGGGCCCGGTTTCGTCCGCCTGACGGTGATGGACGCCCGTGGCGCGTCCGACAGCGTCAGCGTCCGCCTGCAATGAATTTGGGCGTTCCGGGCCGCCTGTTCCGGCCTAATGTGTTGTCGGTGCATCAGTTTCACTGAAACTCGCGTTCTGCACGCCCGCGTGGGCCGGTGCGAATGACAGAGCCGAACCTTGGGCCTAATGTCCGCGCGAATTGCTTATAGGATCTTGTCACCCGGCCGATGAGCACGACGACTGACGACAAGCGGCTGACGGTCGCCTCCGCGCGCGGTCTGGCGGCCGCCCTGGACTATGCCTGCGTCACGCACCGCCGCGCCGCCGCGGTGCTGCTGGCTATTGCACTGCTGACTTTCCTGCCGGGCTTCTTCCAGATTCCGCCGGTCGACCGGGACGAGGCCCGCTTCGCCCAGGCCACCAAGCAGATGCTGGAGACCGGCGAATACGTCGACATCCGCTTCCAGGACGAGGTCCGCTACAAGAAGCCGGTCGGCATCTATTGGCTTCAGGCCGCGGCGGTGAAAACCGGCGAAGCTCTCGGCGTCCCTCACGCCCGCATGACGATCTGGCTCTACCGGCTGCCGTCATTGCTCGGCGCGATAGCCGCCGTTCTTTTGACCTATTGGGCTGCGCTCGCCTTCGTGTCGCGCCGTGCCGCCCTGATCGCGGCCTTGATGATGGCGACATCCGTCCTGCTCGGGGTCGAGGCGCGGCTGGCCAAGACCGATGCGACGCTTCTCTACATGTCGGTCGCCGCCATGGGCGCGATGGCGCGCATCTACCTCGCCAGCCGCCGCACGCCGGATCAGCCGGTCGGCTGGCAAATGCCGGCGGTGCTGTGGACCGCGATCGCGGCCGGCGTGCTGGTCAAGGGTCCACTCATCCTGATGTTCGTCGTGCTCACCGCCATCACGCTGTCGATCCTCGACAAGTCATGGCGCTGGATCTGGACCTTGCGGCCGGTGGCGGGCGTCGCCTGGATGTTTCTCCTGGTGCTGCCATGGTTCATCGCCATCGTCGCCAAGTCCGGCGACAGCTTCTTCGTGCAGGCGATCGGCCACGACATGCTGGACAAGGTCGCCAGCGGCCAGGAAGCGCATGGCGCACCGCCTGGCTACTACTTCCTGCTGTTCTGGGTGACGTTCTGGCCGGGCTCGGTGCTGGCCGGGCTTGCCGCGCCGATGGTGTGGCGCTCGCGGCGCGAGCCCGGCGCGCAGTTTCTGCTCGCTTGGCTGGTGCCGTCCTGGATCGTGTTCGAAGCGGTGATGACCAAGCTGCCGCACTACGTGCTACCGCTCTATCCCGCCATCGCCATCTTGATCGCCGGCATTCTCGGCTCGGGCAGCCTGTCGAAGACGCGCTGGATGGTGCGCGGCACGGTGGGCTGGTTCGTGTTTCCCGGCATCATCGCGATGGCTGTGCCGGTGTTGTTCATCGTGTTCGGCCGCGACCTCGGCCTCGTCGCGTGGCCCTTCGCCGCGGCGGCGGTTATTTGCGGCTTGTTCGCCTGGTGGCTCTACGAAGTGGACGGCGCCGAGCGCGCCTTGCTGCGCGGCATGGCGGCCTCGGTGTTCATCGGCATCACGGTTTATGCGATCACCTTCCCGTCGCTGCCGACGCTGTTTCCGAGCCAGTTGATCGCCGATGAAGTGCGCGCGAGCGGTTGCGCGGACCCGCATGTGGTCGCCACCTTCGCCTATCAGGAGCCGAGCCTCGTCTTCCTCGCCGGCACCGATACGCGCTTCACCGACGGTGCCGGCGCGGCCGAATTCCTGCACGGCGGCGACTGTCATTTCGCACTGATCGATCAACGCAACGAACGCAGCTTCGTACAACGCGCCAACGCAATCGGCCTCCACTACACGCTCAGCCAGCACATCGACGGCTACAACATCAGCATCGGCAAGCCGGTCAACCTCACCATGTTCCGCTCGGCGGGGCAATGACGGCGGTCAACGGCATCGAGCATGGCCCAGGCGGCGCGGCCGTGCCGGCTTGGCGACGCTGTCTCGTCAATGTCGGCGAAGCGATCAAGATCCTCGTACGGCCGGAGCGCATCCATCCGCGCGAGGGCTGGCTGCCCGCGCCGCGACAACTCGCGATCGCCTGCGCCGCCTTCGTCGTGCTGTTCCTCGTCGGCATGTTTTTCGTCGATGCGCCTGTGACCGCCGCGGCAATGCGGCTGCCGCACTGGGTGCATTCCTTCTTCGACACCATCACCGACTACGGCAAATCCGGCTGGTTCCTCTGGCCGATCGGTCTTCTGTTCCTGGCGCTCGCCGCGCTGCCGCCGGTGCTGCCGCGCCTCGCGCAGCTGGTGGCCGCGGCGATGATGGTGCGGGTCGGCTTTCTCTTCGTCGCCATCGGCGTGCCGAGCCTGTTCGACACCATCATCAAGCGCATGATCGGCCGCGCCCGGCCGATGGTGACCGGCCATCTCGATCCGACCGTGTTCAGTCCCTTTATCTGGCGCTCGGATTATGCCTCGCTGCCGTCTGGCCATGCGACCACGGCCTTCGCCGTGCTGGTGGCCTTCAGCACGCTCTGGCCGCGCAGCCGCACGGTGTTCCTGGTCTATGCGGTCCTGATCGCCATGAGCCGGGTGGTGGTCACCGCGCATTTCACGACCGACGTCGTGACGGGCGCGCTGGTCGGCATCGTCGGGGCGCTGATGGTGCGGCGCTGGTTCGCGTTGCGCCGGCTGGGCTTCTCGATTGCCCCGGATGGAGTCCCGCGCATGTATCCAGGGCCTTCGGTGCGGCGGATCAAATCAGTTGCCCGCGACCTGTTGGCCCCATAAGAAGCAGCCGCATCCATTTTGGCCGCGCCCACGGGACCTGCACGACTTATGACTGAGAACGACCCGGCCGTGTCCATTGTGGTGCCGGTCCGCAACGAGGCCGGCAATGTCGCCCCGCTGGTGGCCGAGATCGCCGCGGCGCTCGCGGCCCAGTGGCCGTTCGAAATCGTCTACGTCAATGACGGCTCGACCGACGGCACCGAGGCCGAGCTGCAGCGCCTGATGGCGCAGCATCCGTGGCTGCGGCGCGTACGCCACACGCAGTCCTGCGGCCAGTCGGCGGCGGTGCGCAGCGGTGTGCGCGCCGCCCGCGCACCGCTGGTGGTGACGCTCGACGGCGACGGGCAGAACGATCCGGCCTTCATCCCCGCCATGCTGCGCGCACTCGAGGCGTCGCCCAAGGTTGGCCTGATCGCCGGCCAGCGCGTCGGACGCAAGGCCAGCGGCTTCAAGAAATTCCAGTCGCGCATCGCCAATGGCGTGCGCGGCGCCGTGCTGCGCGACGGCACACGCGACACCGGCTGTGGACTGAAAGCATTCCGCCGCGACGTCTTCCTGGCGCTGCCTTATTTCGATGGTCTGCATCGCTTCCTCCCGGCGCTGGTCAAGCGCGAGGGCAGGGGGATCGGTTATGTGGACGTGGTCGACCGGCCGCGCGCGCACGGCGTGTCGAACTACGGTCTGTGGGACCGGCTCTGGGTCGGCATCCTCGATCTCGCGGGCGTCTGCTGGCTGATCCGGCGCAGGAAGCGCGTTCCGGAAATCGCAGAAGATGAGCAAGGAAGAGACTGATGCTGGTCGATATTACGCAAGCCGTCGGCGGTTATCTGCACGACGTGTTCCTTGGCAATACCGATTGGGGAATCCTGATCGGTTACGTCGCCCAGGGTCTCTTCGCTATGCGCTTCGTCGTGCAGTGGATTGCCTCGGAGCGTGCCGGCCGCAGCGTCGTACCGACCACGTTCTGGGTATTCTCGATCGGCGGCGGGTTGATGCTGCTCGCCTACGCTGTGTACCGCAAGGATCCGGTCTTCATCATCGGCCAGGCCTTCGGCGTCTTCGTCTACCTGCGCAATCTGCAATTCGTTCTGCGGAATGGCGGCCAGGGCGCGCCAGCCTGAGGCGCTCGGCGCCTGCATCAAGGCTTCGGCGGCCTCGCCAGCATGAGGGCCGTGGAGAAAGCGCCGCGGTGTCATAGGCTTACACCGGGCATCACTTTATTCCTATGGGACTATCGACCTTCCGATGATTCCAAGATTATAGTCCGTCCCAATCCCGCCCCGATTGCGAGGGGTGTCCGATCAGCGTCTCCAGACGCGGGGCGGGGAGCGGTGGCCGGGGGGAAGCGTCGGAGAGGCGGCGCTAAGTTTCCCCTGCGGCGGTCCAAGCCGCTTCGTCCCGGCGCGCCAACCGCGCGCCACAGGGGCCCGACCTGACGGCGGCGTTTGACACGGTCAGATGTGCCGGATGCCGTGCGGGCCCCGCCAGCGGTGGAAAGGCGCCTCACCTTCGAAAGAGGCGGCGCCTGAAAGGTCAGTCCACCGGGGGCGATGCGGAGCAAGCCTAGAAACACCGCGCGCGGGA
This sequence comes from Pseudolabrys sp., assembly GCA_036494425.1. Classification (GTDB taxonomy): domain Bacteria; phylum Pseudomonadota; class Alphaproteobacteria; order Rhizobiales; family Xanthobacteraceae; genus Pseudolabrys. The sequence goes on from DASXOK010000115.1 coordinate 8,476, forward strand.
CGCCCTGGGTTTGGCGGACTTGCGGCACGATCAGACTTCGACAAGCCTCGATGTCGCGAGGCGTCGAGGTCCGTGGGTCCTTCGGACCTTTGGCGTCCCGCGCGCCCTCGCATTGTTCTTTTGGGGCAGCGTGGAAACGAATTGGACGACGGCTTACCCGGGGCCGCAAAGAATACGGGCGAAGAGTCGTGCCTTGCGCGATAGCCAAACAAGCCGGCCACGCGCTGCGTCGGCTTTTTCTCTCTGACCTCATCCTGAGGCGCCTGCCTTGCGATAGCGAGGCAGGCGTCTCGAAGGATTGCCACACGCCTCGGCCTCATCCTTCGAGACGGCCGCTGCGCGGCCTCCTCACGATGAGGAGCGACGGTGGGACGCGGCACTGCGCTGCGCAGAAACAAATCAGTCCGTGTTCGAATTCCAACCAAATTTTTTCAACCAAATTTCTGCAGTTGTCGGATCGCGCGAATTGTCATTCTTGGCGCCGACACATTGGGGAGTTGAGACATGACGATTTGCAAGCTTCTTTCGGCGACAGTTGCGGCGGCCGCGTTCATCGGCCTTGCCGCGTCCGCGCAGGCGGCCGATCTGCCGGCGGCGGTGCGTCCGGCCTACAAGGCACCGGCCATGATGCAGCCGCTGCCGTACAACTGGACCGGCTTCTACATCGGCGGCAACGCCGGCTACGGCTGGGCGCACGCGAATGCCGATCTGACCGGACCGACCGGCACCACCGGCAACAGCGCGTCGGAAGATCTCAACGGCGGCATCTTCGGTGCTCAGGCCGGTTACAACTGGCAGTTCGGCCAGTGGGTCGTCGGTATCGAGACCGACATCCAGGGCACGTCGCAGAAGGCGAGCCAGACCGCGACCTGTTCGGCGGCGACGTGCGGCACGGCCGTCACGTTGACCCGCGACAGCAAGCTGCCGTGGTTCGGCACGACGCGCGCGCGCTTCGGTTACGCGGTCGATCGCTGGATGCCGTTTGTCACAGCCGGCGTCGCCTATGGCGAACACACCATCGATCTCACAGGTACCACTGCGACGGGCTCGGCACAGGGCAGCACTTCGGAAACCAAGGCCGGCTTCGTGGTCGGCGGCGGCGTGGAAGTGGCGTTCGCGCCGCGATGGTCGGCGAAGATCGAGTATCTCTACATCGACAGCGGCACGGTCACGACCTCGGCCACTGTGGCCGGCTTCGGCACCGTGACCGCGGACGAGCGCCTCAAGAACAACGTGCTGCGCGGCGGCGTGAACTATCACTTCTGATCGGCGCGGCCCGCGCGCATCGAATACTCGTGAGAAGGCTGGAAGGCCCCCAACGCAGTCTCACGCAAAAAGCCCCGGACCACGGTCCGGGGCTTTTCTGCGATCTGAATGAAAAGGGAACGTCACACCGGCTTGAGCAGCACGTGTTTTTTCTTGCCGAGCGAGAGTTTGATCACGCCTTCGGGCGAAAGGTCTTTGCCCGTCAACGCCATCTTGTCGTCGCTCACCGTCGCGTCATTGACCTTGAGGCCGCCGGCCTTGATCTGCCGCCGCGCTTCGCCGTTCGACGAGACGAGCGCCGCTTTCTCCGCAAACGCCGTGAGCACGCCGAGACCCTTGTCGAGATCGGCGCGCGCGATCTGCACCGTCGGCAAATCTTCGGCGAGCGCGCCTTCCTCGAAGGTTTTCCGCGCGGTTTCCGCGGCAGCGTCTGCCGCCGCGCGGCCATGCACCATCGCGGTCGCCTCGTTGGCGAGCACCTTCTTGGCGTCGTTGAGCTCCGCGCCTTTCAGCGCCGCCAGCCGCGCGATTTCGTCGAGCGGCAGCGTGGTGAACAGCTTGAGGAAGCGAGAGACGTCGCCGTCCTCGGTGTTGCGCCAGAACTGCCAGTAGTCGTAAGGGCTCACCATGTCGGCGTTGAGCCACACGGCGCCGGCGGCGGTCTTGCCCATCTTGGCGCCCGACGCGGTGGTGATCAGCGGCGCGGTCAGCGCGAACAGCTGCGCATTGTTCATGCGCCGGCCGAGATCGATGCCGTTGACGATGTTGCCCCACTGATCGGAGCCGCCCATCTGCAACGCGCAGCCGTAGCGCTTGTTCAGCTCGACGAAGTCGTAGGCCTGCAGCAGCATGTAGTTGAATTCAAGAAACGACAATTCGTGC
>DASXOK010000116.1:0-12133 GCA_036494425.1 Pseudolabrys sp.
GAATTTCATGTAGGGCGACGCGGCAGCGATGATCTTGGGCGAGATGCCCTGCGCGGCGGCGTCCTTCTTGAACTGATCGAGCCAGGTCTCGAAGTTGCCGGTATTCTGGCACGTCGCGGCCAAAGTCGGGCCGGCCAGGAGAGCGCTCGTGATCGCGACCACGAGCTTCAACGCCGTTTTGCGCATCGGTTCAGTCCGCCTTTTTCTAAAATCGGGCCGGACTCTGCCGAATGCCGGGCCGGGGTCAAGCTCGATCGGTGACGAGCGTTAAAGGCCATCTTTGCGCAAAAGATGGTTTAAGCGGGGTTCCAATCGTGCTTGAAAGCCGGTCTCTCGGGGTAAGGCAGAAGGTCGCATGCAGGTTTTGGTGATCGGCGCCGGCGTCATCGGCTTGGCAGTCGGGCGCGCCGCCGCCCGGCGCGGCCACGACGTGATCATCGCCGAAGCGGCGGACGCCATTGGCACCGGCATCTCCTCGCGTAACAGCGAGGTCATCCATGCCGGCATGTATTACCCCTCGGGATCGGTGCGGGCGCGCCACGGCGTCGCCGGGCGGCGTTTGCTCTACGCCTATTGCGCCGAGCACGGCGTGCCGCATCGCAAATGCGGCAAGTTGATCGTGGCGACCAATGCCGCCGAGCTGGCGAAGATCGAAACCATCGCGGCGCAGGGCCGCGCCAACGATGTCGAAGGCCTGGAGCTGATCGAGGCCAAGGAGGCGCGAGCGTTGGAGCCTGCGCTCGCCTGCATTGGCGCGCTCAAGTCGCCCGAGACCGGCATCATCGACGGCCACGCCTATATGCTGGCGCTGCGCGGCGATCTCGAGGGCGCCGGGGGCGCCATCGCCTTCAACACGCCGGTGGTGAGCGCCATACGCAACGGTTCGCAGTGGACGGTACGGTTCGGCGGCGCCGACGGGGGTGAATTCGCGTTCGATGCGATCGTCAATTGCGCCGGCCTCCGGGCACAGGCGGTGGCGCGATCGATCGCGGATTATCCGGAGAGCCGCGTGCCGCGGCTGGCGCTGGCCAAGGGCAATTATTTCTCCTGCGCGGGAAAGCCGGCCTTCTCGCGGCTGATCTATCCGACGCCGGTGGACGGCGGCCTCGGCGTGCACGTCACGCTCGATCTCAACGGTCGCATGCGCTTCGGCCCGGATGTGGAATGGATCGCGCACGAGGGCTACACGGTCGATCCCGGCCGTTCTGACTCGTTCTATGCGCGCATCCGCGCCTATTGGCCGGGTCTGCCCGACGGCGCGCTGACGCCGGACTATTGCGGCATCAGGCCCAAGCTGACCGGCCCGGTTGAGCCGGCGGCGGACTTCCTGATCGACGCGCCGGCGCAGCACGGACTGCCGGGACTGGTGCAGTTGTTCGGGATTGAATCGCCAGGGCTGACGTCGTCGCTGTCGCTGGCGGATGAGGTCGCGAGTTACCTGGCGGCCTGACCGGTGGTGCCTTGCTCGGCGCGCGCGGCTCTGGCCTGCGGCGTGATCGAGGAGGTGATGTCCTTCGGCGCGCTCGGATTGGTCGGCGCGATGCGCATCGCCGAGAGTTGGTCGCGATAGCTCTTGGAGAAAGCGGAATAGTTCTGCACCGGCGTGAAGTCGTTCGATTTCTTGCCGTCGTAGGCGACGAGCCCGTTCGTGGTCGCCACCACGTCGCCCGGACGTAGCGTCGGATCCGTGTCGATGTTCACGTGCGCGAGGCCCATGCCGTCACGCCCATTGCAGCTGCAGCCGGCGACGAACTGCTTGCGGTACAGATAGGCGTTGTCGAGATCGACGTAACGGCTGCCGTCACGCGAGGTCGCGAAGTCGATATTGCTGCCGGAATAGAGCTTGGTCTCGGTCGTCGGGCAGAAGGCGTGGCACATCTCGGCGGCGCTGACATTGCCGCGCGACTGCACCGGGAAATAGCGGCCGTCGCAGGTGCGCACGCAGAACCCGTGGGACGGGTTGCTGTCGCCGGTGCGCTGCTGTGGCGCTGATTGCGAAGACGGGTTGAAGGCGCGGGCCAGGCTGCTGAACGGGTCGTTGGAACCGGTCCGCGGATGCGACGACTGTTCGAAGGCGCGGCGCAGTCCCCCGAACAAAGTGTCGAAAAGGCTCTGGGCTGACGCGGGGCCACCCGCGCACAAACTTGTGGCAAGGATCGCTGCTGAAATGCTTACCAGTGTGCTCGCACGACGGGCAGACATTACAGACCCCGCAACCATCTGCTTCACATATGTCTGCGAAGCCGTTTGAACTTAACGTGCGGACGGGCGGAAGGTTGCGCCATGATGTAGCGCAAACCGCCGCCCGACTGGTGCGTGAGTGGTAATCGATTGGTGGTAAAGAGCGGGTTAGTGGGTCGTTATTACCGCGACGATCGCTTAGAAATAGCGCCACCAGACATAGACGTGGCAGATCGCGACCGACACCACCATCATCGGCAACGCATAGAGCGTGTACGTGACGAAGCGGAACGGCACGCCGTTACGCTCGCCGATGCCGGCCACGGTGAGGTTGGCCGAGGCGCCGATCAGCGTGCCGTTGCCGCCGAGGCAAGCGCCGAGCGACAGGCACCACCACAAGGGCCCGATGTGCTCCGCCCCGCCGAAAGACGGCGCCATGTTCTTGATCAGCGGGATCATGGTGGCGACGAAAGGGATGTTGTCGACGATCGCCGAGAGGAAGGCGGACGCCCAGAGGATCGCGTAGCCGGCGGTCGCCATGTTGCCGCCGGTCGCGGCCACCAGCTTGTTGGCGAGCAGATTGAGCAGGCCGCCGGCATCGACACCGTGCACGACAATAAACAGGCCGATGAAGAAGAAGATGGTGATCCACTCCACGTCGCCGAAGGTGGCGTGGATGTTGTGCGCGGCCTTCTCGGAATGATGCGCCCAGTTGTCGAGCAGCATCAGGATCGCCGCCCCGAACAGCGCGATGGTGGCGGGCTCGAGATTGAGCGGCCGCGCCAGCACGAAGGCGACCATCACCAGCGCCAGAATGGCGAGCGATTGCTTGAGCAGGCGCCAATCGAGGATCGACTCGGCCGCCTTCATCTGCATCACCGCAGCTTCCGCCTCGGGCGAGGTGCGCAGGTCCTTGCCCCAGAGGACGTGGATGATGATCGCCTGCACGATCATCACGATGATGATGACGGGCGTCAGGTGATAGACGAACTCGTTGAACGAGAGGCCCACCTGCGACCCGATGAGGATATTAGGCGGATCGCCGATCAGCGTCGCGGTGCCGCCGATATTCGAGGCGAAGATCTCGGCGAACAGATACGGATAGGCCGGCACTTTCAGCGTCGCGCAGATGGCGAGCGTCACCGGCACGATCAGCAGCACCGTGGTGACATTGTCGAGAAAAGCGGACAGCACCGCGGTGGTGATCTGCAGCAGCAGCAAAATGCCGGCCGGATGCGCCTTCGCCGCCTGTGCCGACCACACGGCAAGATATTGGAACATGCCGGAGCGGCGCGAGATCGACACCAGGATCATCATGCCGGTGAGCAAGCCGATGGTGTTGAAGTCGACGCCTTTGATGGCTTCTTCCTGATCGAGCACGCCGACGATGACCATCACGCCGGCGCCGACCAGCGCGACGATCGCGCGGTTGCACTTTTCCGACATGATGACGGCATAGGTGAGCACCAGGATGCAGGTGGACACCCACATCGGACTGAGGCCGAAGAAAACGTGAGACGCCGCCTGCGCGGTCATGAATAAGCTTCCCCCCGAATTCGCGATGGAAAGCTCGGGCATGGCAAAGGCCAAGTCAAGCCAAAGGCCTCGTCACGACAGCTTCAGGATCGGCGCGATCGGCAGCAGCGTGAGGATGAGGAACAGCGGCACCAGGACGCAGGCGGCCCAGAGGAAGTAGCCGAAGAAACTCGGCATCTTCACGCCGCGTTCGCTGGCGATGGCGTAGACCATCAGGTTCGGCGCGTTGCCGATGTATGTAAGCGCGCCCATGTAGACGGCGCCCATGGAGATCGCCGCCAGCGTGCCGGCGAGAGGGCCCATCAGCTCGGGCGCATTGCCGCCGGCGAGCTCGAAGAAGACGAGATAGGTCGGCGCGTTGTCGAGGAAGGCGGAGAGGCCGCCGGTAAGCCAGAAATAGGCGGCCTCGTGCGGCTCGCCGTTACGGGTCGTCACGGCGTCCAACAGGAAGGCGAAGGCGCCGTCGCGGCCGGCATGGAGCACAGCCAGCACCGGGATGATGCAGACGAAGATGCCGGCGAACAGCTTGGCGACCTCTCGGATCGGCTCCCAGGTGAAGTCGTTGGCGGCGCGGTGCTCGTCCGGCGTCAGCTTGAGCGAGAGCAAGGCGATGACGATCAGCGCGATGTCGCGGGCGAGGTTCTGGAGCTCCAGCGGGGTGCCGTAGATCGTCAGCGTGACGCCGGGCTTCCACGCGGCCGAGAGCAGGATGGCGCCAATGATGGTCGCGATGAGGGCGAGGTTGATGAGGCCGTGCACGCGCAGCGGTTCCGACTTCGGCACCATCCGCGGCTCGCGCCGCGCGTAGACGACGTCGACAACGACGAAGACCACCAGCACGAAGGCGCCGGCGATCAGCGTCTGCTTCCACAGATGCGTGAGCGGCCAGAAGAAATCGACGCCGTGCAGGAAGCCGACGAAGAGCGGCGGATCGCCCAAGGGGCTCAAGGCCCCGCCGATATTGGCGACCAGGATGATGAAGAACACGACGACATGGACATTGTGTTCACGCACGGCATTGGCGCGGATCAGCGGCCGCACCAGCACCATGGCGGCGCCGGTGGTGCCGACGACGCTGGCGATCGCGGCCCCGAAGGCGAGCACCAGCGCATTGCTCAAAGGCCGGCCGCCGAGATTGCCGGTGATCAGCACTCCGCCCGCCACGGTATAGAGCGCGAACAGCAGGATGATGAAGCTCATGTATTCGGCGATCATCGCGTGCACGAAGGCGGCCAGCGCCGCCGATGCGCCGAAGGCGAGCGCCAATGGCGCCAAGGTCAGTAGCGCCCATGCGGCGGCGATCTTGCCGTAATGCGCGTGCCAGATTCTGGGGAACAGCAGCGGTCCGGTGGCGATCGACAAGAGGATGCCGATGAAGGGCAGCGCCCAGGGCCACCTCATCGCCGCCCCGTTCAGGTCGGCGGCGAACGCGGCCTCCGGCGCCAGGAATCCGCAGGCAACCGCAAGACAGAGTGTCAGGATGGACCGGCGGCTAGTCATTGATGCTGAGTATCAGGAGCGGGGGCGATCATCAATTGGCGGCTTTGCCGCGCAATAACGAAATTGTGCTGCGATTGAGAGATGAAAAAGGGCTGGCCGGGGTGCGCTTGGGACGTTAAGCAGGAGATAGTTTCTCCCCATGCGAGTTGCTTCATGCGCATCACCGGTATTGCCGACATCGTCGTTCCGATCTCTTCCGCCATCGCCAACGCCTACATCGATTTCTCGACCATGACGGCGAGCGTCGTCGCCATCTTCACCGACGTCGTGCGCGATGGGAAGCCCGTGGTCGGCTTCGGCTTCAATTCGAACGGCCGCTACGCGCCGCAGGGGCTTCTGCGCGAGCGCTTCATCCCGCGCCTGAAGGCTGCGAAGCCGGACGAGATCTTCGATGCGCGCGGCATCATCGATCCCGTCAAGGCGTGGGGCGCGATGATGAAGAACGAGAAGCCGGGCGGACACGGCGAGCGCTCGGTCGCGGTGGGCGTGCTCGACATGGCGCTGTGGGATGCGGTGTCGAAGGCGGAAGGGTTGCCGCTCTGGCGCCTGCTCGCCGACCGCTACAACAACGGCCAGGCCGACAAGGCCGCCTGGGTCTACGCCGCCGGCGGCTATTACTATCCCGACAAGGACATCAGTGCGCTGCAGGACGAGATGAAGCATTATCTCGACCTCGGCTATTCCACCGTGAAGATGAAGATCGGCGGCGTGCCGCTCGCGGACGATCTCAAGCGCATCGAGGCGGCGCTGAAGGTGGTCGGCGGCAAAGGCGAGAACCTCTGCGTCGACGTCAATGGCCGTTACAATCTCGACGAGGCGCTCGCCTGCGGCGATGCCATCGCGCAGTATAATCTGCGCTGGTACGAGGAGCCGCTCGATCCGCTCGACTATCTCTTGCATGCGGCGCTGGCGACGCGCTATCGGCCGCCGCTCGCCACCGGCGAGAACCTGTTCTCTATGCAGGACGCGCGCAACCTGATCCGCCACGGCGGCTTGCGTGCCGACCGCGACTGGCTGCAGTTCGATCCGGCGCTGTCCTATGGCCTCGTCGAATACATGCGCACGCTCGACATGCTGCGCATGCACGGCTGGTCGCCGCGCCGCTGCGTGCCGCACGGCGGCCATCAGTTCGCGCTGAACATCGCGGTGGGCCTCGGGCTCGGCGGCAACGAGTCGTATCCGCAGGTGTTCGCGCCCTTCGGCGGCTTCGCCGACGCATGCAAGGTCGTGGACAGCCGCGTGCCGATGCCGGACGTGCCGGGTATCGGCTTCGAGGCGAAGAACGCGCTTTATGCGGTGATGAAGCCGATGATGGACTGAGCTCGTGCCCCGGACGCGGTGCGGCACGAGCGTAAGCGAAGTGATGCAGCGCAGATCCGGGGCCGTACCAAATTCAGAATTTGCGAAGGTCCCGGGTCTGCAGCGCACCGCAAACGCGCTGCGCTGCGCCCGGGACACGAGGCCGAATTAATGCGCCTCGTCCCAGTTGTCGGCGGCGCGGGCGTCGACCTGCAACGGTACGTGCAGCGACACCGCCGGGTGCGGGGCGCTCTCCATCACGGCCTTCACGATCGCGATGGTGCCCTTCACCTCATCCTCCGGCACTTCGAAGATCAGTTCGTCGTGCACCTGGAGCAGCATCTGCGCCTTGAGCTTCGCTTCCTCGAGCTCCGGCTCGATGCGCATCATGGCGCGGCGGATGATGTCGGCGGCCGAGCCTTGCAGACGCGCATTGATCGCCGCACGCTCGTTGAAGGCGCGGATCGACGGGTTCGCGTTCTTGATGTCCGGGTAATGGCACTTGCGCCCGAACAGCGTGAGCACATAGCCGTGCTCGCGGCAGTAGTCGCGCGTCTCGTCCATGTAGGCGCGGATGCCGGGGAAACGCTCGAAGTACTTCTTGATGTAGGCGCCGGCTTCCTCGCGCTCGATGCCGAGCTGGTTGGCGAGGCCGAAGGCCGAGATGCCATAGATGATGCCGAAGTTGATCGCCTTGGCGCGGCGACGCACCTCCGGCGGCATGTCCTTCACCGGCACGCCGAACATTTCCGACGCCGTCATGGCGTGGATGTCGACCTTGTCCTGGAACGCCTTGCGCAAGTTCGGCACGTCGGCGATCTCGGCCAGGAGGCGCAGCTCAATTTGGGAATAGTCGGCGGAGACGAGCTTCATGCCCGGTGACGCGACGAAGGCCTTGCGGATCTTACGTCCGTCTTCGGTGCGGATCGGGATGTTCTGCAGGTTCGGCTCGGACGACGACAGGCGGCCGGTCGAGGTGGCGGCGAGCGCGTAGCTCGTGTGCACGCGATGCGTCGTCGGGTTGACGTAGTTCGGTAGCGCCTCGGTGTAGGTCGATCGCAGCTTCGACACCTGCCGCCAGTCGAGAATCGTGCGCGGCAGTTCGTGCTGCTCGGCCAAGTCTTCCAGCGTGCGCGCGCCGGTCGACCACTGGCCGGTTTTGGTCTTGGTGCCGCCGGGCAGGCCGAGCTTGCCGAAGAGGATGTCGCCGATCTGCTTCGGCGAACCAGGATTGATCGGCTCGCCGGCCAACGTCTTGATCTCGTCCTCGAGTCGCGCCTGTTCCTGCGCGAACTCGCCGGAGAGGCGGGAGAGCACCTGCCGGTCGATCGAGATGCCGCGCCGCTCCATGCGTGCGAGCACCGTAGGCATCTGCCGCTCCAGCGCCTCGTAAACATTGGTGACGCGTTCGGCCGCGAGCCGTGGCTTGAGCGCGTACCACAGGCGCAGCGTCACATCGGCATCCTCGGCGGCGTATTCGCTCGCCTTGTCGATCGGCACGCAGTCGAAGGTCACCTGGCCTTTGCCCGAGCCGGCCACGTGGTGATAGTGGATGGTGTCGTGATTGAGCCACCGCTTGGCGAGATCGTCCATGCCGTGGCCGCCTTTGCCGGCGTCGAGCACGTAAGAGATCAGCATTGTGTCGTCGTAGCCGGCGACCTCGATGCCGCGTTGCTTGAAGATCAGCCAGTCGAACTTCATGTTCTGCGCGATCTTGAGGATGCTTTCATCCTCCAGGAGCGCCTTGATGGCCGCGAGCGCGTCCAGCTCGGGAATCTGGTCGGGGCAGAGCTTGGCTTCGGGATTGAACAGGTCGTTGCCTTCGCCGCCGCCTTCGCGATGGCCGATGGGCACGTAGCAGGCCTCGTTCGGAGCGACCGCAAGCGAAAAGCCGCAGAGATGCGCCTGCATCGGATCGAGGCTGGTGGTCTCGGTGTCGATCGCGACCACGCCCGCGTCGTGCGCGCGCGCGATCCACTGGGTGAGCCGTTCGATGCTGCGCACGGTCTCGTATTTGGTGCGGTCGATCTTGGCGGTGCGCGCCTTCTCCGCGCGCGCGGTGGCGAGCGCGATTGGGGTGAATGAGGAGGGCACGGCATCCGCGCTCCCTCCCTCCTTGCGGGGGAGGGCCGGGAAGCGGGGTGTGCCAAGATCGAGCTGTGCAGTACCCCCCTCCCGGCCGGTTTCGCCGGCCGACCTCCCCCTCAAGGGGGGAGGTGAAGAGTCAGTGCTCGCCGGAGAACCCGAAGCAAGCTTCCCATCCGCTTCGATCGCGCTCGCATCGATACCGGTCTTCTCGGCGATGCGGCGGGTGATGGTCGAGAACTCCATCGCCTTCAGGAAGGCGATCAGATGTTTGTAATCCGGGTCGTGCACCGCGAGGTCGTCGACCGGCACCTCGAGCGGCACGTTCTGGTCGAGCGTGACGAGACGTTTCGAGACACGCGCGAGCTCGGCATTGTCGATCAGCGTCTGCCGCCGCTTCTCCTGTTTGATCTCGGCGGCGCGCGCGAGCAGCGTTTCGAGGTCGCCGTATTCGCCGATCAGTTGCGCCGCGGTCTTCACGCCGATGCCGGGAACGCCGGGCACATTGTCGGTGGAGTCGCCGATCAGCGCCTGCACCTCGATGACCTTCTCCGGACCGACGCCGAACTTCTCGATCACCTCGTCGCGGCCGATGCGGCGATCCTTCATGGTGTCGTACATCATGACGCCGTTGCCGACGAGCTGCATCAGGTCCTTGTCGGACGACACGATCGTCGTGGTCGCCTTCGCCTCGCAGGCAAGCCGCGCATAAGTGGCAATGAGGTCGTCGGCTTCGTACCCAGCCTGTTCCAGGCACGGAATCTCGAAGGCGTGCACGGCCTCGCGGATCAGCGGGAACTGCGGAATGAGATCGGCCGGCGCGTCCGGCCGGTGCGCCTTGTAATCGGGATAGAAGTCGGTGCGGAACGTTTTCTCGGATTTGTCGAACACCACCGCGAGATGCGTCGGCTTCTCGTCGGGTTTCATCTCCGCGAGCAGCTTCCACAGCATGTTGCAGAAGCCGAGCACGGCGTTGACCTGCAGCCCGTCCGACTTGCGCGTCAGCGGCGGTAGCGCGTGGTAGGCGCGGAATATGTAACCCGACCCATCGACCAGAAAGAGGTGGTCGCCCTTCTTGAGCGGCCGCGTGGCCGGGCTCGCGGGCGCGGAAGGGGTAGCCTTGGATTTCGGTTTGCTTGTGGCTGGCATGCGCCGAATGTGGGCCTAGATGCTGCCATTATCAATCTGGCTAATGGTGCGACCACAGGAAATGCGTTTCGCTTGGCTGCTCTCGCCAGTCCGGGCCATATCTGCTAAGGATTTGCCGCTGGTTTCGCCCGGAATCGGAACCCTCAATATGACGGAGAAGATATGCGCGTTGCCATGATCGGCACCGGCTATGTTGGCCTTGTGTCTGGGGCCTGCTTCGCCGACTTCGGCCACGAAGTCATTTGCGTCGACAAGGACAAGGGCAAGATCGCCGCGCTGGAGCGCGGCGAGATACCGATTTACGAGCCTGGCCTGGACAGTCTGGTCGCTAGCAACGCCCGCGCCGGACGGCTCAAGTTCACCACCGACCTCAAGCCCGCGGTCGCGGAGGCCGACGCGGTGTTCATCGCGGTGGGCACGCCCTCGCGGCGTGGCGACGGACATGCCGATCTGACCTATGTCTTCGACGCCGCGCGCGAGATCGCCGGCGCGCTCGATGGTTTCACCGTCGTTATCACCAAATCGACCGTGCCTGTGGGCACCGGGGATGAAGTGGAACGTGTCATCGCCGAGACTCGAAAAGATGCCGACTGCGCGGTGGTGTCGAACCCTGAGTTCCTGCGCGAAGGCGCGGCCATTCAGGACTTCAAACATCCCGACCGCGTGGTGGTCGGCACCAGCAACGATCGCGCGCGCGAGGTGATGACCGATCTCTATCGGCCATTGTTCCTCAACCGCTCGCCTATCCTGTTCACCGAGCGGCGCACTGCGGAACTGATCAAGTACGCCGCCAACGCCTTCCTCGCCACCAAAATCACCTTCATCAACGAAATCGCTGACCTCGCCGAAAAAGTCGGCGCCGACGTGCAGGAAATCGCGCGCGGCATCGGCCTCGACAACCGCATCGGCACCAAGTTCCTGCATGCGGGCCCGGGCTACGGCGGTTCGTGCTTCCCAAAGGACACACTGGCGCTGCTCAAGACCGGCCAGGACAATGAAGCGCCGCTGCGCATCGTCGAGGCGGTGGTGGCGGTCAACGACGCGCGCAAGCGGGCGATGTCGCGCAAGGTTTCGACCGCGCTCAAAGGCGATGTGCGTGGCAAGACGGTGGCGCTGCTCGGCCTGACGTTCAAGCCGAACACCGACGACATGCGTGATGCGCCGTCGCTGCCGCTGATCACTGCCCTGCAGGACATGGGCGCCAAAGTGCGCGCCTACGATCCCGAAGGCATGGAGATGGCCAAGTCCATGGTCACCAACGTGACCTTCTGCAAGGACGCCTATGACTGCGCGCAGGACGCCTCCGCGCTGGTGATCGTCACCGAGTGGGAACAGTTCCGCGCGCTCGACTTCGACCGGCTCAAGACGATCATGGAGAAGCCGATCCTGGTCGACCTGCGCAACGTCTACCGGCCCGACGAGATCGCCCGCCACGGCTTCGGTTACGAGAGCATCGGACGGGCGAAGACGTAAGACGCCTGTCCGATTGTTCGACTCCTGTATAAGTCTCCGTCATTCCGGGGCGCGGCCGTAAGGCCGCGAGCCCGGAATCCATACTCGGCAGCGTCAGGGGTTATGGATTCCGGGCTCGCTCGCTGCGCTCGCGCCCCGGAATGACGGGCTTATTATATGCGCACCTTCGACACATCCCTCCCCATCGACGCCGAGCTGCCCGGCCTCATTGCCGCGCTGAGGGCGCGCAATGCCGCCGTGCTGGTGGCGCCGCCCGGCGCCGGCAAGACCACGCGCGTGCCGCTGGTGCTGCTCGACGAGCCATGGGCCAGGGACCGGAAGATCCTGGTGCTGGAGCCGCGGCGGCTGGCTGCCCGCGCCGCCGCCGAACGGATGGCTTCGACCTTGAAGGAGGGCGTCGGCGAGACCGTTGGCCTGCGCGTCCGCTTCGGCTCGAAGGTCACGCGCAAGACCCGCATCGAGGTGGTGACCGAAGGCATCTTCACCCGGCTCATCCTCGACGATCCGTCGCTCGACGGCATTGCTGCCGTGCTGTTCGACGAATTCCACGAGCGGTCGCTTGATGCCGACCTCGGCCTGGCGCTCGCGCGCGACGTGCAGCAGGGCCTGCGCGACGATCTCAAGCTCCTGGCGATGTCGGCGACGCTCGACGGCGCGCGGGTGGCGAAACTTCTCAGCGACAAGGATTCCGGCGACGCAGCGGTGATCGAGAGCGAGGGTCGCGCCTTCCCGGTCGAGACGCGCTATCTCGGCCGCGATCCGCGCGAGCCGATCGAGCGGCAGGTCACGGACGCGGCGGCTCGCGCACTGCGCGCCGACCAAGGCTCGGCGCTGGTGTTCCTGCCAGGCCAGGCGGAGATCCGCCGCACCGAGACAATGCTCAAGGAGCGCATCAGCGATCCGGCGGTGG
>DASXOK010000117.1:0-2535 GCA_036494425.1 Pseudolabrys sp.
GGTCGTGCAGAACCACAACCCGCTGCTCGACGATCCAATCTTCCGCCGTTTCTTCGGCGTGCCCGGCCAGCAGCCCGAACAGATGCAGCGCTCGCTCGGCTCGGGCGTCATGGTCGACCCCTCCGGCCTGGTGGTGACCAACAACCACGTCATCGACGGCGCCGACGAGGTCAAGGTTTCGCTCGCCGACAAGCGCGAGTTCTCCGTCGACGTCGTGCTCAAGGACCCCCGCGCCGATCTCGCGGTGCTGCGCGTGAAAGACGACAAGAAAGAGCGCTTCCCGGTGATCGACTTCGGCAATTCCGACGATTTGCAGGTCGGCGACGTCGTGCTGGCGATCGGCAATCCTTTCGGCGTCGGCCAGACCGTGACCCACGGCATCGTCTCGGCGCTGGCGCGGACGCAGGTCGGCATTTCGGACTACCAGTTCTTTATTCAGACCGACGCGGCGATCAATCCGGGCAATTCCGGCGGCGCGCTGGTCGACATGTCCGGCAAGCTGATCGGCATCAACACGGCGATCTTCTCGCGCTCGGGCGGTTCGCAGGGCGTCGGCTTCGCCATCCCGGCGAACATGGTGCGGGTCGTCGTCGCTTCGGCCAAGAGCGGCGGCGGCGCGGTCAAGCGTCCCTGGCTCGGCGCCAAGCTCCAGGCGGTCACGCCCGATATCGCCGACAGTCTCGGACTCAAGCGGCCCGCCGGTGCGCTCATCGCCAATGTCCAGGCGAACAGCCCGGCGGCGCGAGCAGGGCTCAAGCCCGGCGATCTCATCGTGTCGGTCGACGGCCAGCAGGTCGACGATCCGAATGCGTTTGACTACCGGTTCGCCACGCAGCCGCTCGGCGGCAACGCCCAGCTCGGCATCCAGCGCGGCGGCAGCGAACTCAAGGTCGCGGTCGCCTTGCAGACCGCGCCGGAGACGCCGCGCGACGAGATCACCATCAAGGCACGCTCGCCCTTCTTCGGCGCCAAAGTGGCGAACATCTCGCCGGCGCTCGCCGACGAGCTGCAGTTGCAGAACATCGACAGCGGCGTCGTCATCCTCGATGTCGACAACGGGTCTTATGCGAGCAACCTCGGCTTCCAGCGCGGCGACGTGGTGCAGGAGGTCAATGGCCAGCACATCGCCAAGACGGCCGATCTCGCGCGCGTGAGCGAAGCCGGAAGCCGCACCTGGCGCATCGTCATCCTGCGCGGCGGACAGAAGGTATCGGTGGTGTTCAGCGGATGATGGACGGGATGCACGGACTTGTGTCCCTGGCGCAGCGCATCACTGCGTGCTGCGCTACGCCCGGGAAAAGAGGCTAAGCATGACTCCCTGCCCCAAAAACCCCGGTCCAACTCTGTTCGCCGCGGCCGGCCTCGACCGAGACGCGCCGCGTCCGCTCGCCGACAAGCTGCGTCCGCAAAAGTTGGACGAGGTGGTGGGGCAGGATCATCTACTCGGACCCGACGGCGCGCTCACGCGCATGCTGGAGACGCGCTCGCTCGGTTCGCTCGTGTTCTGGGGACCGCCCGGCACCGGCAAGACCACGGTGGCGCGGCTGCTCGCGCAGGCCACCGACCTGCACTTCGAGCAGATATCGGCCATTTTCACCGGCGTTGCCGACTTGAAGAAGGTGTTCGAGGAAGCGCGCCGCCGCCGCGAGATGGGGCAGGGCACGCTGTTGTTCGTGGACGAGATCCACCGCTTCAACCGTGCGCAGCAAGACTCGTTCCTGCCGGTGATGGAAGACGGCACCATCGTGCTGGTCGGCGCCACCACCGAGAACCCATCCTTCGAGCTCAACGCGCCCTTGCTTTCACGCGCACGCGTGCTGGTGTTCCGTTCGCTCGGTCCGGAGGCGATCGAGAAGCTGCTCGCCCGCGCCGAGGAGATCGAAGGCAAGCCCTTGCCGCTCGACGCACAGGCGCGCGAAGCTCTCATCGGCATGGCCGACGGCGACGGTCGCGCGTCTCTCACGCTGGCGGAAGAAGTCTGGCGCGCCGCGCGCAAGGACGAAATCTTCGACTCTGCCAAGCTCCAAGAAATCGTGCAGCGCCGCGCGCCGATTTATGACAAGGCCCAGGACGGCCACTACAATCTCATCTCCGCGCTGCACAAGTCCGTGCGCGGCTCCGATCCGGACGCCGCGCTTTATTATCTCGCGCGCATGCTCGACGCCGCCGCGGTCGAAAAACTGCTGGCCCGTGCCGAATCCATCGAGGGCAAGACGCTTCCGCTCGATGCCGAGGCGCGCTCGTCGCTGATCCGGATGGCCGACGGCGATGGCCGTGCCGCGCTCACGCTTGCCGAAGAAGTCTGGCGCGCCGCGCGCAAGGGCGAAAGCTTCGACGCTGCCGCGCTGCAGGACGTGGTGCAGCGCCGCGCGCCGATCTACGACAAATCCGCCGACGGCCATTATAACCTCATCTCGGCGCTGCATAAATCGGTGCGCGGCTCCGATCCCGATGCGGCGCTTTATTATCTGGCGCGGATGTTGGATGCCGGCGAAGATCCGCTGTTTTTGGCTAGGCGCGTGGTGCGCATGGCGG
>DASXOK010000118.1:0-3909 GCA_036494425.1 Pseudolabrys sp.
AAGATGCAGCGCGAGGGCATTTTCCGCGAGATGAAGCTTCGCGGTCATTACGAAAAGCCGTCGGAAAAGAAGGCTCGGGAGAAGGCGGAAGCGATCCGTCGCGCCCGTAAGCTTGCGCGCAAGAAGATGCAGCGCGAGGGTCTGCTGCCGATGAAGCCGCGCGTGGTTCCTGGCGCGGGTGGTCCCGGCGGAGCCGGTGGCCGTGGTCGTGGCGCTCCGCCGCCGCGCTTCTGATCGTACGGCTTTCGAGCCGCGACAGGGTTAGGATTTCAGTGGCGCGGGTCGCATTCGCCCGCGCTATTGCTTTGTTGAGTCTCGCGTGTGGGGCGCAGTCCGCGGCAGGCGTCGAACCTTCGCCGCAATCGCGGACAGATTGATCGAGCCGTCGTAACAGCGGGATCTGTCCCCCGATGCGTCCAGCCATTCTTCTCCCCCTCCTCGCGCTTGCGCTGGCCGGCTGCTCGACCTCGGCGCTGAACATGGTCTCGGCCGGCGCGCCGGAGAGCGAAGACGCGACCTACGCGACGTCGCCCGCCAATATCGCCTCGCTCACCGAGGTGGTGCAGCACAATCCGCAGGACCCGCAGGCCTACAACATGCGCGGCACGGTGTTCGGCCAGGCCGGGCGCTATTCCGAAGCGCTCGCGGATTTCAACAAGGCCATCAGCATCGATCCCAATTACGCGCAGGCCTATGCCAACCGCGGGCTGGTCTATCGCCAGACCGGCATGCCCGAGCAGGCGCTCGCCGATTACGACAGGTCGCTCCAGATCGATCCGAACTACGCGACCGCCTATCTCGGCCGCGGCATGGTCGAGCGGCAGCAGGGCAAACCGATGGTCGCGCTCCCCGACTTCAACAAGGCGATCACGCTGCGGCCGGACAGCGCGCAGGCCTATTACAATCGCGGGCTGCTGTATCAGAGCGAAAAGCAGCACAGCTTTGCGATCGAAGATTTCTCCACCGCCATCGGCCTCTCGACGCAGGAAGCCGAGCCCTATGTGGCGCGTGCTCTGAGCTACATGGCGGCGAACGACTACAAGAGTGCGGCGAGCGACCTCGACAACGCGGTGACCATCGCGCCGCAGAACGTGCAGGCCTGGATCAGCCGCGGGCTCGCCTATGAGCGGCTCGGCGACAAGGACAAGGCCGCCGGCTCCTACGCGCGCGCCATGAACATCGATCAGGCGAGCCAGCCCGCGCGCGACGGCTTCGACCGCGTCGGCGGCCGGGTCGGCGAGGCGTATCAGACGTTTTAGGGAATGAGCTGTCGTCGCCAGGCTTGTCTCGGCGGCCCCGGCAAATAGGGCACTGCACTCTCCTAAGCGGGATAGCCGGGACAAGCCCAACCATGACAATCAAATTGGCACGCGGCGGCTGCCAACTCCGCTAAACACCCTCAAACACAAACCTTGTTTCCAGCGCCGAGTGGATTACCTAGTCGCCAAGTTCCTGGCGGGCGGGGTCATAGAAGCGGTCGCCGGTGCAATGCGCGGTGACGAGATAATCCGGGTCGGTTTGGAGGGGCCGTGAGAGCTATCGCGGACTGAGGCTGGAGCCGTTATGCTGACCTCACCGTCTAAGCCAAAGAACTGCTCATGACCGAGAGTATCCACGGAGAAAGGACCGCCTCCGCGCTGGAAGATCGGGTTACCGAACTCGTCGAACAACAGACGGCCATCTCGGAGGTGTTGCGCGCCATTGCGAGTTCGCCGCATGACTTGCAGCCGATCTTCGACGCGATCCTCGACAGCGCCACACGTCTCTGTCGAGCAGACATGGGAAGCTTGCGTCTCTTCGAAGAAAGCGGCCTTCGTCTCGTGGCGGTGCGAGGGGACCCCCTTGTGGTCAGTCAGGCGTGGTCATCATTCCCAGTACTCGACAAGGAGAGTTTTCTGGGTCGGTTAGCCACAAGCAGGTCACCCGCCCACATCCCAAACTTGACAGCACTTGAAGGCGATCATCGGGATGATCCTTGGGTCGCGGCCGCGAAGGCTCGTTATCGAACGGCCCTGTTTCTGCCGTTGCTCAAAGACAATGAGAAAGTCGGGATAATTAGTCTGGGCCGGACACGGGTACAGCCGTTCACCGACAAACAGATTTGCTTATTCACCGACTTCGCGGCGCAAGCCACCATTGCCTTGGAGAGCACCCGTCGCGAGCGGCAATATCGCGAGATGCAGAGCGATCTGGCCCATGCCAACCGCGTCGCGACGATGGGCCAGCTCACCGCCTCGATTGCTCATGAAATCAAGCAGCCCATTGCGACGGCAAGCACAAACGCCGCTGCTGCACTGCGGTTTCTAGACAGAAGCCCACCCGACGTGGCGGAGGTGAGGGAAGCGCTCACCTGCATTGTGAACGACGCCCATCGAGCCAGCGACGTCGTCGACCGGATCGGGTCTCTGATCAAAAAAGCGCCACCCCGGAAAGAGGTCGTGGATCTCAACGAGGCGATCGCCGAGGTGATAGCCCTGACCTACAGCGAAGCTGTAAAAACCGGCGTCACGGTGAGCACGCGGCTGGCGCCTGAGTTGCCGCGTGTCCAAGGCGATCGGGTCCAACTGCAACAAGTGATGTTGAACTTGATCGTCAATGCCATCCAGTCGATGAGTGGCGTTGAGGACAGTAACCGAGAATTACACATCAGCACGAGTGTCGGGCCGGAGGGCGTGTGCGTCGCCGTGCGGGATACTGGCGTTGGGCTGCGCCCTGAGAGCCTGCCGCGCCTCTTTGAACCCTTCTACACGACCAAGCCCGAGGGCATGGGCATGGGCCTCTCGATCTGCCGCTCGATCATCGAAGCCCATGGCGGGCGGCTGCGAGCGACCAATTGCGAGCCGCGGGGCGCTCTCTTTCAGTTTACGATCCCCGCTGACTGAGCCGCCATCTTTCTTGTCCATTAGAGCGAGTTGCGTTTCCGTCGCACCTTGCTCCGCTCATTCCCGCGCAAGCGAGAATCCAGAAAGTGCCGGAAAACCGGGGTTTAAGTGCTGAGTCCTCGCTTCCGCGGGGACGAGCGGGGCGATTCCGGGTAAACGCAACACGCGCCAACCCTCAAACACAAACCGTGTCCCCACCGCCGAGTGGATCACCTTGTCGCCGAGTGCCTGGCGCGCGAGATCGTAGAAGCGGTCGCCGGTGCAATGCGCGGTGACGAGATAATCCGGATCGATCTCTTTTAACTCAGCGATCGTCTGGTTGATGTAGTCATCGCCGAGCGGCGGCACGACATGGAAGCCGCCGATGACGGCGAAGACCTTGTCGACGCCGGAGGCTTGCATCGCCTGGCGCACGGTGTTGATGACGCCGCGATGGCTGCATGAGGTGAGCACGACGAGCCCCCTGCCCTTCACCAGATAGACCGTGCCGATCTCGTGCTCGAAATCGTCGGGGATATAGGCGCCGGTGTTCTTCTCCGGCGGCATGTCGTCGGGGAAACAGCCGAAGCCGTCGACAATGCCGACAATCTCCGTGCTCGGCTGCAGCGGCTTCTCGAACGAGACCTGCCCGATGCGGCCGGTGGTGAAGGCGTGGTCGGCGACGATGGCCGGTTCCGACGCCATCATCAGCGTCAGTTCGGCATCGAGGATCGCCTTGCGATCGAGAGCGCCGAAATTGCCGGCGGGATTCCTGCGAATGCAGAAGGTGTCCTCGCCGCCGACATAGAATGGGATATTGCGCTTGAGCACGTTCTTGTTGGCGTCGAGGAAGCCGACCATGCCGCCGAAATGATCGTAATGGCCGTGGCTGAGCACCAGGGCGTCGAAGGTTCCGGGATCGACCTTGAGGATCGCCATGTTGTTGTTGAGCACCTCCGGCGTGAATCCGAAGTCGATCATCACGTTGCGTTCCTCGCCGCCCCGGAACGACTGCGCATGCATCGCGAGGCCCCATTCGCCGTTGACG
>DASXOK010000119.1:0-7743 GCA_036494425.1 Pseudolabrys sp.
GTGAGCGGAAACAGACACTTGAAGACGGCCTCCTTTGCCGAAAAGACAAAGGTGCAGAATTCGCAAAAGCTGCGGCCATGGGCCGCCCTGAACAGCGCCGCCTCGTCGACCATGCAGACGGCGGCGATGTCTCGCGCCGCGGCCGGGCTGATGATTTGTTCCGAGTCGATGCCGAGCCCGGCGACATCAGCCGCCCATGCAACCGCCGCTGCGGCAAAATCGCCGCTATGCGTGATCGAGCCGACCACACCATCTGGCCAGGCCGGTGTTCGATCCTCGGCCATCGCCACATGTGTCGACCCGGCACCCAGGCATCGAAGCGCCTCCTCCGCACACCACCGACCGGCGAGAAAGTCGCGTTGGCGTTTCGGACTTGTATGTCGGAGCGCTTGCGGCAAATGCGATCGCGTCTCGGGATTCAGCGCAAACGTCAAAGCGGCATCGGTATGGTGGAGCGAACGATAACAGACGCGTCGGCCCAGCCGATGAGGGTTCGGCTGTGGCGCTTGAGTCGCGCGGATCGTCTGCCGGCGCATGTCGGGACGGCGAGGGTAAAATGCGGAATTGGCGAACGGGCGATCAGACGGGTGCATCGCCGCCCGCCGCCTGCCCGCCTTTCGGTCCGAGGAAGCGCGACAGCCTGCCGCCCAGGATCCGGCCAAGATCGTTCATGATCGTAAAGGCGGCCGGGACGAAGACGAGGCTGAGAAAGGTCGAAGCGAGCAGCCCGCCTATCAACGCGATCGCCATGGGGGAACGGAACTCCCCTCCTTCGCCGAGTCCCATTGCGGAAGGCAGCATGCCGGCGGTCATCGCTGCCGTGGTCATGATGACGGGTTGAGCGCGCTTGCGCCCGGCTTCGATCAACGCCTCGGTGCGCTCCACACCGCGCCCCACCTCCATGATCGCGAACTCCACGAGCAGAATCGCGTTCTTCGTCACGATTCCCATGAGCATGAGAACGCCGATAATGACCGAGAGGTTGATCGCATTGCCGCTGAGAATCAGGGCAAGGACCGCTCCACCGATCGAAAGCGGCAGGGAGAAGAGAATGGTGATCGGCTGCATCATGTCGGCGAACAGCAGAACGAGGACCGCGAGCACCATCAGCACGCCCGCAGCGATGGCGCGCGAGAAGCTTGAAAAGACCTCGTCCATGATTTCCGAATCGCCGAATCGTGTGAGCGTCACGCCCGCGGGCAGGTTTCGCGCCGATGGCAGCGCCATCACCTGATCGATCGCCTCCCCGAGCGGCGTGCTCCCGACCAGGTCGGCTTCGATTGCGACGCGACGCTTGCGGTCATAACGTTCTATGGTCGTCGGTCCCTCGCCGAAGCCGATGCTGGCAACCGTCGCGAGCGGGACACTCGTGCCGTTCTTCGCCTTGACGCGCATTGTTTCGAGGATCGACAGGTCGCCCCGCGCCCCTTCGTCGAGTTGCACGCGGATTGGCACCTGGCGATCGATCGCCGAGAACTTGGCAAGTTTCGTAGAGACATCGCCGATCGTTGCAATCCGCACGGCTTCGGCAATCTGTGCCGCGGAGATTCCGAGATCGGCGGCTTCATCGAGCCTCGGCACGATACGAATTTCTGGCCGGGCAAGTGCAGTCGACGCGACGACATTCGCGAGAACGGGCACTTTCGTCCGCGCCTCCCGCCTGATGGCGAGCGCCGCCTCTTCGACCGCGGCACCATCGACCCCGGACAGGATCAGCGTGAATTCCCGTCCGCCGCCGCTGTTGGCGAAGCTGCCGCGCATGTCCGGAATCGTGCTGAGCATCGCGCGCATGTCGCTCTCGAATGCCTTCTGCGAGAACGAGCGCTTGCCGCGGGGTACGAGATTAATGATCATCGTGGCCTTGCGCACTTCGCCGGCGGTGATGCTCAGCCCATTGGTGCCGGCGGCGCCGACCACCGCATAGACGCTTTTGACCTCCGGCCGTTTCTTGAGCGCCGCGGTGATTCGCTCGACTGTTGCTTCGGACTCCTCGATTGTCGAGCCCGGCGGCAGCTCGATCTGGAGAACCGAGCGCGACAGGTCATTGGTCGGCAGGAAGCCGTACGGCAGAGAACCTGCGCTTACGATCGAGCCCAGGAAGATCAGCGCTGCCAACGCCACTGCAATGAAGCGGTGGCGAATGGACCATTCGAGCAAGCGGAGATAGCTCCGCATCATGACGCCGATCCGTTCGACCCGGTCCTGACGGTCGCGCAGGAAATTTGCCGCCAGAAGCGGTGTTATCAGCCGCGCGACCAGCAGCGAGAAGGTGACCGCTATGGCGACGGTGAGGCCGAATTGCTTGAAATACTGGCCGGGGATCCCGCCCATGAAGCTCACCGGCACGAACATGGCGACGATGGTCATGCTCGTCGCGACGACCGCGAGCCCGATCTCGTCCGCCGCCTCGAGCGAGGCGCGATAGGCCGATTTGCCCATGCGCATGTGCCGGACGATGTTCTCGATTTCGACGATCGCATCGTCGACGAGTATCCCGGTGACGAGCGTGATCGCGAGCAGGCTGATGCCGTTGAGCGAAAAGCCGATCATGCCCATCGCCCAAAACGTTGGAAAGATCGACATCGGGATCGCCAGCGCGGAAATCACCGTCGCACGAAAGTCGCGTAGAAATATCAGCACGACGACGACCGCGAGGATTGCACCTTCGGTCAAGGTCTGCATGGTGGCTCGGTAATCGGTCCTGGTATAGCGCACCGTGCTGTCGATCTCGGTCAACAACAATTGCGGATGCTCGTTCTGAAGCTCTTGCAGTTTCTTCGCGACGGCATCCGCGACGGCCACGTCCGAAAAGCCCTTTGCGCGGTAGATTTCGAAGGCGACGACCGGACGTCCATCAAGGCGGGCAAGGCTGCGGACTTCCGCCGCGCCGTCCGTGACAGTGGCGATGTCGCTTAATCTGGTCTTTCGACCGCCCGACAGCACGATCGTGGTGTTGGCCAGATCCTCGATCGTCGCGGCGCCGGCGAGCACGCGTATGGTTTGCTCCTGCGAGCCCATATCGCCGCGCCCGCCGGAGAGATCGACATTCGTGGCGCGCAGTTGCTCGTTCACGTCCGTCGCGGTGATGCCGAGCGCCATCAGTCGGTCGGGCAATAACGATATGCGGATTTCACGGTTGACGCCCCCTGCGCGCTTGACCTGCGCGACGCCGCGAACGCCCTGGAGCGTCGGCGCGATAACGTCGTCGATGAACCAGGATACCTGTTCAGTCGTTAGCGGCGGCATCGACGCTGCATAGGTGACGATAGCCATTCCGTCGACATCGACCCGCTGTATTAACGGCTCCTCAATGGTCTGCGGCAGCTCCGACCGGATGTTCGCGATCGCATCTCGGACGTCGTTCGTCGCACGATCTGCCGACGTCTCCAATTGAAACTCGGCCGTCGTGACCGACACGCCATCGGAGATGCTCGAGGTGATGTGCTTCACCCCGACGACCCCGGCCACCGCCGCCTCGACGTTCTTCGTGACCTGCGCTTCCAGCTCGCTCGGCGCAGCGCCCGTCTGTGTGATGGTGATGGTAACGATGGGGATGTCGATGTTGGGCATCTGCGTGATCGGCAGCGTCTTCAGGGCGACCGCGCCGAGCGCGATCAGGACGACGAAGAGCACCAACGGCGGAATGGGGTTGCGGATCGACCAGGCGGAGACGTTGCGGACCACGTCAGCTCCCCCCCGTGATTCTCGCGTCGCTGCGGACGGGCGTAATCCGGTCGCCCGCCTTGACGAAGGCTGCGGCCCGAGCGACGACCTCCTGGCCTTCCGCGAGCCCGTTTACGATCTCGATACGGTCGCCGCGCTTGATGCCGGTTTCTACGCCGCGCATTTCGACGACGTTGTTCGTTACAAGCTGGACATAGGCGCCGTCCTTGCCGAACAGGACGGCCGATAACGGCACGGTGACGGCTTGTCGCCCGCCGACAGTGATGTTGCCGTGGGCGAAAATGCCGGCCCTCAATGCCGGATTTGGCGAGAGCGTGATCGGTACTCGGCCGAGTCTGCTCGTTTCGTCAACGGTCGGATCGACCAGCCGCACATGACCGTCCATGGCTTCGCTGACGCCGGCCAGCCAGACTTCGACCTTCTGGCCCGGCTCGATCCGCGGGAGCATCGTTTCAGGCACTTCGGCGTCGAATTCGATTTCGCTGTTGCGGATGAGCCGGAATAGCGGCTCGCCGGTCATGGAGACTACCGCGCCCAGGCGGGCGGAGCGATGCGAGATGGTCCCGGCGGCAGGCGCCTTCAACTCAGTGCGCGCGATTTTCAGCTCGACCTCGTTGCGCAGCGCCCGCGCCAATGCATTGTCCGCTTCGGCGACTCGCAAATTCGCCTCGGCGGCGTTGGACTTCGCGACGGCGACCTTGGCCTCTGTCTGGCGCGTGAGCAGTTGCGCCGCAGACGTTGTGCCTGTGGCGTCCAATGTTTGTGTGCGTTTCAAATTGACCGCCGATTCGGCTTCGTTCGCCTGGGCTTCGGCGATCGACGTCTTCACCTGCGCGAGCATTGCCTCGGTTCTTGCGATCGTCGCATTGTTCTGCTCCAGCTGCGTCTGAAGCATGCGGCTGTCGAGCCGGGCGAGCACTTGGCCTTGTTCGACACGATCGCCGACGTCGGCGAAGATCTCGGTGATGCGAAGCCCGTCGACCTCGGGGCCGACGACAACCTCCTCGCGGGGCGCGAGGGTTCCAGTCACGGCAAGCGTTTCGGTTATAAAATGCCGTTCCGCTCTGGCGAGCGTCGTGGCAATTGGTACGGTGGCCGAGGGCTGATCCGCGTACCGGCTCACATCGGAGAGCTGCGTTTCGATCGCCGCAACTTGCGGGCGTTTCGGGGGCGCCTCACCATTGGCGATCACGGCGAAGACGTAAACACAGGCGATGACGACCAGAGCTAGCCCGGCGATCCAACCGCGCCTCGACCACGGCATTTTCTTGCCTTCCTTAGCAATGCTCACGCCGGTGCGGCAGGTCGTGGGTGCTGTTCTGCTGTGTATTGCCGAGACGGTGGCATCAATGCTCGCCGGCCATCAACTGTGCGCGTGAGCGCCGGCGACGCCGAAGCTGATACGCCTCGTTCCGGGTGAGTCCGCGCTTGCGCCGCGGGCCGCAAGGTCTTCGACCAGTTCCGCAATCTCGTCACGAGCATTGTGGCGGGCGAATGCGATGCGCAACTCCTGCGCGCACTGGCGATATTGCGGCTTCGTGAGCACGGTACGCACCGCCTCGCGAATTTGCGCCGGCGAAGGCTTGCCGGTGCCGAGATTGATGCCGGCGCCGGCCCACGCGACCCGCGCCGCGATCTCCGGTTTCTCCTCACTATCTCCGGCGACGACCAGGGGCACACCGAGACTGAGTGCGTGATTGACGGCGCCATAGCCGCCGTTGGTCACCATGACGCTCACCTTCGGGAGCAGGCGGTCGAACGGCAGGAATGACACCGCCTTCGCATTGGACGGCAGCGCTGCCGGGATCGATTCGACGGATGGGCCGCCGGTGGCCGCGATCACTGTCAGGTTCTCGCCGGCCAGGCCCGTCAGTGTCGGCCCGATCAGTTGCCCGAGATTGTCGTTGGCGAGCGTGCCCTGGGTAACCAGCACAATCGGACCGGATTTGCCGACGTCGTCCCACCAGAGCGGCGGGAGGAAGTCAGCCGAAGACAGCGGTAGCAGCGGCCCGACGAAACGGACGCTGTCAGGCAAGTTGCTGCGCGGATATTCGAATTCCTGGCCGGTAAGTTGCAGATAGAAATCGCACAGCGTGATCATGGCGTCAAACAGGAACGCCGGCAGGGGACGCGAGCCGAGCTTTGCAAGCGTGTCGTTGAAGTAGCGCTGCACGGAACCGAACATCGCCTGTTGCAAGTTGTAGTTCATCGCAGCATTGCGTGCGCGATCCTGCGGCGTAAGCGACGGCGGCAGCGCCGTTCCGAAGAATGCGGTGTCCGGGCTCGACAGCGCGAGCGCGGTGATTCCAAGTGCGACGATTGGGACTCGGTTTCCTGCGCGACCGAGCAGCAGTGGAAAGGTCCCGCAGAACATCGTATCGACAATGATCGCGTCCATCGGGAACTCGCGACGGATATCGCCAATTCCCGCGTACTGATGCGGAATTGCGTCGGCAAAGAGGTGCTTCAATCCGAAGCAAAGCTGGGCCGGGCCGGGTGCGATCTTGCGGCGTTCGGGAAAGCGTTCGTCGATTTTCCGATAATCGATGTCGATCTGCGGCCGGAACGGGACGAACCGCGCGCCGGTTGCCTCCGCCCGTTCGCGGAACAGGCTGCCGGTATGCACGACGACCTCGTGGCCGCGTCTGACGAGATGTTCGGCCACCGCCAACATGGGAAGGACATGACCGGGCACCGAAGTGGCGGCGATCAGAAAGCGCGCCATGTGTATTCTCTCCAATCGTTAAGGACAAACCTGCGCGCGGTCATTCCGCGGCTGTCGCGGTCCAAGCGCGCGGCGCGGCGTCTTGAAGTCGCAAGCTGGTTAAATATCGCTCGAGAAGGACGGGGCTGACGGGAGCGATCGAAGCCCCCACGGCAGCCAAGCGTTTTTGCGTGAAGTCCGACGTGATCTCGGGATGCGATTTCGACGTGTCCTCTTTTGACAGGATCGACAGGACAGCGGCGAGATCATCGTCATGCGTGTCCGCAAGCCGCTGCCGGGCAATCTCCATCCACCGATCCAGCGGCACAACCTCCAGCTCGAGGCCGAGCCGACGAAAGATTCGGGGGACCTCCCTCACATGAAGCGGTTCGCTGTTCATGAGGTGATAGACGCCACCCCAGGAGGCTTCGTGTCCCGCGAGCCGGACGATCGCCCGCGCGACGTCATCTGCAGGTGTCATGTTCAGTAAAAGATCCAAGTCCGGAATCACTCCCAGCTCGGCATAGAGCCGGACAAGCCGCCAGATCAGATCCGTCTCGTTGCAGATTCCGTTCACGCGATCGCCTGTGACGCTGCTCAGGCGATAGATCGACACCGGAAGGCCGCGAGCCTGTGCCTGCCGGGCGAGCGTGTCGCCGACCCACTTGCTTTGGCCATAGCCGCTTGAAAGGCCTTGCCACGAGGTAAGGTCGGTCCGCTCCGACACCGGCCCGGACTGAAGCTTATCGATCACCGCAAGGGTGGACACGTAATGCAGACTCTTTGGTCGCCCGTTCGCCGTCCAATCGAGCAGTGTGAGGACGCTGTCCACATTGGCGGGCTTCAGCGCTGCGTAATGATGGAGGAATTCCACATTCGCGCCGCAGTGATAGATCGCTTCGCACTCGTCACGCACCAGCCGGATTCCACTCTCATCGAGTCCGAGGTCCGGATGTCCGAGATTTCCCGTCAGCACCTCGATACGGCGCTCGTCCCAGCAGGCCGAAAGCCTGCGCCTGTCGAGCGCCTGCCGTAACCGGCTTTCGGCCGATCGCCGATCCGCTGCGCGGACGTGGCAGAATATGTAAGCATCGGTTTCCCGAAGCAGCGTGGAGAGAAGATGGCTGCCGACGAATCCGGTAGCCCCGGTCAGAAAAATCCGCATGGGGTTGTTCGGCACGCGTTGGCGCGTCGGCCTGATGTGCGGCGGGAGGACAATGTCGCGCGACAGATCCGGAGCACCATCCGGCGGTCCATCGCGATCGAGGCGCGCGGCGAGATCGCGGACGACAGGCGTCGTGTAGACCGCCGTGATCGGGAAGTCCGATCGGATCTCGTCGCGGATGCGGCGGCCG
>DASXOK010000120.1:0-21780 GCA_036494425.1 Pseudolabrys sp.
GGGGCGGGCTGCTGCGGCTGCGCGGCGGGCGCCTGCTGCTGCGCCTTCGGTGCCGGCTTTTGAGCCTGCGCGAACGCCGACGAGGCGACGAGCGACGCCGCCAACACGCCTGCGGTGGTCAATGTGGCGGTCAGCGCCCGACCCTTCGGCCGGGCCGATGCGATCCGATAATCCATGCGATTTTCCCTGTTCTTACCCGCCCGCGGCGCGTCGCCCGCCCCGCCGGTCGCCTCTTGTCCGGCTCTCTCCGTGTGAAATACGGCGGGAGCGTGACACCAGGCCGCTGCCTGATAGCCGAATTCCGGCCTGCAATAAAGCCACGAATGTGCCGAAAATACGGGAAAATCGCCGGTCCGCAATGTTTGCGCCCCTGTGGTAAATTCCCGCAGAAACGGAAACGAATCGCGTTCGCCCTTTGCGCCCCTTGCTCGCGCCCAATGCTGCTTCGCCCGCGCCGACCCAATGGATCGCGTCGCGCCGCACCGTCTTGTGCGGCGCACTGGCCGCGGCATTAGGGCTGAACGGCCGCGCCACGGCGGCTCCGCCGGCGGCGCATGCCATCGCAATGCACGGCCAACCGGCTTGGCCCTCCGGGTTCAGCCACCCGACATATGCCAACCCGGCGGCGCCCAAAGGCGGCCAACTGGTCCAGGGTGTGCTTGGCACATTCGATAGCCTCAATCCGTTCATCGTCAGGGGACTACCCGCGGCGAATATCCGCAGCTACGTCACCGAGAGCCTCCTCGCACGGGGGTATGACGAGCCCTTTACGCTTTATGGCCTCCTGGCCGAGGGCGTCGAAACCGACGCGGCGCGCAGCTATGTCACATTCACGATTAACCCCGCGGCCCGCTTTTCCGACGGCAAGCCGGTGACCCCCGGCGACGTGATCTTCTCCTGGCAACTCCTGCGCGATCACGGACGGCCGAACTATCAAATGTACTATGCCAAGGTGACCAAGGCGGTGGCGCTCGATGGGCGCACGGTGCGCTTCGGCCTCGCCGGCAGCGATGACCGCGAACTGCCGCTGATTATCGGCTTGATGCCGATCATGTCCAGGCATGCGATCGATCCCGCCAAGTTCGAGGACACGACCTTCAGCGCCCTGCTCGGCAGCGGCCCCTATACCGTCAGTGCGGTGAAGCCGGGCGAGAGCGTCACCTTCAAGCGCAATGCCGACTATTGGGGCCGCGATCTGCCGATCAATCGCGGCCTGTGGAATTTCGACACCATCCGCTTTGACTACTACCGTGACGGCAACACGCATTTCGAAGCCTTCAAGAAGGGCCTCTACGACGTGCGCGCGGAGACCGATCCCGGGCGGTGGCAGACGGCTTACGATTTCCCGGCGCTGCGCGATGGCAATGTCGTGAAGGAGGCGTTCACTTACGGCTTGCCGAAGGGCATGCAAGGGCTCGTCTTCAATACGCGCCGGCCGATGTTTACCGATGTGCGGGTGCGTGAGGCGCTGCTGCATCTGTTCGACTTCGAGTGGATCAACCACACCTACTTCTTCGATCTCTACAAGCGCACCGCCAGCTATTTCGACGGCTGCGATCTCTCGGCGCACGGGGTGCCGGCCAATGCGCACGAACAGGAACTGCTCAAGCCGTTCCCGGACGTCGTGCGCGCCGACATCATGCTGGGCGCCTGGGCGCCGCCGGTGACCGACGGTTCGGGGCGCGACCGCGCTCCGCTCGCACGCGCCTTCGCCCTCTTCCGCGCGGCTGGATACGATCTCAAAGGCACGCAGCTCACGCATCTCGCCAGCGGACGCCCGCTGAGCTTCGAGATGCTCACCAAGACGCGCGATGAGGAGCGGCTGGCGCTTGCTTATGTGCGCAACTTGAAGCGCGCCGGCATCGACGCGCACGTGCGCACCGTGGACGCGACACAATTCGAACGGCGGCGCATCGCCTTCGACTTCGACATGATGCAGTACCGCTGGGAGCAGTCGCTCTCGCCCGGCAACGAGCAGCTTTTCTATTGGGGCTCGGCCGCCGCCGACCAACAGGGCAGCCGCAACTACATGGGCGTGAAGTCGAAGGCGGTCGACGCCATGATTGCCGCCATGCTCAGCGCGACGACGCGCGAGGACTTCGTCGCCGCCACGCGTGCGCTCGACCGCGTGCTCTTGTCGGGATTCTATGTGATCCCTCTCTATTATCCGCCGGCGCAATGGGTCGCGCGCTGGACCAAGCTCGATCACCCGCAGCGCACGTCGCTGTTCGGCTATCTGCCCGAGACGTGGTGGCAGAAGGACGCCAAATCATGAGGCAGGCCATGAGAGGGGCGTCATGATCCTCGGCGAGAACGCACGAATGGCCGGCGCAGGCGTCACGCTCGACGCGCTGTTCCGGCGCGCCGGCGTGCGGCATCCCGATGCGCTGGCGCTCGCCGATCCGCCCAACCGCGCGGCCATCGACGGTGCCGCTCCGCGCCGCCTGACCTTTGCCGAGGCCGACCGCGCCATCACGGCACTGGCTGCACGGCTGAGTCGGCAGAACCTGCACACCGACGCGTTGGTGGCGATCCAACTCGGCAACACGGTCGACTGCGTCATTGCGCTGCTCGGCGTGCTGCGCGCCGGCATGGTCGCGATGCCGGTTCCTGCGCTCTGGCGGCATCGCGAAATGATCGATGCGCTCGGCCGCACCGGCGCCAAGGCCATCATCACGGCAACGCGCATCGGCAGTTGTGCGCATGCAGAGTTGGCCATGCAGGTCGCGGCGGAGCTGTTTCCGATTCGCGCCATCTGCGGGTTCGGCGAGGCTCTACCAGATGGCGTCGTTCCGCTCGACGACATATTTGCGCCCGGACAGAACGACTTTGTCCCCGTCGCCGCGCGCGCAAGCGATCCGGCCGCGCATCTCGCCGCCATCACCTTCGACAGCACGCGCGACGGTTTCGTACCCGTCGCGCGCAGCCACCGCGAACTAATCGCAGGCGGCGTTGGCGTCTATCTCGAATGCGGCATGGCGCCGGAAGCGCCCCTGCTCTCGACCATTCCGCCTGCCTCGTTCGGCGGCCTCGCGTTGACGCTCGTCCCATGGCTGCTCGGGGGCGGGGCGCTGCATCTGCATCATGCGTTCGATGCCGCCACTTTCGCCGAGCAAAGCGCCGGCATCGACGGTGGCACGGTCGTCGTGCCCGGTGGCGCTCTCGGGCCGCTCACTGAAGCGGGCCTGCTGGCCAATGCGTGTAACGTGGTCGCGCTCTGGCGTGCGCCCGAGCGTCTTGCCTCCAGCGAAGCCTGGACCCCTGCGGCCGCGCTCACCGACGTTTGCAGCTTCGGCGAGATCGGCGTGACCGCCGCCCGCCGCGGCGATGATGGGACACCAATGCCGGTTCCGCACGGCGCCATTCGCGCGCGGCATAACGACACGACGCTGATCGAAACGCTGCGCACGAAAGGTGCGACGCTGGCCCTACGCGGTCCGATGGTCCCCGTGCATGCCTTCCCGTCAGGGGCCGAACGTGGCGGCGGCCCTTATCTGACCGCCGATGCCGCCGGCTTCGTCGATACCGGCTTCACCTGCCAGCGCGACGATCTCTTCGGCACGCTGACGATCACCGGCTCGCCCGCCGGCTTCGCCAGTGTCGGCGGCTACCGCTTCCGCCAGAATGAGGTGGATGCTTCCGTCGCGGAAGCCGATCCCGCCGCAACCATCGTTGCTCTGCCCGATGCACTGCTGGGCGAGCGCCTGGCCGGCAGTACGCCCGATCGCGCGAGCACCGAAAGTGAATTGGAAGCGCGCGGCACCAATCCATTGATCGCTGTTGCGTTTCGCCGGCGCAACGAAGCCGACGCAGCCTAATTTGTTTTGTCGTTGACGAGCCATTAAGGCGCGCCCGCTACAGTACCGCGGTATTGTAACCCGTGTGCGTGCGTCCCATGTCGCTTCAAGGTCCATTGATCGTAGTCGGCGAACAGCCGGCGCTCGGTATCGTTGAAGCGCTCGGCGCAGCCGGTGCTTTCCCGATCGTCGAAGCCAATTGGGCCGATGCACCGACGGCATTCGTCTCGGTCAAGCCCGCGGGCGTCATCATCTCCGAGCCGGGCGAGCCGCCGAGCGAATCCTCCGCGCGCATGTTGTGCTTGCAGATTGCCACGGCACCTGGGCCGATCGTGCCGATCATCGCGGTCGTCGATCATGAGCATGACGCGGCCGTCCCGATCGCACTGCCGATCGATGCCAGCCTTTCTGTCGAACGGCTGGTCGCGCGCCTGCAATCGGCGATGCGCGTGCGCGCGCTGCACGAAACGACGCTGCGCCGCATTGACGTCTTCCAGAATGGCGCGGCGCCAAAACTTCCCTTGAACGATCCGCTCGAGGACGCGACCGTGCTCATCGCCGGGCGCGGGCCGCTTTATCCCGCGCTCAGCGTCGCCATCGGCGAACGCGTGAAGATGATCGGCGCGCTTGGCATCGAAAGCGCCGCCAGGCACCTCAACGCGCGCGAGATCGACGGCATTGTCATCGGCGACGGCTTCTCGCCGCGCATGGTCGAGGCTTTCCTCACGGTGCTGGCGCAGGACACGCGCTTCCGGGACTTGCCTGTATCCGTGATTGGCGAAGCCTCGCTGGAATTCGCCGAGGCATTGCCGAACATCGATCACGTTGACGACGACCCGGCGCGTCTGGTCGCCCGCTTGATGCCGCTGGTGCGGCTGCATGCCTTTGAGCAGCGGCTCAAGCGCCTGACGATGGCGCTCGATGCCGATGGCATGCTCGCCCCCGACACGGGTCTCTTCACGCTCGACGCTTTCTGGCGCGATCTCGACCAGGCGATCGCCGATGCCGCCGACCGCAGTCAGCCTTTGTCGGTCGCGCGCTTTTCCTTCGACGGCCCCGTCGATGCCCGCGCCAGCATCGACGGCGCCCGGCTACTGCCGAAGCTGATCCGCGAGATCGATTTCGCCGCGCGCGAGGATGACGGCACGCTGCTGATCGCATTGCCGCAGAGCGACCTGCGCCATTCCCACGTGGCCGTCCGCCGCATCGCCGCCACGCTCAAGAATGCCATGCTCGTATCGCAGCGTCCGCATGAGAAAGTGACCGCCAATGTCACGTTGGCCACGTTGAAAGCCGGCGACACCCTGGACACCCTGATGCTGCGGGTGATGGGCAGCCGCATGGTTGCCGCCGAGTGACCTGAGGCATAGGTTAACCTCCAAATGGAGGAGCCCATGTCCGACCCGGCGACCAGCGACCGAATTCCCGTCCGTATCGACGTCGTCTCCGACGTGGTCTGCCCGTGGTGCTTCATCGGCAAGCGCCGCCTCGAAAAGGCGATCGCACTCAAGCCCGACATCCCGGTCGAAGTGCACTGGCACCCCTACTTCCTCAATGACTGGATCCCGCCCGAGGGCATGTCGCGCGAGCAATATCTCACGACCAAGTTCGGCTCGCCCGAGCGCTACAAGGATATCGCCAAGCGCGTCTCGCAGGCCGCGGCGGCCGAAGGTTTAACTTATGCGATGGACAAAATCAGCAACCAGCCCAACACGCGCGACGCGCATCGGCTGATCCGCTGGGCGGATTCGCTCGGCTGCGCGGCTGAGATGAAGCAGAAGCTGATGGATCTCTATTTCACCGAGGGCGCCGATCTCAGCGACCGCGAAGTGCTGGTTCAGGCCGCGGTCAGTGTCGGCTTCAACGAGGACAACGTGCGCGAGGCCTTGGCGAGCGACATGGACAGCGCCGAAGTCGCCGAACAGGTGCAGTCCGCCAAGGAAGCCGGCATCCAGGGCGTGCCCTGCTTCATCTTCGGCGGCAAGTTCGCCGTGTCGGGCGCGCAGGCGCCGGACTATCTCGCCGAAGCGATCGAGCGCGCCGCACGGGCCAACCGCGAGGCCGCGGAGTAACGCGGGCACATCGATGAAGATCACCGCCGCCGTGGTCCGCGAGCGCTCTGGCGCGTTCAACATCGAGCCGCTCGACCTCTCCGATCCGCGCGACGATGAATTGCTGGTCGAGGTCGTCGCCTCCGGCATGTGCCAGACCGATCTACACGGGCGCGACGGTTACTATGCGACGCCCTACCCGGCCGTGTTCGGCCATGAAGGCGCCGGCATCGTGCGTGCCATCGGCCGCGGCGTGACGGCGTTCAAGCCCGGCGACCACGTCGTGATGTCCTACCCGTGGTGCGGCGAATGCCCGAATTGCCGCAGCGCGCGGCAAAGCTATTGCATGGGCGCCTTTCCGCTGAAGATGAACGGCACCCGCGCCGATGGCTCGACCCTGCACGCGCAGGACGGCAAGCCGGTCTACAGCGCCTTCTTCCAGCAATCCTCGTTCGGCAATTTCACCATCGCCAATGAGCGCTACGCGGTGAAGGTGCGCGGCGACGCGCCGCTCGAGTTCTTGGGCCCGCTCGCCTGCGGCGGGCAGACCGGCGCCGGCGCGGTGCTCAATGTGATGAACCCGAAGCCGGGCGACAGCTTCGTGGTGTTCGGCGTCGGCGCGGTCGGTCTCTCCGGGCTGATGGCGGCGAAGATCGCCGGCTGCGAGCCGATCATCGCGGTCGATGTGCATGACATGCGGCTCGCTCTGGCGCGGGCGTTTGGCGCGACGCATACGATCAACCATACCGGCCGCACCGATGTGGTGGCCGAGATCCGCAAGATCACCGGCCTTGGCGCGCGCTTCACACTGGAGACGTCGGCGCTCGCGCCGGTCCTTCCGCGAGGCGGTCGACGCTTTGATGCCGGCCGGCACCTGTGTGCTGCTGGGCAGCGCCCGCGCCGGCACCGAAGTGACCTTCGAGACGCCATTCCTGCAGAACGGCCGCACCGTCCGCGGTGTGATCCAGGGCGACAGCGTGCCGCAGGAGTTCATCCCGCTATTGGCCGATCACATGATGGCCGGCCGCTTCCCGGTCGAGCGCATGGTGACGTTCTACGACCTCGCCGACATCAACCGCGCCGCGGCGGAATCGAGCAGCGGTACGACGATCAAGCCGGTGATCCGGATGCCGCATTAACGCGGGCGAGGCCGGTAAAACCTCGCTCTACGCGATCGAATCGTCGCCGCGCGCCGAACCAGCCTTAGCGCCTACGCGGTTCGGCGCGGTTTCGGCCATCATGAACATGGCGACAAGCCCGACAGCGCTTGCAAACATCAGGTACCAGGCAGGTGCCAGCGCATTGCCGGTCGCGTGGATCAGCCAGGTAACGACCAATTGCGCGGTGCCGCCGAATGCGGCGATGGCGACCGCATAGGTCGTGGCGAATGCACCACCCCGAATCTGCTGGGGCAGGCCCTCCGCAAATGCCACATAGAAGGCGCTGTAGGGGATGCTGCCAATCAGCGACAGGAGGCCGAAGCCACCCAGGAGCGCCCACGCGCTGCGCGTATCCACGATCCAGAGGAAGACAGGATAGATCAGCAGGAGCGCGGCGAGCTGTGGCCACACCATGATCGGCCAGCGTCCGGCCCTGTCCGCCAGCCATCCGCCGAAGAGTGCGGCCGCGATCCCTAAAGCATTGCTGATGACAGTCGTTTCGAAGGCAAGACTGGTTGGCACATGCAACGTGTTCTCAGCATAGGTCGTCATGTATTCGGTGACGTACGTGGAAATTGTGCCGCTCGCGAGAATCAAGAGGCTGAGGATCATCAGACGCGCGTTTGCGCGGACCGTGCCAAAACTGTTGTCGGCCTTCGGCGCGACGCTCGCGCCGGTTTCTCTCCGATTCACTGTCTCGGGCATGCTGCGGCGCAGCCACAGGCCGAAAGGCAAGGTGATGGCGCCGATGAGAAAGGCGATGCGCCAGCCGTAGGACGTGAGCGCCTCGTCGCTCATTACGTGCGAAAGCACCGCGCCGATGAGCGCGCCTGCGGTTGCCGCGATCAGTTGGCTCGTAGGCTGCCACGAGACGGCGAGCCCTCGTCCGTGGAGCGGAGCCGCTTCCATCAGATAGGCTGTGGTGGGTCCGACCTCGCCACCGAGGGAGAACCCCTGTACGAGACGCGCAATGACGACGAGAACAGGAGCGGCGAGACCGATCGACGCATAGGACGGCATCACCGCCAAGGCGATAATAGCGCACCCTATCATCGCGAGGCTCAGGATCATCGCGGGCCGTCGTCCCACCCGATCGGAATAAGCCCCGATAACGAGCGCGCCGAGCGGCCGCGAGACGAACCCGGCGCCGAATGTCGCCAGCGACAAGGTCAGGCTGGCGAACTCATTGTGCGATGGAAAGAACGTGCGGCCGATTTGGATGGCGAAGAAGCTGTAGGTGATGAAGTCGTAGAACTCGAGCATGTTGCCGATGGTCGCGCCGAGAATGGCGCGACCGGTCAAAGCTGACTCATCCCGCCTCAGCATATTCGCCTCGCGTCTCAGCGCCTTACGCGGCCTTGGCCGGCGCGGCGATCTTGGCGAGACGGCGCAGAACGGCCGTGGTGCCCTTGAGGCGCCGTTCCGGCGTCTCAAAATCGCCGAGGAAGACGAGCTTCTGGCCCGACTTCTCGTTGCGGATGCGCGCGTTGGGGCCCTGCTCGTTGATGAACTTGATGAGCCCGGCCGGGTTGGCGAAGTCATTCTCGCGGAAGGACAGCACGATGCCTTTCGGCCCGGCATCGATCTTCTCGACATTGGCTTGGCGGCACAAAGCCTTGATCGCCACGATCTGCAGGAGATGCTCGACCTCGCTCGGCAAGGCGCCGAAACGGTCGACAAGCTCCGCGGCGAAGGCGTCGATCTCGCGCTCGTCTTCGATCTCGGAGAGCCGCCGGTAGAGCGCGAGCCGCACCGAGAGATCGGCCACATAATCCTCCGGAATGAGCACCGGCGTGCCGATGATGATCTGCGGCGACCAGCGATCCTCAACCGGCGCGGTGATGCCGGCCTTCAGGCTCGTCACCGCCTCCTCCAGCATCTGCTGATAAAGTTCGAAACCAACTTCCTTGATGTGGCCGGACTGTTCCTCGCCGAGCAGGTTGCCGGCGCCGCGGATGTCGAGATCGTGCGATGCGATCTGGAAGCCGGCGCCAAGCGTGTCGAGCGATTGCAGCACCTTGAGCCGCCGCTCGGCCTGCGGCGTGATCGGCTTCTGCGTCGGCAAGGTGAACAGCGCATAGGCGCGCAGCTTCGAGCGGCCGACGCGACCGCGCAACTGATAGAGTTGCGAGAGGCCGAACATGTCGGCGCGATGCACGATGAGTGTATTCGCGGTCGGGATGTCGAGACCGGATTCGACGATGGTGGTCGAGAGCAGCACGTCGAACTTGCCGTCGTAGAAGGCCGACATGATGTCGTCGAGCACGGTCGGCGGCATCTGTCCGTGGGCGACGGTGACGCGCACCTCCGGCACATTCTTCTCGAGGAACTCCTTGGCGCCGGCGAGGTCCTCGATCCGCGGACAGACGTAGAAGATCTGGCCGCCGCGATACTTCTCACGCAGCAGCGCCTCGCGCACGGTGACCGGGTCGAACGGCGTGACGAAGGTGCGCACCGCCAGACGATCGACCGGCGGCGAGGCGATGATCGAGAGGTCACGCACGCCCGTGAGCGCGAGCTGCAAGGTGCGCGGGATCGGCGTCGCCGACAGCGTGAGCACGTGCACTTCGGAGCGCAGCGCCTTGAGCTTCTCCTTATGGCTCACGCCGAAGTGCTGCTCTTCATCGACGACGAGCAGGCCGAGATCCTTGAACTTGATGCCTTTGCCAAGCAGCGCATGCGTGCCGACGACGATGTCGACATTACCGTCGGCGAGACCGGCCTTCACCTTGCTCAGGTCGGCAGCGGAGACGAGACGCGAGGCCTGCGCGACATTGATCGGGAAACCGCGGAAGCGCTCGGTGAACGTCTTGTAGTGCTGACGCGCCAGCAGGGTGGTCGGCACGATCACCGCCACCTGCTTGCCGTTGATGGCCGCGTCGAAGGTGGCGCGCAGCGCCACTTCCGTCTTGCCGAAGCCGACGTCGCCGCAGATGAGGCGATCCATCGGCCGGCCCTTGGCGAGATCGCCGAGCGTCGCGTCGATGGCGGAAAGCTGGTCCTCCGTCTCCTCGTAGGGGAAGCCGGCGGCGAATTCATCATAGGCCCCCGGCGTGACGGTGAGCCTGGGGGCTTCGTGCAACTGCCGCTCGGCGGCGATCTTGATGAGGTCGCCGGCGATCGCCAGGATGCGCGCCTTCATGCGCGCCTTGCGCGCCTGCCAGTTGCCGCCGCCGAGCCGATCGAGCTCGACGTGGCTTTCTTCCGATCCGTAGCGCGACAAAAGCTCGATATTCTCGACCGGCAGATAGAGCTTCGCGCCTTCGGCGTAATGGATTTCCAGGCAGTCGTGCGGCGCGCCGGCGGCTTCGATGGCCTGCAGCCCGATGAAGCGGCCGATGCCGTGATCGACATGCACGACGAGATCGCCGGCGGAGAGGCTCGTCGCCTCGGCGATGAAGTTCTCGGCGCGGCGTTGCGCGCGGCGCGGCCGCACCAGGCGGTCGCCGAGGATGTCCTGCTCGGCGATGACGGCAATGTCGCCGGTTTCGAAGCCGGCCTCGATGCCGAGCACGCCGAGCGCCACGGTCGTCTTCGGCAGCGCCAGCGCCTGCGGCCAGGACGACACGGGCGTGAGGTTATGCAGTTTGTGATCGGCGAGCACATGGCTCATGCGCTCGCGCGCGCCCTCGCTCCACAATGCGATGGCGACGCGCTTGCCATCTTCTTGCAGCGAGTAAACGTGCTTGGTCACCGCCTCGAACACGTTGGCGTTCGGCTCGGCGCGCTCGGCGGAGAAATTGTGCCCGGCATGGGCGCCGACATCGATCACGTCGCGCGCTTCCGGCACAGCGAAAGGTGTCAGCTTCGCGCGCGCGGACGCGTCCAGCCGTGCGCGCCACTCGTCTTCCGTTAAATACAGGCGCTCCGGCGGCAGCGGCTTATAGGCCGGAGTCTGCCCTTCCTTCAGCGCCTCGCGCCGGGCGTCGTAATAGTCAGTGATTTGCGAGAAGCGCTCGTGCGCCGCGTCCTCGTCGAGATGCTCCAGCGCCAGCGGCGTGCCGGGCAGATAGTCGAAGATCGTCTCCATCTGCGTGTGGAACAGCGGCAGCCAATGCTCCATGCCGGGATAGCGGCGGCCTTCGGTCACAGCCTCGTAGAGCAGATCGTCGGGCGTCGCGGCGCCGAACTGCGACACGTAGCCGGTGCGGAAGCGGCGGATGGTCTCGGTCACGAGCTGAAATTCGGCAACCGGCACAAGTTCGAGCCGGCCCATCGGCATCTCGCTGCGCTGGGTCTGCGGATCGAATGTGCGAACCGTCTCCAGCGCGTCGCCGAAGAAATCGAGCCGAACCGGCATGTCCATGCCCGGCGGGAACAGGTCGAGGATGCCGCCGCGCACGGCGTACTCGCCGGGCTCGCGTACGGTCGATGCGCGCTGATACCCGTTGAGCTCCAGCCATTCGACGATGCTGGCCATGCCGACGACATTGCCCGGCGCGACCGAGAGCGCGTGCGTGGCAACAAATTCGCGCGCCGGCAGGCGCTGAAGCGCGGCGTTGATAGTGGTGAGCAGGATCGAAGGCCGGTCGTGGCCCTTCACGCGAACCAGCCGCGAGAGCGCGGTCATGCGCTGCGCCACCACGGCAGCGTTCGGCGAGACGCGGTCGTAGGGCTGGCAATCCCAAGCCGGGAATTCCATCAGCAACAGATCAGGCCCGAAGAAGGACAGCGCGCGCGAGAGCGCCTGCATGCGCTGGCCGTCGCGGCAGACCACGGCAAGCGAGATCGCGGGGGCGTCCTTGCGCGCCGCGATGGTGCGCGCGAGATCGGCCAGCACCAGGCCTTCGGCGCCGTCGGCGACCTGCGCGAGCGTCAGCGGCTTGCCGACTTGCAAGGCGTCGGCGGGGGATTTCATTTGCTTGTTCACGTCGTGCTCGGGCCCTTGCTGTGGAAGTCGCGCAACTGGCGGAACAGCGCGCTGTCGATCTCGGCCGGCGTCTCTATTGAGCCGTTCACCCAGGCGAACATCTGCTGGTCGGGAATGTCGAGCCAGGTTTCGAAGGTGTCGAGCTCCTTGTCGCTCAACGCGGACAGACGCGAATCGGCGAAGCGGCCAATGATCAGGTCCATCTCGCGGATGCCGCGATGCCAGGCCCGGAACAGGAGCCGCCTGCGGCGCGGGTCCAGCCCTTCGCTCGAAATCTGAGTTCCTGTCGTCACCGGCCGCTCCAACGCCAAAAACCCGGACGGGGCCGGGCAGCGGGTTATATAGAGGCGTTTAACTGTGATGTCAGCGCCTTGCTGTGCACAGGCGCATTGCGCCAACGTACCGCGCACGCCAGCATGCCGCCCCATGCGTCCGCCGGTGCTCAATCCCCTGTTCGCGTCTCTGACCAGCCTGCCCGGCATCGGGCCGAAGCTGGAGACGCTCTACGCCAAGTTGCTCGACCGCGAGATGCCGCGCGTCGTCGATCTCCTGTTCCATCTCCCGTCCGGCGCGATCGACCGCCGGGCGCGACCAAAGCTCAACGACGTGCAGCCCGGCCAGGTGGTCACTGTCGCCGTGCAGGTCGAGGAGCACCGCCCGCCCCCGCCGCATCGCTCGCGCGCGCCCTATCGCGTCATCACCAGCGACGGCACGGGGGTCACGTTGACGCTGACGTATTTCAGCGCCCGGTCCGACTACCTCGAGAAGCTCCTGCCTCCAGGCGAGACGCGCTACGTCTCCGGCACCGCCGAGTTCTACGACGGCATGTTGCAGATGGTGCACCCCGACCGGGTCGTAGACGAGAAGGGTTTCGCGGCGCTCCCGCTGGTCGAGCCGGTCTATCCGCTCACCGAAGGCCTCGCGCTCGGCAATGTGCGCCGCGCGGTCGATGGTGCGCTCGCCCGCCTGCCCGAACTGCCCGAATGGCAGGACGAAGCCTGGGTCTCGCGCGAGCGGCTGCCGCCTTTCGCCGCGGCGTTGCGCCATTTGCACCGGCCGCCCGAACCGCACGACATCGCGCCGGAGAGCTTGGCCTGGACACGGCTCGCCTATGACGAACTCCTCGCGGGCCAGCTCGCGCTGGCGCTGATGCGTGCGCACATGCGCCGCCAAGCCGGCCGCGGCAGCTCGAGCGAGGGCCTACTGCGCGCGCGCATTCTCAAGGCGCTGCCTTATGCGCTCACACATTCGCAGCAGAAGGCGGTCGACGACATCGTCAACGATCTCGCAACGCCGCAACGCATGCTCCGCCTGCTGCAAGGCGATGTCGGCTCCGGCAAGACCGTCGTCGCGCTCACTGCCGCCGCGACTGTGATCGAAGCCGGGCGCCAGGCCGCTTTCATGGCGCCGACGGAGATCCTGGCGCGCCAGCATTTGAAGACCATTACTCCGCTGGCGGAAGCGGCCAGCATCCGCGTGGCCATCCTCACCGGCCGCGAGCGCGGGCCGGGGCGCAAGGACATTCTCGACCGTCTCGTGCTCGGCGATATCGATCTCGTCGTCGGCACGCACGCGCTGTTCCAGGAGGACGTCGCCTTCCACGATCTCGCGCTCGCTGTCGTCGACGAGCAGCACCGCTTCGGCGTGCATCAGCGGCTTGCGCTGACGCAGAAAGGCCAGGCGGTCGACGTGCTGGTACTGACCGCGACGCCGATCCCGCGCACGCTGGTACTCACTTATTTCGGCGACATGGACATTTCCGAACTGCGCGAGAAGCCGGCAGGCCGCCAGCCGATCGACACGCGCACCATCCCGCTCGATCGCCTCGACGAGGTCGAAGACGCCATCGGCCGCGCCATCGGCGAAGGCAAGCGCGCTTACTGGGTCTGTCCGCTGGTCGAGGAGTCCGAGAAGAGCGATCTTGCCGCGGCGGAAGAGCGCTCCAAGGAGCTGCACCGGAAATTCGGCTCAGCCGTCGATCTCATGCACGGCAAGATGAAGGGCGCAGACAA
This sequence comes from Pseudolabrys sp., assembly GCA_036494425.1. Classification (GTDB taxonomy): domain Bacteria; phylum Pseudomonadota; class Alphaproteobacteria; order Rhizobiales; family Xanthobacteraceae; genus Pseudolabrys. Next base: position 13,891 of record DASXOK010000120.1, read on the forward strand.
GGACGCCGCGATGGCGCGCTTTGCCGCTGGCGAGACGCAGTTGCTCGTCGCTACGACGGTGATTGAAGTCGGCGTCGACGTGCCGGAAGCGACCATTATGGTGATCGAACACGCCGAACGCTTCGGCCTCGCGCAAATCCACCAGTTGCGCGGCCGCGTCGGCCGCGGCACCGGCCGCTCGACATGCCTCCTGCTCTACAAGGCTCCGCTGGGCGAAACAGCCAAGGCGCGCCTCGCGATCTTGCGTGACACTGAAGACGGCTTTCGAATCGCCGAGGAAGACCTACGCCTGCGCGGCGAAGGCGATGTGCTCGGCACGCGCCAGAGCGGCATGCCCGGCTTCCAGATCGCGCGGCCGGAATTCCACGGCAAATATCTCGGCGCCGCGCGTGACGACGCGGCATTGGTGCTCACGCGCGACCCAACGCTGTCGACCCCGCGCGGCGAAGCGCTGCGTCACTTGCTCTATCTGTTCGGCAAGGACGAGGCGATCAAGCTAATAAGGGCGGGATAGCTTAGGTCCTCATCCTGAGGAGGCCGCGAAGCGGCCGTCCCGAAGGATTGGGACCGGTCGCCTCGACCCTTCGAGACGCGCGCTGCGTGCGCTCCTCAGAGTGAGGCGACTTCCATTTGGTCTAACTTTCTTTCTTCCGCGATTTTCACGGATGCCGCCCCCTCACCCCTTGAGCTCCGCCGGCACTTTGCCGCCGTTCTCGGCGAGCTTCACCATCACCTGCTTATGCAGCCAGACATTCATCGACGCGGAGTCGCTCGTGCTGCCGGTGTAGTGAAGCTCCTGCGCAAGTTCTTTGCGCGCGGCCAAACTGCTGTCCAAATCGAGAAGCTTCATCAGGTCGACAATCGACCGCTTCCAGTCGAGCTTCTCGGGGTTCTTTGCCGCAAGTTCAGTGAGCACGGCCGCAACGTCAACCTGAGCGGCTGGCGCCGCGGTGGGAGCTGCCGTCGCTGTCGCCGTTGCACCCGCGGGCGCAGCGCCAGCGGCCGCAGGTTCAACTTGAGCGGCTTTCGCCGTGCCAGATCCGAAGATCGCTGACATGATATTTCCGAAGACGCTCATCGTGTTCCTCCCTACAGGTTGACATGCACGCGTCTTGCCGTGGCTGGAATGATCCTCGGCCCTCGTCGTTTTCACTGCTTATGTTCTTTGAGTCTTTATCAGACTGATTTGCTCAGGTGCCCCAGTACCGAACACGGTACGCCAGTGCACCCTTCGCATGCGATCGAACACCGTCAGCGTAAGTTTGAACAATGTTCCTTTTGCGGTGGAACGATGTTGTCCGTCGCCGATTGCGTAACAGGGAAATTCGCGCGCGCTCACGCGCCGCGTCGATTTCCGGCCAGTGAATTTACCTCGCCAAAAATCATCGGGAGAAACCAAGCCATGACGACACGTTATGCGCCCTTCTATACCGCCATCGTTCTCGGAGCCTTTGCTTTCGGAGCTACATCCGCGCAGGCGCTGACGATGAAAGAGTGCAGCGCCAAGTACAAAGATGCGCAGACGGCTGGAACGCTCAAAGGCACGAGTTGGAACGATTTCCGTAAAGCCGAATGCGGCCCGAACGCCGGCGCGGCGCCGGCAGCCGCGCCTTCACCCGCAGCCACGACCGGCGCCGCTCCGTCAAACACGGCAGCGCCTCGTCCCGCCGCGGCCGCGCCCGCAGCGATGGGCAATGCGGTATTTCCGACCGCGGTCTCACCGAAATATACGCAGGAGTCTCAGGGCAAGGCGCGCATGCACACCTGCCTCGATCAATACAATGCCAACAAGGCGGCCAACGGAAATGGCGGGATGAAGTGGATTCAAAAAGGCGGCGGCTACTACAGTGAGTGCAATAAGCATCTCAAGGGCTAGCCGTTGACGGCGCTGTTCCTCCCCCGCGTTCGGGAGAGGAACGGCGCGATCAGGGTTTCGCGCCGGCGAGCGGATCGGGTCCGAAACGGTTCGGGCCGTCGGTGCCTTTGATGCAATCCCAGACCAGCAGCACGATCAGGCCGATAATGGTCAGCGCGATGAGCATCCACCATCCGGTGCGATCGAGGTCATGCAGCCGTCGCACCGACATCGCTAGGCCGGGCAGAAACAACAGCAAGGACGTGATGGCGCTGATCGGACCCGTGCCCATGGACGGAAACAGGGCAGAATCGAGAATGCCGGACACGACCGCGACGAGAAAAGCGAACAACGTCCAGTACCAGAACTCTGACCGCGGCGCGCGGCCTGAGAACCCCACGTAATTGCGAAAACCAGATCGTATCGCGTCTTGAAATTGCATTGTCGCCCCCCGGCTCTTCTGCCCAATCTAGCTCTGATTACTCGACCGACTCCGTCTTGCGCGCGAGCTGCGCGGTCTTCGCCGTCGCGGCCAACGCCGCGAGCTTCTTTTGCGGATCGTCGGGCTGCACCATGCCCGCGGACATGATTAACGTCATCGCGGTCTCCACCGTGATGTCGAGTTCGATGAGGTCGCTGCGTTTTACATAAAAGAAGAAGCCCGTCGTCGGGTTGGGCGTACAAGGCATGAAAGCCGAGACATGCTCGGCCTCGGGCAGCTTGGCAACCAGATCGCCGGTTGGCGGCTGCGAGAGGAACACCAGCGACCACATGCCGGGCGCCGGGAATTCGACGAGGGCGACCTTGCGGAAGCTGGATCCCGTCTTCGAGAACAGCGTCTCGAAGATCTGCTTCATGGTTTTGTAGACCGGCCGCACGATCGGCATGCGGTTGAGCAGGCCCTCGCCGAGTTCGACCAACGTCCGCCCGACCAGATTGGCGGTGAGGAAGCCGAGCAGCGTCAACGCCACGATAGCTATCACCAGGCCGGTCCCGGGGATCGGCCAGGGCAGATAGGTTTCCGGCCGGTAGACCGGCGGGATGAACGGCCGCACCACGTCGTCCACCCAATTGACGACCGACCAGATCAGCCAGCCGGTGATGGCCAGGGGCCCGGCCACGACCAGCCCGGTGAGGAAATAATTGCGGATGCGGCCGGCGAATCCGGTGTGCGATGTCGCCACCGCCGCCATGTCGGCGGCCAGGTCTTCGCCCGGCTTCTGCTCCAGTTCGGCCATGGGGCCAGTCTATTCCACTGTGACCGATTTCGCGAGGTTGCGCGGCTGGTCCACATCGGTGCCGATCGCCGCAGCCGTATGATAGGCCATCAGCTGTACCGGGATGGCATAGACTAAAGGCGTGACGGTGGAGGCCATCTCAGGCAAGGTCAGGGTTTCCAGCGACTCGATGGTCGCTTCCTTGGCGCCCTTCGGGTCGGTCACCAGGATGATTTTGCCGCCGCGGGCGGCCACTTCCTGCATGTTCGACACGGTCTTCTCGAACACCCGGTCGTAAGGGGCGATGACGATGACCGGCATGGTCTCGTCGATCAGCGCGATCGGCCCGTGCTTGAGTTCGCCGGCGGCGTAGCCCTCGGCGTGGATGTAGGAGATTTCCTTCAGCTTCAGCGCGCCTTCGAGCGCGATCGGGAAGCTGGTGCCGCGGCCGAGATAGAGCACGTCGCGCGCCTTGGCGAGGTCGTGCGCCAGCTTCTCGATCTGCGGCTCGAGCGTGAGTGCCTGCGCCATCAGCCGCGGCACCTCGATCAGCGCATGCACGAGCTTCTGCTCGTCCTGTTCCGACAATTCGCCGCGCGCGCGGCCGGCGGCGAGCGCAAGGCAGGCCAGCACCGAGAGCTGGCAGGTGAAGGCCTTGGTCGAGGCGACGCCGATCTCCGGCCCGGCCAGCGTCGGCATCACCACGTCGCTCTCGCGGGCGATGGTCGAGGTAGGCACGTTGACCACCGAGAGCACGTGCTGCTTCTGCTCGCGCGCATGGCGTAGCGTCGCCAGCGTGTCGGCCGTCTCGCCCGACTGCGAGACGAACATCGCCAGATTGCCCGGCTCGAACGGCGCGTCGCGGTAGCGGAACTCGGAGGCGACGTCGATCTCGACCGGCAGCTTGGCGAAACGCTCGAACCAGTATTTTGCCACCAGCCCGGCATAGAAGGCGGTGCCGCAGGCCGAAATCGAAAGGCGCTTGAGCTTCTTCCAGTCGAACGGCAGCTCGGCCGGCAGCGCCACGCGCTCATGCACCATGTCGATGTAATGCGCGAGCGTATGGCCGACCACCTCCGGCTGCTCGTGGATTTCCTTGGCCATGAAGTGCTTATGGTTGCCCTTGTCCACCAGCATGGCCGACGCCATCGACTTGATCACCGGCCGCCCGACCGGCTTGTCGTCGGCGTCGTAGATTTGCAGGCCCTCGCGCGTGAGCACCGCCCAGTCGCCGTCCTCGAGGTAACTAATCGTGTCGGTGAAAGGGGCGAGCGCGATCGCGTCGGAGCCGAGATACATCTCGCCCTTGCCGTAGCCGACCGCGAGCGGCGAGCCCTTGCGCGCGCCGATCAACAGATCGTCCTCGCCGGAGAACAGGAAGCCGAGCGCGAAGGCGCCGCGCAACTGCTTGAGCGAAGCGGCGACCGCCTCGACCGGCGTCTTGCCGGTCTTGAGCTCCTGCGTGACGAGATGCGCGACCACCTCGGTGTCGGTCTCGCTGGTGAACTTGCAGCCGGCGCCGATCAGCCTCTCGCGCAGCTCGCGGAAATTCTCGATGATACCGTTATGCACGACCGCCACGCGGTCGGTCGCATGCGGATGCGCGTTGTCCTCGGTCGGGCGGCCGTGCGTGGCCCAGCGGGTATGGCCGATGCCGATTTTGCCGGGCAGCGGCTCAGTCCCCAGACGGTGCTCGAGCGAGCTCAGCTTGCCCTTGGCGCGCCGCCGGCCCATCGCGCCATGGTCGAGCGTGGCTATGCCGGCCGAATCGTAGCCGCGATATTCCAGCCGCTTCAACGCATCGACGAGATGCATCGCGACCGGCCTGGTCCCAAGAATCCCGACGATTCCACACATTGGCTTGGCTGGCCCCCTTCAAGTTCCACGCAAGCTTTAGCCGTGCCGGCCAAGCCGTGGGAAATCAAAACGCATTTTGCTGTGCGACACTTCACCCGAAGCGGTACGCCTTTTACGCAGGCTTCTTCATCTTCTTCTGGGCCACGGTCTTGCCCAAGGCCTTCACCTGCTGCAAGCGGTTAACCCAGCCTTCCTTAACCATCTGCTTCCCGCGCGCCACCACCAACGAGTCCGCCGGGACGTCCTTGGTCACCACCGAGCCTGCCGCGACATAGGTGCCGTCGCCGATCTTCACCGGCGCCACCAGCGACGCATTCGAGCCGATAAAGGCCTTCTTGCCGATCTCGGTCTTGAATTTGTTGGTGCCATCGTAATTGCAAGTGATCGCGCCGGCACCGACATTGGCGCCCTCGCCGACGGTCGCGTCGCCAATATAGGCCAGGTGATTGGCCTTGGCGCCGGCGCCGACGTGAGAGGCCTTCACCTCCACGAAATTGCCAATGTGGACGTCCGCCCCGAGGTCTGCGCCCGGGCGGAGCCGGGCGAAGGGGCCGACGCGTGCGCCCTTGCCGACGTGCGCCTGCTCCATGTGCGTGAAGGAACGGATCCAGGCGCCCTCTTCGACGGTGACGCCGGGGCCGAAGACCACATGCGGCTCGATGAGAACGTCGCGGCCGAGCTTGGTATCGGTTGACAGGAACACCGTCTCCGGCGCGACCATGGTGACGCCGGCTTCCATCGCCTCGCTGCGCAGCCGCCGTTGCAGGACGGCTTCGGCCTCGGCGAGTTGGGCCTTCGTGTTGATGCCGCGCACATCATCCTCCGAGGTTTCGATCGCGACCGCCTTCAGCCCCATGTCCCGGGCAATGGCGACCGCATCGGTGAGATAGTATTCGCCCTTCGCGTTTGCATTACCGATGCGATCGAGCAACGTCAGCGCATGCGCGCCGGACAGCGCCATCAGCCCGCCATTGCAGAAGCCGATTTCGCGCTCCTCGTCGCTGGCGTCGCGCTCTTCGCGAATGGCAATGAGTTCGTCGTCGCGCATCACCAGACGGCCATAGCCTTTTGGGTCCGCCGGCGTGAAGCCGAGCACGGCCACTGCGGCGCCCTGCGCGAGCGCGTCGCGCAGACGCGCCAGCGTCTCGGCCTGCACCAGCGGCGTGTCGGCGAACATCACCAGGACATCGTCTGGCTTGCGCGCGAGCGCCGCGCGCGCGGAGAGGACAGCGTGCGCAGTGCCGAGCCGTTCGGTTTGCTCGAACACGTTGGCGTTCGGCGCGATACGCTTGGCTTCCGCAGCGACTTCGTCGGCCTTGGGACCAACGACGACAGCAATCTCGGCTCCGCCCGCGCGCACGGCCTTGGTCAGCACGTGGGACAGCAAAGTGCGATTGCCGATCGCGTGCAGCGCCTTCGGCATCGACGAGCGCATGCGCGTGCCTTCGCCGGCCGCGAGGACGATCGCAAGACAAGTTCGCTGAGACATTCGTATTCGGTTCAATCTGTTGCGGGGTTACGGGCGCCACCCCCCATAGCCGAGCGGGCGCGGCGGCAAAAGGGGGGCACGCGTCAACATTTCGATGCAAGGCGAGGCCAGCCAGGATTGCCGGATTCTGCTAGCCTTTTCAATGACGTGATTCGCCGATGCGGAGCCCATGATGGCGGTCGAGGCCGTGCCAGAGAAACGCCATAGCCAGAACCACGCCTCTTTTGGCCGGCGCGGAGCCATACTGGATGCGGTATGGCGCCTCGGCGCCTGGGGTATGGCGGCCGTCCTGTCGGTGGCCGCGGTGACCGTCATCGTACAGACCGACAGTGGCAGCGAGCGGCTGCAAGCGCTGTTGAACGGGACCGCGGAGGCCACAACCGCCGCTACGATCGCACCTATGCCCTCACGAGCGGCAGAATTCGAAGCTGCGACCCGCGTACTTGATGCGCAAGTCCGACAACTCAGCGCCGATCGCGACAGGCTGGTGGCGCGGCTCGCCAGCCTCGAACGGCACTTGGACGACATGACCGGCTCGATCCAGCCCGCCGCGCAGCCAGCGTTGCCGGCTATGCCCGCCCCGTCCGCTGCGCCTGTGGCCGTGACCCTGGCGCCCGCTCCCCCTGCACCGAAGATCGCGGCGACGCCGGCAGGGCACATCATCAATCCGCTCGCTGCGCTGCCTGGCAGCGAAGCTGTCGCTGCGTGGCCCCAAACGGCGAAGCCGCAGGTAGAGCCGGAAGAAGATGCCGCCCTCCCGCCGCTGCCGCCTGCGCGGATGGTTGCTTCGCTGCCCAATCCGCCCGAGACCGCACAGGCAGCCGCAACGGAAACCAAGGCCGCGCCCGCCGCCTACAGGCTCGAATACGGTATCGAGCTCGCCACGGGTCCGACCGTCGATGTGCTGCGTGCGCACTGGGCGACGGTGAAGGCGAATTTCGGTCCCCTGCTGACTGGTCTTCAGCCGGTCGCGGTGCGCGATCGCCGGCCCGGCGTGACCGGCTATCGTCTGGTGGCCGGACCCATGCCGAGCTTCACCGCCGCCAAACAGGTCTGCGCGCGCTTTACCCAGGCGCACATGGCGTGCCATCCGGCCAAGTTCGACGGCCAGGCCATCGTGCAGCGCTGACGGCGCATGATTTCGGCGTTGTCCGCGGGCATACAGAGCGGCATAATTGTGCCACCGGACAGGCCTACACCCACACGCTCATGAAATTGTTTCTCCCCAGCGCGCGCGCGACCAACTGGCTGCTGATCGCCGGCTTCTGCGCCATGGGTTATGCGCTCTACATGCGCTATATGGCCGTCGAGCAGTCGACTGTGGGGCTGGCCTGCGGAGCCGGGCTCAATACGTGGCTCTGCTTCTCGCGCAGAATCGTCATCGCGCTGTTCGAGCATACGGTGTTCGGCTGGACCGCGCTGGTGCTGGCGGCAATCAACCTGGTGCGGCCGTCATTGGTGATGTTTGGATT
>DASXOK010000121.1:0-3210 GCA_036494425.1 Pseudolabrys sp.
CGATCGTGTTCCGCGGCCCGAACGGGGCCGCAGCGCGCGTCGCCGCGCAGCACAGCCAGGATTACTCGTCCTGGTACTCGCACATCCCCGGCCTGAAAGTGGTTTCGCCGTCGAACGCCGCCGACGCCAAGGGCCTGCTGAAGGCGGCGATCCGCGATCCCAATCCGGTCATCTTCCTCGAAAACGAAATCCTCTACGGCCATTCATCGCCGGTGCCGAAGCTCGACGACTTCGTGCTGCCGATCGGCAAGGCGCGGATCGCGCGCGCGGGCAAGGACGTGACGATCATCTCCTGGTCGATGGGCATGAACTATGCGCTCAAGGCTGCCGAGGAATTGGCAAACGAGGGGATCGACGCCGAAGTGATCGACCTGCGCACGCTCAGGCCGATGGATACCGCGACGCTCGTGGAGTCGGTGAAGAAGACCGGCCGCGCGGTCACCGTCGAGGAGGGCTGGAAGCAGTCCGGCGTCGGCGCCGAAGTCGCCGCGCGGCTGATGGAAGAGGCCTTCGACTATCTTGATGCGCCAGTCGCGCGCGTGTCGGGCAAGGACGTGCCGATGCCCTATGCCGCCAATCTCGAGAAGCTCGCACTCCCGTCCGTCGCCGACGTTGTCGAGGCGGCGAAGTCCGTCTGCTACCGGTAAGCCTCGCCCATGCCCACGAATATCCTCATGCCCGCGCTGTCGCCCACGATGGAGAAGGGCAACCTTGCGAAGTGGCTGAAGAAAGAAGGCGACGCGGTCAAATCCGGCGATGTCATCGCTGAGATCGAGACCGACAAGGCCACCATGGAATACGAAGCGGTGGACGAGGGGACCATCGCGAAGATCGTGGTGCCCGAGGGCACGCAGGACGTGGCGGTGAACGCGGTGATCGCCGTTCTCGCCGGCGAGGGCGAGGATGTGAAGTCGGCTGCTTCTGGCGCTGCGGCGAAGCCGCAGGCCGCGCCCGCGAAGGCGCCGGAGAAAAAGGCCGAGGCCGCTCCTCAGGCTGAGGCCAAGAAGGCGGAGCCGCCCGCACCCGCGTCTTCTCCTCGTCCTGAGGAGGCCGCGAAAGCGCCCGTCTCGAAGGACGCAGGCCATGGCGCCGCAACGGATGGCGCTCGCGTCTTCTCCTCGCCGCTCGCGCGGCGGCTGGCGAAGGAAGCCGGCATCGATCTCTCGCGCGTGTCGGGCACCGGTCCACATGGCCGCGTGATCGCGCGCGACGTTGACGAGGCGAAATCGGGCAAGGGCCTGCGCGCACCCGGTGCAGCGCCGGCCGCTGCGCCAGCAGGGGCAGCGATTGCGGCAGCAATGTCGGACCAACAGATCCGCTCGCTCTACGAAGACGGCTCCTACGACTTCGTGCCGCATGACGGCATGCGCCGCACAATCGCGCAGCGGTTGACCGCCGCGACACAGTCGATGCCGACGTTCTATCTCACGATCGACTGCGACATTGGCAAGCTCACCGCCGCGCGCGAGGAGATCAACGCCATCGCGCCGAAGGACAAGGATGGCAAACCGGCCTACAAGCTTTCGGTCAACGACTTCGTCATCAAGGCGCTGGCGTTGGCGCTGCAACGCATCCCGGAGGCCAACGTCTCATGGGCCGAAAGCGGTATGCTCAAGCACAAGCATTCCGACATCGGCGTCGCGGTGGCGCTGCCCGGCGGACTGATCACGCCGATCATCCATCAGGCCGAAACGAAGTCGATCTCAGCCATCTCCAATGCGATGCGCGACCTTGCCGCGCGGGCGCGCGCGCGCAAGCTCAAGCCGCACGAATACCAGGGCGGCACCTCATCGGTGTCGAACCTCGGCATGTACGGAATCAAGGACTTCACGGCGGTGATCAATCCGCCGCAGTCGACCATCCTTGCCGTCGGCACGGGCGAAGAGCGCGCGGTCGTGCGTAATGGTCAGATCGTACCGGCGACGATCATGAGCGTGACGATGTCCTGTGACCACCGTGCCGTCGACGGCGCCCTCGGAGCCGAGCTCATCAACGCCTTCAAAGTGTTGATCGAGAATCCGGTCATGATGGTGGTATAAGGAGCGGATGGACAAGCGCCGCACCTTCAAAGGTGCAGACAGAGGCTCTCGCGACGGCGCCGCCCGCAAGGGCGGTCCCCGCAAACCGGATTCCAGGCCGTCGGCGGCGGGCAAGCCGGACTACAAGCCGGCCTCTTCAGGAAAGCCGGTCTTCAGGCCGGGATCTGCGAGTAAACCGGCCTTCCGGCCACCGGTTGCTGACAAGCCGGACGGCAAGCGGCCGATCACGACCTATCCCGATCTGGATAAGCGCCGCCGCATCGAGGACGCCGAGCGGGCCGCGCTCGGGCGCGTGACGGTGCTGGCTGGCGACGCCCTGGCGCTCGGCTGCAATTCGTCGCGCTGGCCGGAGTTTCAGGACACGCTGCGGGCAAGGCTCGCGCAGCTCGACATGGCGAAGATCGTCCTGGCCGACCGCATCGCTGCGATCTGGAACAAGAACGGCTTCAAGACCGGCGCTGGACAGCAATGGACCGCCCGGCTGGTCGATGTCGCCAAGAAGATCATCGCCGAGGCGAAGCCGGCGGAGCCGCCGCCGGGATAACGCGCCCCTTACGCCGGCTTCAATCCGCGCGCCTTGAACACCGCCTGCGCTTCGGGTGAGTGCAGAAATTTGATCAGCGCCTGCGCGGCGTCGCCTTGCGTTGTGCCGGCACCGGGGCCAGCGGCATAGACGGTGATGTTGTTGAGATCGCGGGGCAGGGTGCCGACAACATCCACGCCTTTGACCGACATCACCTCCGGCTCCTGCTGGATGGCGAGCTCGGCTTCGCCGCTGACGACGAGATTGGCCGCATTTCCGCTCGGTGGCGGATAGTGCGTCCTGGCCTTCACCTCGGCGGCGATGCCCATCTTTTCGAGCAGCTTGGCGAGATAGACGCCGCTGGCGCCGCCATGCTCCGGATTCGAATAGGCGATCGATTTGGCCTTCAGCAAAGTCTGTTTGAACGCCTCGGGCGTGGAGATGTCCGGCTTCGGCGTACCCGCCTTCACGACGACAGCGATGGCCGACGAGGCGAAGGTCGCGTTCGGACCTTCGGTGGCTTTGCCTTCCTTGACCATCGTGTCGAGGCCCTGGCGCGTGAGCACCATCACGTCGGCGCTTTCGCCACCCTGCACGCGCTTCACCAGCACGGCGGCGGTCGCCCAGGTGATCGTGAGCTTGTGGCCG
>DASXOK010000122.1:0-13137 GCA_036494425.1 Pseudolabrys sp.
AAAAAACAACTAGCCGCTGGAATACGTGTGGTCTCGCAGTCGGTGCCGCCACCTCAAAGATAGCGCCGCAGCTCGGCGGCCGCCTCGTCAGGCTTGCGATCGAGCTTGAATGGCGCAACGAAACGGCCCTGCTTGTCCATCAGGTAGACCAGCGCGGTGTGATCCATGCTGTAGTCGCCGCCAGTGCCGGTCGGCACCTTCTTGGCGTAGACGCGATAGCCCTTCTCCACCGCCTCGATCGACTTCTGGTCGCCGGTGGCGCCGCGCAGATGGGGATCAAAGCTCGAGAGGTAGTCCTTCATCGCCGCGGCAGTGTCGCGTTCGGGATCGACGGTTATGAACAAGGCGTTGATCCGGTCCGCATCGGGCCCGAGCGCGCGCATCACCTCCGACATCTCGAACAGGGTGGTCGGGCAGACGTCGGGGCAATGTGTGTAGCCGAAGAAAACCAGAGAGGGCCGGCCCTTGATATCCTCATCTGTGACCGGCTTACCGTTCTGGTCGATCAGCTTGAAGGGACCGCCGATCGCCGAAGCCCCCGGCGCGCCGGTGCCCATCTGGCCGGTGGCGAAGAGGAAAACGCCTAGGAAGATCGCGAGGCCCGCCAGGAAGGCCGACGAAACAAGGGCGATATGCGAGGCGCGCGCCGTCATCTTTTCTAGGACCTTTTTGCCGCCATCAGAAGCATGCGGCCCAGCCGGCCCGCACGGTCTCAAAGAACATCGCGGTGCCGTACCAAGCCCACAGACTGAGTGTCGCCAGCACCGCCATACCGCCCGCGAGCCCGGCTAACACGAGTGGGCGCAACACGATAGCCGTGGATACCACCGTCGGCATTGCGAAACCTCCGAAGCCCCTGACCTTGCACATAAAACCGATTGGGCATGCAGGCAATGCGTCCTGTTTGCGCGGGCCTCAGTCGCCCGCGTTTACCATGTTACCAAGCAGTCGGCCCGATTTTCGGCCTTTTCGGGACTTGCGTTGACTCAAAAGGTTAAAGTCTGGATGAATAAAACAACCGTATGCAGTATAAGCACTTAGGACGGGGATGGAGAACGTTATGCGTATCGTTTTGGCGACAGCCGTCACGGTCTCGCTGTTGGTCGTAGGGGGAACGGCCTGGGCTCAGAATGCACAGGCGCCGGCAGCGGCCCCGGCTGCCACTCAGACAAAATGCGAAAACCCGAATGCGCTCGGCGTCACACGCGTGGTCGAGATCGACACGACGGGCGGCCCCGGCTTCGGCTTCGAGCACTTCAAGGCTTATGACTTCCTGCGCGACCACGAAGTCGTTCTGACCTTCGACGATGGTCCGTGGCCGGGCCATACGCCGGCCGTGCTCAAGGCATTGGCCGAGCAGTGCACCAAGGCGCTGTTCTTCCCGATCGGCAAACACGCCGGCTGGCATCCCGAGATCCTCAAGCAGGTCGCGGCCGCCGGCCACACCGTCGGCTCGCATACGTGGTCGCACAAGGATCTGTCGCGGCTGAAGCCGGAAGAGGCAACGGACGAAATCGAGAAGGGCATCGCGGCGGTCAGCATCGCGCTCGGCAACAAACCTGTCGGCCCATTCTTCCGCTTCCCGGCGCTGCGCCACCCGCCCGAGATGGTGAAGTATCTCGGCGAGCGCAACGTCGCCATCTTCTCCACCGACCTCGACTCGTTCGACTTCAAGATGCGCAAGCCCGAGCAGGTCATCGCTTCGGTGATGAAGAAGCTCGAAAAGAACGGCAAAGGCATCATTTTGATGCACGACTTCCAACAGGCGACCGCCGCCGCGGCGCCGGAGCTTCTCAAGAAGCTGAAGGAAGGCGGGTACAAAGTCGTGCAGGTCGTCGGCAAGACGCCGATTGAACCGAAGAAAGAGTATGTAGACGTGGTGTTGAAGGAAATGGGCGGCGGGCTGGATGAAGCGCGCCCGATGTCGAGCGTCATCAAGACGATTGAAGGCAACTAAAGCCTTCCGGCAATCGGTAAACCGGCTGCGCAATAGGGGGGCGCGGCCGGTTTTTCTTTTACGCGAGGACAATACCGCCGCCTGGCCGCTGGAACCGCTAGACGATCCATCTGTTGTCAGGAGCCGGGGCGAATGGAGCGAGCTGTGTTTGGCATCATGAATCAGTGGTTCGAAGCAGCGCGCTTTGGTGCGGACGTTCAGCGTGTGATCGCCCTTAGACTGATGCGCCTCGCGTCCGGCGATGCGCGCGCGGCCACCGAGGCCCAGCGTATGATCCTTGAAAAGGCGTCAGCTCTCGGCGAAGCACAAATTGCCGCAATGACCGCACTGGCCAAAGGCGCGACCATGCAAACGGCCGCGAAGCGAGCCTACACGCCGTATCGCAAACGTGTGCGCGCCAACCGCCGGCGGCTCGGGGCCTGACAAGCCCTACGGCTTCACTTCCTTCGGCAGCTCCGCTGGGGCGTCCGGCGTGGACGTCGCCTCGAACTGATCGGCGACAATCTCAAGTGTGCCGATGATGGTCGGCATCAGGATGCGCACCGGCGCCATGATCTGCACGCCGCCAAGCGGTGCGAACCACAGTTCCATATCCTTGCGGCCGGCGACGTATTTGACGAGCAGGCTCTTCGCGCGATAGCCGGCGATCGGCTGTAGCGTAAGCCGGCACACAAGCACCGGCCCGACATAGCCGCGCTTCACCGCGAGGCGATCACGCCGGAGATAACTCAACACCAAGTCATAGCGGCGCTGACCATCGAAGATCGCAAGAACACGGTTGCAGCTTTGCGGCGCCAGGACGTCCTGGCCAGGCGGGGCCGGGATCAGCATCGCGCTCAACGGATCACTCACACCATGCCGGTCGGCCTCGCGCACCGGCATGAGATCGTCCGGCGGTGGCGGCGCCTTGATCTCCAGCGCGGCCACAGTGCCATGGTCAAGCGCCATGCCCACGCTGGCGAGGCCGTCGTCATCGGTGATACTCGATGTGTAGGTCTCCGGCATCGGGCGGCCATGGTCCATCACGCCCCGCGCGACAACAGAACCGTCGCCTTTCACCAACACGCTGAGAGGGCCGCTGGCCTTGCCGCGGGTCGACGCACGATAGGCGCGCTCGCCGATGTCCACGGTCCAGACGATCTGCCCGAAAGGCACATCGATCATCGAGATGCCGTAGTGCGCGACGAGCGTCGTGCCGCCATGGGCCACGCCGTCGGCACAGCAGCCAAGCGCTGCAAACAGCAGGAAATGCAGCCTGGCCAAAGCACGGCCCCTCTCCTGAACGTAAATGTTCATCCTCGTTATCGTCTTAGATCCGGTAAGTCGCGGTACACCGCAGTTATAAGGGCTCAAACGCCGATCCGCGACGCGTAAGCGGTATGGAGGAACCGGAACTGCGGCGGTTGCAAGGCGCGCGCGCCGCAATCTCTCCGCAAGTCTTTCAAAAAACCGACCCGATGGCGGACGAGAGGTTGCAGCGAGCAAAGGGGACTTCTCCTTCGACATACAATTTGTCGCCGCAGGATGCGGCGCTACGAGGATGTGTGGATGCGGCATTTGTTCGTGCCCGCCTGCCTGTGCCTGTTGACGTGGTCGAGTTCGACTGCTTTCGATCCGAAGCTGGCACTGGACCACTTCACAGGGGCCAAGGACGCGGACAGGCCGACGCAATCGACACCAGCACAGGCCGACGTTCGAAACGACGTTCCAGGTCCCGACGCCGGTCCGATCGCGGTTGCGATGATACCCGACGCACCTATCGATATCCCCCCACAGGCCGATGCTGACTCGGTCGTTGCGCCGCGGGCCCTGCCGCCTCCACTCCCGTCGGTGCCGAAGCCGGTGGTGCATCGCTCGCCGCGGGAGATATGCGACACGCTGGTCGAGGCAGCGCGGTCGAACGATTTGCCGACACCGTTTTTTATCCGCCTTTTATTCCAGGAGAGCCGCTTCAAGCCGGAAGTGGTGAGCAGCGCTGGAGCCGAAGGCATCGCCCAGTTCATGCCCGAAACCTCGGCGGACATGGGCGTGCACAATCCCTTCGATCCACTCCAGGCTATACCGGCCTCCGCCCGCCTGTTGCGCAATCTGTTTCAGCAGTTCGGCAATCTCGGCCTCGCCGCGGCGGCATACAATGCCGGACCCAAACGCATTCAGGATTGGCTGGCGAAGAAGGGCCCGCTGCCGCAGGAGACGCAGGGCTACGTGAAGACGATCACAGGACGTCCAGCGGAAACCTGGAAGGTCGCCGAGGCGGGTAGCCCGGAAATGCGCCTGCCGCGCCATGCCCCCTGTCAGGAAAAGGCCGGTTTGATGGCTTGGGATGGGCCGGAGCATATTCCGATGCCGCCCACCCGCCTGCCGGGCCGTGCGGAGCCGGTCAGGCTGGAGGCAAAAGCGCGCCCAGGCCGCAAGGTTGCGGCCGTGAAGGCCGGCAGGGAACGGACAGCGGAAGCCAGGCCGGGCCACCATGGGCGGGGCGCGCTGCAATTCGCGGCGCGCCGGCATAAAGCGCGTCTGCGCGTGTCGGAACGGTAGGAGTTCAGCCGGCGGTTAGGCCTGCACCACCGTGACCTGCGTGCCGACCGGCACACGATCGTACAGATCGATGATGTCCTGATTGAACAGCCGGATGCAGCCGCTGGAGACGGCCGTGCCAATGGTTCCTGGCTCGGTCGTACCGTGCAGACGGAAATACGTGTCGTGGCCGTCGCGATAAAGGTAGAGCGCACGCGCCCCAAGCGGGTTATCGATGCCACCACCCATGCCGCCGGCGTAAGCACGGTAGCGGGGCATTGCCGCGATCATGTGCGCGGTCGGCGTCCAGTGTGGCCACTTCTCTTTGCGGCCGATAATTGCGGTGCCGCGGAAATTCAGCGCCTCGGCCCGCCCGACGCCGCAGGCGTAGCGCAACGCCCGCCCCTCGCCCATGGCCAGATAGACGCGACGTTCCGGGATCACCACGACGATGCTGCCCGCGCGCTGAGGACCATGCCATGGAACCGCCGTGCGCAGCAGACTTTGGTCGATCGTCGTCAGATCGAGCGCGGGAATCACGTTGCCGCCATCCTGGACGGTGCCATAGCGGCCGAAGCCGCCGAGACCGGGCGACCAGCCGTTAAAGCCACCCGGGTCCATAGAACAGCCGGCGGCTACGAGGGGGAGACCTGCGACGAAGGCGCGGCGCGTGAGCTTGTGTGGCAAGGGCGTGTCGAACTTGTGGAGGGCCCCAACACTATAGCGATCTCCAACCGCCACGCACGCGAAAACTTCGCGCCCGCGCTCACGTCAGCGCCTGTGGATTAAGTTCGAATCAGCCTGGGCCGTGACGCACGCGCCACGGCCCAGAGAAAAGCTTCAGCCCGTTAAACTGACACTACGATTTCCCTGCCGCCTTTCGTAGCGCATCGTTGATCCGGTCCTGCCAACCGGGGCCGTCCTCCTGAAAGTATTCCAGGACGTCCTTATCGATCCGCAGCGAAACCATCTCTTTCACGCCAGGAACCGACGGCGTCTTCACTGGACCTTCGATCGGCTTGGTCGTTGCCGCCTTGAATGCGGCTTCCGCGGCCTTGAAAGGGTCCCCACTCCGCCGCGGGCGGTCGTTTTTCATCGCGTTTCTCCCCCTACCCCGTTTTGCTCACTTGGCAGAACCGCGGTGATTGCCACCGGCGGATGATAACTCGCGCCAGCCAACGACGTCGACGGCGATGAGTTCGTTGCTGGCACAGTTGTGCCACGCACCATCCGTCCATTGGCAGGGGTAAGGCAGCAGATAAGTGCCGTTGTGGTCTTCGCAGAGGACTTGCAGTGGCCGATCCACCGGCGGCGGCGTTATGTTGAAGTCGCTCAAGCGACGCTGTCGCGTTGTCATTCTGCTGATGTGAGGCTTTGCGTACAGTTGTCAATTCGCGCATCGTGCCGGAGGCGATGACATGACTGTGCGCAAACACGCGACCGGCGCAACATACGCTCGCGCCACGGAACTAGCGCGCGTCACAGTTGTGTAGTCATCCGTATACTCTCTATTCCGGGTTGAAAATCGAGGTCAAAATGCGGCGAAAATGCAATCGATGACGGTTCCAAATGGTTTACGAATACGAATCGGCGTTATGATACCGCATGCTCGACCGACTCTTTGAAACCCTGGCACCAAAGCTCGATAGCGTAACGCACTTCGAGGAAGGCAGCAGCGTATTGCTGTCGGCGGCGGAGAAGTACGGTCTCAAGCACGTTGCCTATCTCGGCATCAACATTCCGCGCGTCGGTAGAACGGCGCCGTTCTATTCGGCGACGTACACGTCCGATTGGTGCAGGCATTACGAACACTCCGCCTATGTCGACGTCGATCCGGTGGTGCGGCTCGGCCTCACAGGCTTGCTGCCGATCGACTGGCGTACATTCGATTATTCGCAACCGCAGATCCGGCGCGTCTTCGGTGAAGCCACGGAATTCGGGCTCGGACGGCAAGGACTGACGATTCCGATCCGGGGACGTGGTCCTGAAGTTGCGCTCTTTTCGGTAAACAGTGATTTACCTGATAACGAATGGGCCGATCTGAAAAAAGAGTCGATGCGTGACTTGCAACTGCTCGCGCATTACTTCCATCAGATGGTCATTCGTGTCGAAGGCGGGCAAATCCCGCACTATGAAGCTCTGCTGTCGCCGCGCGAGAAGGAATGCTTGCAATGGGCGGCGAGCGGCAAGACGATTTGGGAAACGTCGCAGATCCTCAAGGTCAGCGAGCGAGCCGTTAGGCTCTATCTGGATGTCGCCAGACATAAGCTCGAGTGTCTGAACAAGACGCAAGCCGTGGCGAAAGCAGTCGCACTTGGAATCATCGAGAGCTGCTGACTGCATCGAATTCGGGCGACAGCGTGACTCATACGTTGCCTTGTCAATTTTGACATATTGAGTCTTCGCAGGCGCGGCAAAAAGCTCGGAGCACGCCAACATAGGAGTGTTCCATGATCCGCCTTGTCTCAGGCTCGCAGCGCGCACAATTTCCGCGGGAAATCGCGCAGATGCACGAAATCCGCAAGCGCACGTTCTACGATCGGTTGCACTGGCAAGTAAAGACCTTGCGCAGTTGGGAGATCGACGAATTCGACGCCCTCAATCCGCTCTATCTCCTGTCAATCGCTGACGATGGCAATGTGCGCGGTTCGCTGCGCCTGTTGCCGACGACCGGTCCGAACATGCTGGCCGATGTCTTCCCAGAGCTACTTCCGGGCGACATGCGCATCGAGAGCGCAACCATCTGGGAGTCGTCACGCTTCTCCGTCGATCAGGAGGCGGCGTCCGAGCGTTCGGACAACCTGCTGAACCGGACGACCGGCGAACTCTTGATCGGCATCGTCGAGGTCGGCCTGCTCGCCGGCCTGACGGAAGTCGTCTCGGTCTATGACGCAATGTTCGCGCGCATTCTCAAGCGCGCGAATTGCGCCGCAGAGTTGATCGGCAAGCCGGCGCGCCTCGGCGACATCATGGGCTATGCTGCACTCTTCGAGATCAGCGATCGGATGCTGATCAATCTGCGCAAGGCGGCCGGTATCACCGAGTCGGTGCTCGAAGAAAGCAGCGTCAGGCAATTGGCCGCCGCATGAGCCGGCTTCAAGATTGTGCTCCCGCCTTCGTCGCGGACGAAGCGGCGATGCTTCGGCATGGCACGCGCGACTATCTCGAAAAAATGAGCCAGGAGTTGTCAGAAATCGCTTTCAAGAACGGCTGGGACTCGCTGGCGGTGATTTTCGAGATGGCCCGGCAAGAAGCAGAGCGCATGCGCCGCGCGTCGGATGAGCACCTCGTCCGTCCGTAAGGCGCGTACTTACGGTGCCGCCCGGCGTGAGAAGGCGGCGATGATCGACGAAGGCTCGGTGGCGTGCTCGTAGACCATACGGCTCGCCACCACGAACAGCGTTGCGGCAAGCACAAGCCGCAACGCGCGTTCGGGCACGCGGACGGCCGAATAGCTGCCGATGAAGATGCCGGGCAGCGAACCGGCGAGCAGCGAGACTATAATGTGCCAATCGACCGAGCCCATCATCCAATGGCCGATGCCGGCGATCAACGTCAGCGGAACGGCGTGGGCGATGTCCGAACCGACGATTCTCGCGATCGGCAGGCGCGGATAGAGCAGCACCAGGGCGACCACGCCGATGGCGCCCGCACCGACCGACGAGATCGATACCAATAAGCCGAGCATCGCGCCGACGAGGACGGTGTTGAGCGCAGTGCGGTCGGGTTCGATATCGGTCACGCGCGCGCGATAGAGCCGCACCAGCGAATCGCCGAACACCAATGCGATCGCCGTCAAGAAGAGCGCGAAGCTGAGCACGAGCGTGATCAGGTCGCGGGCAGCCTCGCCATTGAGATTGAAATGCGACAGCACCGCAAGCGTCACCACAGTGGCCGGGATGCTACCCGTCGCCAGCCGGCGTACCACGCGCCAGTCGATACTGCGCGCGAGTCCGTGCACCAGGCTGCCGCCGGTCTTGGTGGCGGCCGCATAAAGCAGATCGGTGCCGACCGCCGTCGCCGGATGCACACCGAACAGCAGAATCAGCAATGGCGTCATGAGCGCGCCACCGCCGACGCCGGTCATTCCGACAAGCAAACCGACGAAGAATCCCGAGAGCGAGTAAAGCGGGTCGATCATTCCGGCCTCATCGCGGCCCAGAAGCGGGCCGCCGCGCGATCAAAACACAAATCGGTGGAACGGTCACACGGAACACGGCGTTGGGTTCCATGTTGCGCCGCTTCTACGCAGGTATTGCGTGAAATCCACGACGGGGTGGCAGGACAGGGACAGAATATTACCTATTTTGGGATCAAAGCTTTTTGTGCGACATCGGAAGTGGAAGCCAGACCGTGCCGGACATCGTCACCCTCACTATAAATCCAGCGGTCGACATTTTCGTAAATGTCAACCGCGTCGAGCCGACGCGGAAATTGCGCTGCTCGCCGCCCAAGCGCGATCCCGGCGGTGGCGGCATCAATGTGGCGCGGGCCGCATACAGGCTCGGAGCCGACGTGACCGCGATCTATCCGACCGGCGGTACCATCGGCAAACTGCTGCACAAGCTGGTCGATCGCGAAGGCATCGCCAGTGTTGTTACGCCGTCGCATGTGGAGACACGGGAGAATTTCACCGCGTTCGAAGAGGAGACCGGCGAGCAATTTCGCTTCGTGCTGCCCGGCTCGACATTGCATCGCGCCGAGTGGGAAGCATGTCTCAATGCGCTCACGTCGTTGCCGGAAAAGCCACATTACGTCGTGGCAAGCGGCAGCGTTCCGCCGGGCGTTCCCGACGATTTCTTTGCGCAGGTGGCGCGGCGCGCCAAGGCGCTGGGCGCTAAGGTCGCTATCGACACATCGGGCTGCGCGCTCGAAGCGGCGCTCGACGAGGGCGTGACGCTGATCAAGCCAAATCTGGTCGAGTTGATTGAGTTCTCCGCGTCGCCGCTGGAAAGCAACGACGAGCGCATCGCCGCTTGCCGCGCTCTTATCGCCGACAAGCGCACTGAAATCGTTGCGCTCACGCTTGGCGAAGACGGTGCTTTGTTGGTCAGCGGCGATCACGCTTGGCGTGCTGAGCCGATGGCGATCGAGGCTGTCAGCACGGTGGGCGCCGGTGACAGCTTCCTCGGTGGCCTTGTCGCCACGCTGGCGGCGGGCAAGCCGCTCGAGCACGCGTTCCGCGTTGCGGTGGCCGCTGCGTCGGCGGCCGCGCTCAGCCCCGGCACGGAGCTATGCCAAGAAGGAGACGTGAAGCGGCTGTTGAAGGATGTGCGGATCAGCGAGGTCGCGAAGGCGGCGGCTTGATGCCGCCGGATTCGGAAATCGGCTCGGATCGCGCTAGCGCTTGGACTTCACCTTGACCGGAACGAGCGTATCGTCGTGCGCCACTCCGAACAATCCCATCCAGATGATCATCGGCAAATAAAAGAACAGCGGCATTGTGTTGCCTCCGGTTTTCGGTCCGCCCTGGCAACGCAATGGACTTCGGCAGAGTTCCGGCAATCACGCGGCTGTGTGCACTGGCGTGCCGACGCGATCAGTGCGGGTGGCGATGTTGTGTCTTCTTCGCGCTGAATTGCTGCGAACCGCAGTATCGGCTCGCATAGTTCTCGGCCATGCGCTGCATTTCACGGCCGTAAGTGTTCTTGTTGGTGCCGGTCCATTGCCGCGCAAGGTCCGCGAAAGTCACCGGCCGATGCAGACGGCGCATGATTGCCTGCACGTCATCCTGCACTTGACGCGTGCGCTTCGCTACCGGCTCGGGGATGTGTGTGGTCGAATACATCAAAACATGCTGCAAGTGCGCAAGCACACCGGTCGGCACGTCCTTGAAGTGCTCACCGGGCTTGCCCACCACCGTGGCGCCGACACCGGCGAAATTGTTGTCGCTCGCCGGCACGCCGCCCGGCATGCCATCGGGCCGGCGGAAGCTGAGATAATTCGTCTCGATCAGCATCTGGAAGAACGCGAAATCCCAGCGCACTCCGACGCATTTATCCGGCGCGCGAGCGACGCAAGTGCCGATCCGCTGGTAGAGGCTTGCGACCTCGGCAAAACGCGGATCGGCCTGGCGCGGCGGACTATGCGTGGCATTGCGCTCGGCCACGAATTGCATCAGCGCGGCGGGCTTGACGCATTCCGGCACGGCATTATCCGCGCTGGCGACGATCGGCGGCAAGGCGGCTGCAACGGCAGCGCCTGACGGCACCAACAAACCAACCAACAGAACAAGCCGACCCAGCATGAACACCCGCTTTACCGAGGAGTTCGCTGGGTTAGCTCAATTTGGTTAATAATCGTTAACGACACCGCGCGATCGCGCGGCTTTATCTTTGCGCCAACATTACGCGCGCTTGCGCACCGGCTTTGGTGCCGCGCCCTCCGGGCTGTAGAGGCGCGCCGGGACCGGAAAGCCACAGCTCGTGCCGTCAGTGATCTTCACCGTGTCCTCCCATGGCAGGCGATATTGCCCGGCCATCAGGTCCTGCATGTAGGTGTAGGGGCAATCCTGCGCGCCGCCCTTGACGGCGACATAGCCGCGGTGGCCGAACTGATAGATGTTGTTCTCCACGCCCCAATTGTTGCGCGCCTCGTCGCATAACCGCGGACGCACCTCGCCGGTGATGATCTCGTCCGGCTTGTTGTTGCCGGTGACCAGCGGCATGCCGTCATAGTTGACGATCATCCCCTCGCCCATCGAATTGAACGAGCCGTCGTCGCCGCAGAGGCAGACGCTCGCGGTGTACATCAGATTGCAGAAGGCGTTGGCCTGATTGGTGACGTGCCACATCGGCTTGATCGGCGCGGTGTAGCCGGCGGTGCGCAGCATGACGTTGGCGCCTTTGTAGGCCGCCTCACGCGCCATCTCGGGGAACATGCCGTCGTGGCAGATGATGAGCGCCAACTTCGAGCCGTTCGGCCCGTCGCAGACCGGAATGCCGATATCGCCGGGCTCCCAGGGCTCGACCGGAATCCAGGGATGCATCTTGCGGTAATAAAGCCGCAGTTTGCCCCGGTCGTCGATGATGATGCCGGAGTTGAAGGGCATGCGGCCGGGATTGAGCTCCATGATCGAGAAGCAGCCCCAGATATTGTTGTCGACGCAGGCCTTCTTGAAGGCCGCGACTTCGGGGCCGTCGAGCGTGCACATGATGTCCGGGTTAGTGTCCATGGACAGGCCGTGCAGCGCGTATTCGGGGAACACAACAAGATCCATGGTCGGCAAATTGCGGCGCGCCTTGGCGACCATGACGCAGATCGTCTCGGTCTGCCTGGCGAGGTCGTCCTTGGTCACCACGACAGGGTTTTGCAGTTGCACCAGGCCGATGACGACGCCATCGGGCGCCTTGTTGAGACCGCCAAGACCGCTCATGAGGAACTCCTGAAAGAACGCGTTGCGCCTTCAGGCATGCAAATTCTGTACCCCGCCGCGCATGGTGGCGCGCGGCCAAAAGCGACGAAGTTTCTGTGAGTTGGAAAGGGTGAGCGGCCCGAGACATAGGTGACACTTCGTACCGGACACATGGGTAACACTTTTCGCTTTTGGCGGGAGGTGTTGATGCCGTGGAAAGCGAGTTCGGTGATGGAGGAGCGCCTGCGCTTCGTTGCCCGCCTGCTGGACGGCGAGAGCATGACGGACATGTGCCGGGAGTTCGGCATCTCGCGGAAGACCGGGTACAAGATTTTCGACCGCTACAAGGAGCACGGGCTCGAGGCCTTGACCGACCGCTCGCGCCGGCCGGTGCGCTATGCCAACCAACTGCCGCAGCAGATCGAGAGCCTGATCGTCCGGCTCAAGGGCGAGAAGCCGCACTGGGGCGCCGGCAAGATCCGTGAACTCCTGGTCCGGCGGCGCGATGGCGACGTCCGGGTTCCAGCCAAGAGCACCATCCATGCCGCGCTCGACCGCCACGGCCTGGTCAAGCGCGGCGGCGGGCCGCGCCACCGGGCGCGCGGCACACCGCTGTCGCAAGGCGCCGCGCCCAATGATCTGTGGTGCGCCGACTACAAGGGCGAGTTCAAGCTCGGCAACGGGCGCTACTGCTATCCGCTCACCGTCACCGACCAGGCCTCGCGCTTTTTGCTGATGTGCGAGGCGCTGGAATCGACCCGGGAAGACCTGGCTTTTACCGCCTTCGAGCGGCTGTTCGCCGAGCGCGGACTGCCCAACGCCATTCGCTCCGACAACGGCGTGCCGTTCGCCAGCCCCAATGCCTTATTCAACCTCTCGAAGCTCTCCGTCTGGTGGCTCCGCCTCGGCATCGCGATCGAGCGCATCAAGCCCGGCCGGCCGCAGCAGAACGGCCGCCACGAACGCATGCACCTGACCTTGAAGAAGGAAGCCACACGGCCGCCCGGCATGAACAGCCTGCAGCAGCAGGGCCGCTTCGACGCCTTCGTGCAGGAATTCAACACTGAGCGGCCGCACGAGGCGCTCGCCATGAAGTATCCCGCCGAGCTCTACGCGGCCTCACCACGCCGCTATGACGGCCTGCCCGAGCTGACCTATCCGTTCCACGACCGCGACATTCTCGTCACCGCCTGCGGCCGCATCTGCCTGCATCGCAAGAAGATCAACATCTCCACCGTGCTCGCAGGCCAGCGCCTGGGCATCAGGGAAGTCGACGACGGCATCTGGCTCGTCAGCTTCAGCCGCTACG
>DASXOK010000123.1:0-3067 GCA_036494425.1 Pseudolabrys sp.
TCGCCGCGCTTGGTGACGAAGTTGAAGATGCCGCCCTTGCCCTCGGCGTCGCCGGGGTACCAGTTCTGCACCGTCGAATATTTGATCTCGGCGTCGTCGAGCGCGACCAGCTCGACCACGGCGGCATGAAGCTGGTTCTCGTCGCGCATCGGCGCGGTGCAGCCTTCGAGGTAGCTGACGTAGGCGCCCTTGTCGGCGATGATCAGCGTGCGCTCGAACTGGCCGGTGTTCGCCTCGTTGATGCGGAAATAGGTCGAGAGCTCCATCGGGCAGCGCACGCCCGGCGGCACGTAGACGAACGAGCCATCGGAGAACACGGCCGAATTCAGCGTCGCGAAGAAATTGTCCGAGGTCGGCACAACCGAGCCGATATACTTCTTCACCAACTCCGGATGCTCGCGGATCGCTTCCGAGATCGGCATGAAGATCACGCCGGCCTTCTTGAGCTCTTCCTTGAAGGTCGTGGCTACCGAGACTGAATCGAACACGGCATCGACCGCGACCCGGCCTGGGCGGCTGTCGCCCCCGGTCGCATCGTCGTCGAGCGCGGAAGGCTCGCCCTGCTTGCGCACGCCGGCGAGGATCTCCTGCTCCTTGAGCGGGATGCCGAGCTTCTCGTAGGTCGCCAGAATTTCCGGATCGACCTCATCGAGCGAGGCCAGCGCCTTTCTCTTCGGCGCCGAATAGTAATAGAGGTCCTGATAATCGATCTTGGGATAATGCACGCGTGACCAGGTCGGCTCACGCATGGTCAGCCAGCGGCGGAAAGCCTCAAGCCGCCACTCGAGCATCCAGGCGGGCTCGTCCTTCTTGGCCGATATGAAACGGATGGTATCTTCCGACAGTCCCTTGGGGGCCTTTTCGGATTCGATGTCGGTGACGAACCCGTATTTATATTGGTCGACGTCGATGAGGCGGACCTGATCGACGGTCTCTTGTACGGCCGGCATTTTTCCCTCCGCTCACGGTGGCAAGGACCGCGGGTTGGATTTGTCGGTTATGGTCGGTTCGCTATCGCGTCGCGAGCATTCCTTGATGACGCCAATTCAGGCGGCCAGGCCCTCATTGGCACGAGTCTTACGTAATGACGACAGCACTCTGATCCAAGCTTGTTGGAATCTGTCGAGATCACATTCATTGGTACTCCAGCCCAGGCTGATGCGCACCGCACCGCGGGCGAGTTCGGGTTCCACGCCCATGGCAGCAAGCACGTGCGAGGCCTGCACCTTTCCGGACGAGCAGGCCGCGCCAGAAGATACCGCTACCCCATTGAGATCGAAAGAGATTACGGCCGTTTCGGCCTTCATGCCGGGAACCGCGACCAAGCTGGTGTTGGGGAGCCGGGGCGCGCCCTGCCCGAAGATCACGGCCTGGGGTGTCGCCCGGGCGACGTCCGCCTCCAGGCGGTCGCGCAAGGCGGCCATGCGGGAGGCGTCCTTCTCACGCGCCGAGCTCGCGGCGGCCGCTGCGGCGCCGAATCCGGTGATGGCGGCGACGTTCTCGGTTCCCGCGCGCAGTGAGCGCTCCTGGCCGCCGCCGCGAATCAACGGCTCGGTGATGTGAATGTCGCTGCGGACCACGAGGACGCCGGCCCCCTGGGGCCCGCCGATCTTGTGCGAGGACAGGCTCAGGAGATCGGCGCCGAGAGCGGCCGTATAGCAGGCGATGCGGCCGGCGCCCTGCACGGCATCGACGTGCAGCAGGCCGTTGGCGGCGTGCACAATATCGGCGATGGCGCGGATCGGCTGGATCACGCCGGTCTCGTTATTGGCGAGCATTACGGAGACCAGGGCGCGTTCGGCGCCGGCGATCATCCTTTCGAGCGCGGCGAGATCGAGCACGCCGTCGGCTGTCACCGGCAGTTCCTCCACCTGATCGGCTGGGAATCGCCCGCCGCTGCGGACCGACGGGTGCTCGATGGCGGAGACAAACAGGCGGTCGCGCGGCGCCTTCCGGCCGCCCACCTCCAACGCCGGCGTCAGCGCCAGCATGTTGGCCTCGGTGGCCCCACTGGTGAAGGTGACGTTCTTGGGCTCGGCGCCGACAAGGGCCGCGACCTGCGCCCGCGCCGCCTCGATCAACTGGCGCGCGGCGCGGCCCTCGGCATGGACGGAGGAGGCATTGCCGGGAAAATCCAGCGCGGCCACCATGGCGGCGCGGGCTTCCGGCCGCAGCGGGGCGGTCGCATTCCAATCCAGGTAAGTCCGCTCTCTCATTCCGTGTGTGCCAGGGCCAGGTGCCCCTCTCGCGCTATGGGTCCGCCGGTAGCCCCCGCAAAAAGCTTGCTTTTTGCCCTGGGGGTCATGTTAGAAGCCCGCATTCGCCGCAGCCTGCTTTATAGCCTGTGTTGCGAAGCTGAACAGCGGAAATCATATAATTAGAATAATTCCAAATAGGTGCCTGTCTGGGGTTTCGTCAGGTACCCAACCAACCCCCGATGCGCCCAGACACGGCGCCATCCAGGTTCGAGGTCGATAACAATGCCTGAGGTCATCTTCACCGGTCCGGCTGGTCGGATCGAAGGCCGATACCATCCGGCGCGGCAGAAGAATGCGCCGATCGCCATCGTGCTGCACCCGCACCCGCAGTTCGGCGGGACGATGAACCACCCGATCATCTACCAGCTCTATTACGCCTTTGTGCACCGCGGTTTCTCGGCGCTGCGCTTCAACTTCCGCGGCGTCGGCCGCAGCCAGGGCTCGTTCGATCACGGTACCGGGGAACTCTCGGATGCCGCCGCCGCGCTCGACTGGGCCCAGACCATCAATCCGGAGGCCAAGAGCTGTTGGATCGCCGGCTTCTCGTTCGGAGCCTGGATCGGCATGCAGCTTTTGATGCGCCGCCCGGAGATCGAGGGCTTCATCTCGATCTGCCCGCCGGCCAACCTCTACGACTTCTCGTTCCTGGCGCCCTGCCCCTCGTCGGGCCTGATCATCCATGGCGACAAGGATGCCGTGGTGCCGCACAAGGACGTCAACACGCTGGTCGACAAGCTCAAGACGCAGAAGGGCATCGTCATCGAGCAGAAGGTCGTGCCCGGCGCCAACCACTTCTTCGACGGCAAGGT
>DASXOK010000124.1:0-2101 GCA_036494425.1 Pseudolabrys sp.
CAGCCTTGATACCCAGGTGGTCGGCGCGAACAAGCAGGCCTGGGAAGTCAACTGGAATTGCTATGACCGCCTCGTGGCCTTCGATATGAAGAAGGACGCGAACGGCAACGACTATCTCGATGCGAAGTCGTTGCGTCCCGAGCTCGCCGAAGAATGGGACGCTGGGCGAGCTTCCTTGACGTTTCGGCTTCGCCGTGACGCCAAGTTTCACGACGGCACACCGGTGACCGCCAAGGATGTGAAATTCTCCTTTGACCGTTCGCTCGCGGTTGGCGGATTTCCGCGTTTCCAGCTCAACTCCATCTCGCTCACGAGCCCGGAGCAGTTTGTGGCGGTTGACAATCACACGTTTCGCATCGATTTCCAGAAGCACGATAATTTCACGCTGGCCTATATCGGGACGCCGGTCGGCCTCGTCTACAATTCCGAGTTGGTGAAGAAGCACGCCACGGCTGCCGATCCGTTCGCGCTGCAGTGGACCAAACAGAACGTTGCCGGCGGCGGCGCCTACAAGGTGCAGAGCTTCACCGCTGGCCAGGAAATCGTCCTCGTCCGCAACGATGAGTGGACGCTGGGCAAGAAGCCGCAGATGCAACGGGTGATCGCGCGCGTTGTGCCTTCGGCCGGCACGCGTCGAGCCTTGCTCGAACGCGGCGATATCGACTTCTCCTACGACATTCCGCCGAAAGACGTCGCAGACATGGCAAACAACGCTGCGATCAAGACGGTCAGCTCCGCGATGGACAACACCGCGCAATACTTGAGCTTGAACCTAAAAATGGCGCCCTTCGACAATCCGAAGGTCCGGCAAGCCATCGCCTACGCAATTCCCTATGACGACATCGTGCGCTTGGCCTTCTTCGGCCGCGCCGGCTCGCTGGCCGGGGGACCGCCGCACGTCACGACCCCGGACTGGCCGCAGCGCATTCCGTTCAAGACCGACATCGCGCGCGCCAAAGGCCTGATGGCCGAAGCGGGCCACGCCGACGGCTTCGCCACGACGCTGTCCTACGACATGTCGATGGCGGTCACGAGCGAACCGCTCTGCACGCTGATCCAGAACGCACTCGCGCAGATCGGAATCCGTGTCACGCTCAACAAGATTCCGGGCGCCAATTGGCGCAGCGAAGTGATCAGCCGCAAGCTGCCGATGCTCGCCAATATTTTCGGCGGCTGGCTTCCTTATCCATATTTCTACTTCGGCTGGCTCTATTACGACCCGAAGGCGCAGTGGGATTCCATGGGATATGACAATTTGCACATGCGCGAGCTGATCGACGCGTCGCACTACGACTCCGATATCGCGAAGGCGACGGCGGCCGGGCGCGACTGCATCGATCTTGCGCTGTCCGATCTGCCCGCCGTTCCGATCCTTCAGCCGTACCTGAATTCGGCTATGCGCAAGAACATCGATGGCTATGCCTACTGCTTCTTCCGGCAGGTCGATTATCGCCCCTTCGTGAAATCCTGATTTTGTCCGCGCAGGATATTCCACCCACGGCCGGACCTGACGTGTGAGCATGCAACAGAAGCCCTATATCGTCGCTCTCGAAGAGCACTACATTGATCCCGACGTGGCGGCGCACTTTACGGGCGGCGACGCCGTGCGGCCTTCGCTGAAGGCGCGCTACCAGGATCTTGGCGATTTGCGCATCCGCGAAATGGATGCCGCCGGCATCGATCTCGTCGTCCTCTCGCATGGCGCGCCGGCGACGCAGAAGATGGAGCCGGAGCTGGCGGTGCGCCTCGCGCGCCTGGCGAACGATCGGCTGCACGCCGCAGTGCAGGCGTATCCCAGCCGATTCGCCGCTTTCGCCGCCTTGCCGACACCGGATCCCGCGGCCGCGGCGGACGAGCTCGAACGCAGCGTCGACAAACTGGGCTTCAAAGGTGCCATGGTGCACGGGCTCACGAACGACCTGTTTCTCGACGACAAGCGGTTCTGGCCAATCTTCGAGCGCGCCCAAGCGCTCGACGTGCCGATTTACCTGCATCCGTCGATCCCGCATCCCGCCGTCATCGAAGCCTATTACAAGGACTACGCCGCGGCGTTTCCTTCGCTGTTGCGCGCCGGGTGGGGCTTCACCGTCGAGACCGCCAC
>DASXOK010000125.1:0-1744 GCA_036494425.1 Pseudolabrys sp.
CCAGGCACACGAGGGCGCGGCCATGCCTGTGACGGCGCGACGGCAACCGGTGACGATGAGCGGCAGGCTGACCGCGCGCATCATGTTTGCCGGGCGTTCGTCCTCCCTCTCGGCGCAGATCGTCGCCGACGTGCGCGACGCGCTGTTCGCCAAGACGCTCAAGCCCGGCGATTTCCTCGGCACCGAGAAGGACCTCGCGGCTCGCTTCGGCACCAGCCGCATCGTCGCGCGCGACGCGCTGCGCACGCTGGAGGCGCTGGGCATCGTCGAGATCCGCATGGGCAAAGGCGGCGGCGCGCGCATCGCGCACGGCAATCCGCGCTTGTTCGCCGAGGCGCTGGCGGTGCAGCTCGACCTCACCGGCGTCAGCGCCGCAGAGATCATGGACGCGCAGCGCGCGATCGAGACGCTCGGTGCCGAGCTCGCCGCCGAGAACGCGACGCCCGAAGACATCGCTACGCTGCGCCGGCTCCTCGCCGAGGCGGAAGCGGCGATCGACGACCTCGATGCGTTCACACGTCTCTCGCGCGACTTCCACCTCGCGGTCGCCGAGGCGTCGCACAATCGCGTGCTCGTGGTTCAGCTCATCTCGCTCGAGCACGTGTCGTGGCCGCGCCACAACGTGACGGCGACGCCCAAGCTCGCCGTGCACATCCTCGAGATCCACACCAAGCTCGCCGACCTGATCGAGCTGCGCGATGCGGCCGGCGCGCGCGCGCTGATGAATGACCACGTGAAGATGATCCGCGCCCGGCGCGTCGCCGAGCACGGACAAGCCCCCGAAGAGGGGCATTCCTGCTGCTGAACGCATACGAATAACAAAGGGAGAAAACGCATGGCCAAATTCATCATCGAACCGCATTTCCGGCTGCAAGAATGGGTGGCCGAGGAGAAGGACTATTTCCGCCAGGAAGGCCTGGACTACGAATTCCGTGAGCTGATGCGCGCGACCGACGGCAAGATCCACGACAAGGGCAGTAAGGGCGCGTATCAGTCCTTCGAGGAAGGTCGCAAGGCGAGCGTGAGCTGCGCCTGCCACTGGACGGTCAATGTCGCGGCCTCGAACGGCCACGGCCGCATGTACACCGACGTCTATTCGGTGACGCCGGCGGGCATCTTTGTGCCGGCCGATTCGCCGGTGAAGACGCCGGAGGACCTCGCCGGCGTGCCGGTTTCGGTCGGCTTCCAGTCAGGCAGCCATTACGCCACGGTGCAGGCGCTGGAAGTCTATCTCAAGCCGGAAGAGATCAACTTGAACTATGCTGACGGCATGCTGTTCAAGCGCATGGAGCTGCTGCTCGATGGCAAGTCGCCGGCGTGCAACGTGTTCGGCGGCCCGTATTACTTCGCCGAGCAGCTCGGCTTCCGCAAGGTGATCGACACCACCTTCATGATCGGCACCATGATCCACGGCAATCCCGATCCGGAAGACCTGCGCAAGGTCTTCCGCGCGCTGCGCCGCGCGCAACGCGATATCGACCTGCGGCCGGAGCTTTTCACGCACTACTACAAGAAGGAGTTTCCCAAGCGCTTCCACGACCAGATGGACACCCGGCGCTGGGGTCCCGGCGAACGGCTGGTGTTCGAGCCGTATTCGAAGCAGACCTTCGAGGAATCCTTCGAGTGGATCGAGCAGCACGGTATCTTCCCGCGCAGCGAGATGGGTTCGGGCAACTACGAAGCCTCAATTTACAACTAATGGCCGGCCGTCAGGCCGTAGCATCAAGGTGTTTGCGCACTTGCG
>DASXOK010000126.1:0-3460 GCA_036494425.1 Pseudolabrys sp.
GCCAGCATGCCGACACCTCTGCCAAAACCGAGGTGTCGCAATACAAATCACACGAATTCCCGATTCTGGAATCCCCTGAGCCAGACGTGAGTCAATCCGTCGCACCAGATGTGTGCATGCCCTAGCGCGAAAGCGGGGACGCAGCGCAAAACGGCTAGCTGCATCGCTGGATTCCCGCTTGGGCGGGAATGAGCGGAGCAAGTGGCAAACGCTCCGGCGTTGCCCTAGCTTCCGAGCGCGTTCGCCACGAGCGGCTGAAGCTCCCAGAAGCCGCGCCAGATCATGTCGCAGGCGACATAGAGGATGATCGCGAGCCCCACATAGGCGATCCAGCGGTGCTTATTGAGCAGCCGCGCGATCAGGCTCGCCGCCACGCCCATCAGCACGATCGACAGGCCGAGGCCGAAGACCAGCGCCGCCGGATGCTCGCGTGCTGCGCCGGCGACGGCGAGCACGTTGTCGAGCGACATCGACACGTCGGCCGCCACGATCTGCCACGCCGCCTGGGCGAAAGACTTCTGCGGCACGTGGCACTCGCCGCCGCTCAGCGCCGCCTCGGTCTCCGCCCCGTTTGGCCCGCGCAGTTCGCGCCACATCTTCCAGCACACCCACAACAGCAGGATGCCGCCAGCGAACAGGAGGCCGACGATCGCCAGGAGTTCAAGGGCGACGAAGGCGAAGGCGATGCGCAGCACGGTCGCGGCGAGAATGCCGACCAGGATCGCGCGGCCCCTTTGCTGCTTCGGCAGGCCCGCGGCCGCCAGGCCAATGACCACGGCATTGTCGCCGGCCAGCACCAGGTCGATGACGATGACCTGGAAGAAAGCCGTGAGCGCCTGCGGTGTCAGCAGATGCGCAATCTCAATCATGCGCCTCGTCCTTCGGCGACAGCGGCCAGATGAACTCCAACATATATTCGATCTCCCCCAGGATCGTCGCCGCGCATCCGATCAACGTGAAGGCCCCGGCAAGGTCCCAGGCATTCACGGCATCGGCCGCGCGCGGCCGTGGACAGGACCAGGCGAGCAAAGCCATCAGACCGGCGAAAGCCAGAGACCAGACGCCGAAGGCCGGCAACACCACCGGCGGCGGCAGCAGCAGGCTCATGGTCACGAGCGGTCCCAGCACGGCCGTTGCGAACGCTAGGCCGAGCGTGGAGGGCCGCGAACGCCAGACGCGCCGCCAGCGGTTGAGGGATGGGTGGTGATGAGGGTTCAGTCGGGTCATCGGGGGCCCCTTGCCGCGTATCAGTCCGACATCGCAGTCACATGACTGCCAGAGGGGCCCGGCCTGATGCAGCCACATTGCCCCGAGACGCGCCGCCCGGCAAGGTGCGGCTCGCCGCACCTATCGGGCTACCGGCCCGCAAAGCGTTTGACTCAGGCGCCCTTCCCCCCTAAAACCCGCCGGCCTCACGGCTTTTGGCCGTATGGGGCGTTTCGCGACTCGTGGCTAGGCCTTGCGCTTTCGAGGCCTGACCTGTCGGTTCCGGGGAGACCTGGGACAGAGGAGAGCGCGGTTCCTCACCCTTAAAGTTACACTGAAACGCGAGGACGCGATGACCAAGCGCATGGAATCCAAGTACAAGATCGACCGCCGGATGGGCGAGAACATCTGGGGTCGCCCGAAGAGCCCGGTCAACCGGCGCGAATACGGCCCCGGCCAGCACGGCCAGCGCCGCAAGGGCAAGCTCTCCGACTACGGCGTGCAGCTCAAGGCCAAGCAGAAGCTCCGCTTCTACTATGGCAACATCTCCGAAAAGCAGTTCCGCGGCATCTACGACGAGGCCATCCGCATGAAGGGCGACTCGGGCGCCCACATGATCGGCCTGCTCGAGCGCCGCCTGGACGCGGTCATTTTCCGCGCCAAGTTCGTGCCGACGGTATTCGCCGCGCGCCAATTCATCAACCACGGCCACATCAAGGTGAATGGCCGGCGCGTGAACATCCCGAGCTATCGCGTGAAGGTCGGCGATGTCATCGAGATCAAGGAAAAGTCGAAGCAGATGAACCTGGTGCTGGAGGCGCAGGCTTTGGCCGAGCGCGACGTGCCGGACTACGTCGAGGTCGACACCAGCAAGATGACCGCCCAGCTCAGCCGCATCCCGGTCGTCTCGGACGTGCCCTATGCGGTCCAGATGAATCCGCACCTGGTGGTCGAATATTATTCGCGCTGACGCGTTCCGCGTTTCGCGGCAATAAAGGATTGGCCAATCCCCTGCCCCCAAGGCGGGGGATTTGCTATTTGGGTCCAAGGCGGGGTGATCCCGCGCGTGAGAGGGGCGATCTCACCATGGCCATCATCAGTCGAAGGACGCTGCTTGCCGCCTCGGCCGCAGCACTGGCCGCACGCCGGTTGCCGGCGTTTGCGATGCGGCAGCCCGCCTCGTTCAAGCACGGCGATTTCGATGTGACCGTGATGAGCGACGGCCATCTGGTGCTCCCGGTCGGCTTCCTGGCGCCCGAGGCGCCGGCGGAGGAATGGGCCGCGCTGGTCAAGGACGCCGGCATCACCGGACAGCAATATGACTCGCCGACCAACGTCACGCTGATCCGCACGCCGCAGGATCTGATCCTCGTCGACATGGGCTCCGGCGACCGCTTCATGCCCACCGCCGGCAAACTCTGGCACAACCTCACCGCGGCCGGCATCGACAAGGGCACGATCACCAAGGTGATCTTCACCCACGGTCATCCCGATCATCTCTGGGGCACGGTCGATGAGCTGGACGACCTGATGTTACCGGACGCACAATTCTTCGTCGCCGCGATGGAATGGAATTTCTGGAATGGCGATGACGCGCTGCGCGGGTTGCCGTCGGAGCGAGCGGGCTTCGTCACTGGCGCGCGGCGGAATTACGCGGCGATCAAAGAGAGGGTGACGATGGTCCAGCCGGGCGACGACGTCGTCACCGGCATCAACATCATCAGCACGCCCGGCCACACGCAGGGCCATATATCGCTCGCACTCGCCGGAGGCGACGGATTGATCGTCGGCGGCGACGTGCTGACGCACCAACTGATTTCGTTTCAGTATCCGGAGTGGAAGCCGGTCGCCGACCACGTGCCGGACCAGGCGATCGCCACACGGCGCAAGATGCTCGACCGGCTCGCCACCGACCGCATGAAGCTCATCGGCTACCACCTGCCCTATCCGGGCGTCGGGATCGTCGAGAGGAAGAACAGCGCCTACCGGTTCGTGCCGGTCTAGGCGCACGCTATTCGCGTTGCCACTTGCTCCGCTCATTCCTGCGAACGCGGGAATCCAGGTGCGAGTGAAAAGCCGAGTATTTTGCGCTGGGTCCCCGCTTTCGCGGGGACGGGGTTGGGCGCAGCGTTATTACGCCGTCTCTCCGGCGAGGACGCCTTTTTCCTTCAACGTCTGCTGCAATTCACCGGCCTGAAACATCTCGCGGATGATGTCGCAGCCGCCGACGAACTCGCCCTTCACGTAGAGCTGC
>DASXOK010000127.1:0-2074 GCA_036494425.1 Pseudolabrys sp.
ACGTGGCATCTTGTCACGAAAAGTTATTGGTCCAGCCATCGCAGCTTCATTGCTCGGTCGCAGCCGCGCCATGATGTGCCTCTACTCATATTCATGTTCGCGGGGCAACAAAGAGAAGAGGAGGCAGAGATATGTTGCTTCAGTGCAGTTCGGCGAAGCTCTCCGCTATCCGCGCTTTCGCCGCCCCCGCGCGTTGCCCCCAATGCGGCGACTGGATGGTCGCACCCGTGTCCTCGGAGTTCGTCGAAGGCGGCGAGATCCGGCACCACTGGGAGTGCGATTCCTGTGGCGAGCCCTCCTCCACCAGCATCCCCATCGAAGAGCCCGCCGACGCGTGAGCGCCGGACGCGCTTGTATTGTGCCCGTCCATCTGTACGGCGTTGGGACCATGCCCAACGCTAACGTTGTCTTGCGTTCCGGGCTTTGATGGCCGGGCTCCGGCGTCACACCTCCTCGTTGGAATAGGTGTTAGGATGTGGTGTTGGCTCATCGGCAATGCACCCAAGCCGCACGCCCCATGGAGGAACAAAGATGACGACGCAATTCATGCGCTCCGCGCTGACCGCCCTCGCCTGCACCGCAACAATCGCCTTCGCCGCGCCAGCGTTCGCCGAAATGGTCGCCCTCAAGGCTGATCTGAAGGCCTCAGCCGAGGTCCCGCCGACCGGCAGCAACGGCAGCGGGACGGTGACCGCGACCTACGACACGGACTCCAAGAAGCTGTCCTGGACCGGCAGCGTGTCCGGCCTGACCGGCCCAGCCACCGCGGCCCACTTCCACGCCGGCGAGGTCGGCAAGAACGGCGCGGTCGTGATCCCGATCTCCGGCGCCGACAAAGGCTCTTTCGAAGGCTCTGCCACATTGACCGATGCCCAGGCGTCCGACCTGATGGCCGGCAGGTGGTACGTCAACGTCCACACCGCTACGAACAAGGCCGGCGAGATCCGCGGCCAAGTGACGAAGTAGGCCACGACAGCGGCCGCCTCCTCCGGCATTGGCCGCCGCCCTGCGGCGGCATGACGGCCATGTATTTCCTCTCCCTCGCGCCCGGCGTGCTTTGCGTCCGGGCGCGTCGCGTTTTATGGTGCAGCCAAACCAAATAACCCATTCAATCTCAGAGGAAATACCCCATGGCTCATGGCAATGGCTCGGCGCCCTTCCTGATCTCCGGCGGCGGCATTGGCGGACTCATCACCGCCTATGCGCTCGCCCATAAGGGCTTCCCGATCCGGCTGTTCGAGCAGTCGTCAGAGTTCAAAGAGGTCGGTGCTGGCATCCAGCTCGGCCCGAACATCTTCCGCGTGCTTGAGAAGATAGGCCTCAAGGACGCCGTCCTCGCCGACGCCCACGTTCCGCCTGCGCAAGAAATGCGCGACGCACTCACCGGCAAGCTCATCACCCGCATCCCGCTCGACGACGCCTTCTCCAAGCGCTTCGGTGGCCAGCCCTATGCCGTCACCCACCGGGCCGACATCCACGCCACCTTCCTGCGTGCCTGCCAGACCAGCAATCTGATCACGCTCGAGACCAACCGCCGGGTCGATGCCTACGAGGACCACGGCGACCACGTCATCGTCACCCTCAACAACGGCGAGACTGTCAGCGGCCGGGCGCTGATCGGCTGCGACGGCATGTGGTCGAAGATCCGCGAGAGCATCGTCGGCGACGGCAAGCCGCGCGTCTCCGGGCACATCGCCTATCGCGCCGTCCTCAAGCGCGAGGACGTGCCCGACGACCTGTGGACCCCGGACGTGGTGCTGTGGGCGGGCCCGCGCACGCATTTCGTCCATTACCCGCTGCGGCGCGGCGAGCTCTTCAACCTCGTCGCCGTATTCCACTCCGACCATTACGAGGAAGGCTGGAACGCCGAGGGCAGCAAGGAGCTGCTCTGGTCGCACTTCAAGATGCAGGTGCCGGAGGTGCTGCGCCTGCTCGAGCGCATCGACACCTGGCGCATGTGGGTGCTGTGCGACCGCGAGCCGGTGAAGGACTGGACCAAGGGCAACATCACGCTGCTCGGCGATGCGGCACACCCGATGCTGCAATATCTCGCGCAAGGCGCCTGCATGGCGAC
>DASXOK010000128.1:0-2443 GCA_036494425.1 Pseudolabrys sp.
GCGTTCTCGGGTGCCGTGGCGCGAAGGATTGGTAAGTTCGAAGCCGCACATGGGGGCACGCTGCTGCTGGATGAGATCAGCGAGATGGACGTGCGCTTGCAAGCCAAGCTGCTACGCGCCTTACAGGAGAGAGAGATCGACAGGCTCGGGGGCGGGGCGCCGGTCAAGGTGAATGTCAGGATACTCGCAACCACCAATCGTGATCTGCCGGCCGAAGTGCAAAGGGGGACGTTCCGCGAGGATCTGTATTTTCGATTGAACGTGGTGTCGCTCCGTATTCCGCCGCTGCGCGAACGACCAGGCGACATCGCGGCATTGGCCGAGCATTTCCTGCGTCGCTACGCAGAGGTGAACGGGCTGCCGTTTCGACCCCTGTCGCGCGAGGCGCTGCTGCGGCTCGGCTCGCATTCATGGCGAGGCAACGTGCGCGAATTGGAGAATGCGATCCATCGCGCCGTACTCCTCGCTGAGGGGGATCTGATCGGTATCGAGGCCATCGAACTCGGCCCGCCCGCGACCGCTGTGCAGCCGGCCGGGGCTGGGTAATTGCTCACCCCGGTAAGGCCGGTAGCTGCTCGGGAATTTTTGTGGCGAGCACGAAGCGCAGCACGTCGAGCACCGGTGCGCGGTTGGCCTTTGCGGTGCTGACGAGGGAGCGGAATGCGGCATAAGTTTCGGCTCCCCACTCGCAACGGAATCCGTTGGTGACCTTGCGGAAGATGACGCTGGGACGGAGATGCCGCTCGGAGACGTTGTTGGTATAGGGCACATGCCGATTGGCGACGAAGACGAACAGATGCGCCCGGTTGGCGGCGATGCGTTTGCGCAGCTTGCGTCCCGGCTCGCCGATTGGAACAGCTGCCATGATGCGGTTGAGCCGGCGATCTAGGTCGGCAAGGTATTGCCTCAGCGTGCTGTCCTTCAGCTCGTCACGCCGTCGCCCGATGGCGATCGCACGCAGCAGCAGGCGCTTGAACGCGGCGCTGAAGGCGGTGTCGCCGCATTCGATGGCGTATGTCGCATCGCGCAGCAGATGCGCCAGGCAGACTTGCCATTCGACGGCGTGGCCCCGTTGGCTGCCCAGCATATCAGACACCCAGACCATCGGCCTGATCTCGCCGAACAGTGCCTGAACCACTGCCTTGCCACGGCTGGGGCGGATCACATGCAGCACGGCCAGAGTGCCGATGAACACCCACTCCCACCAATTCTTGCCGCTCACCCGCGCGGAGGTCTCATCGGAACACACCACCGGACTGGCGAGCACCGTCGCGCGGATCGTTGCCGCCGCCACCAACAGCGGTTCACGCGCGCGGGCCAGCATGTTGCTGATCGCCCCCTCGCTGAGGGTGAGCGAGAAGATCTCATCCATCAGCGTGGCCAGTCGTTCCATGCCGATCGCGTGTGTGTAGTGCAGGTAGACCACCAAGGCGGCAATCGACTGACCGAATGGCGAACCGGGTTCCAGCCCGGCCGGCGCGGCCGCGCTCACCCGCTCACCGCAGCAGGCGCAGCGACCCCCGAACAGGCGTACCTGCGTCACGTCCGGCTTGATCGGCGGCAGCTCGATGCGTTCGTAGATCTGCTGCGGGGTCTGCAAGGTCGCCGGAAATGCCGCCTGGCACTTCGGACAGGCGGTTAGCCTCGCGTCGAACACGCGATCCGGGTTCGGATGCAGTGTCCGCCCAAACCCGGGACGGCCCGTGCGCGGCGGCTTCTGCCCCATGGGACGATCAGGTTTTTGCCCTTTCGACGGCGGCAGCGAGGAATTGTCCGGCGTCTTGGCTGGGCGCTCGAACCTCGCCAGACGCTTCTCAAGCTCACCGATCCGCGCCAGTGCTGCTTCCAATTGGTCGACCAGCGACAGGATGAGTTCATCCTTCCCCGCGTGGCTCAGCGTGCTGAGGTCGATATCCTGCGTCACACAGAGCTTGAATCGAGCCGCTCGTGACCGCGTCAACCATCATTGGGCGGCAGCTCCTGCTACGCCGGGCTACCACCCAGCTGAGCAATTACCCTCGGCACCCCCATTCCTTGAATACCTTGGCGACTTCCGCCGCTTCCTTGATCTGATTCTAGATGGCTGGGATGGACGCGAGGGCCAGGCGGAGCTGCTGGGCGGGGTGCAAAAATGGCTCATCCCGTGCAACTGGAAGTTCCCGGCGGAGAATTTCAGCGGTGATACCTACCACAATATCTCTCATCGCTCTGTCGACCTGGTCGGCGTGGGCCCGAGCGGCCGCAGCCGCCGAGATTACAGCGAATTCAACGCAAGCCGAAAGCTCCACGTCGCGATCTCGGACCGCGGTCATCAGACAATTACCTACGTATTGCCCAAGGATCATCGACCGCAGCCCGCCTATCAGAATTCACCCGAGGTCGCCGAATATTTCCGCCATTGCGAAGACGAGCGCCGCCGGCGCGCGGGAACCAACAGCAGGCT
>DASXOK010000129.1:0-1751 GCA_036494425.1 Pseudolabrys sp.
GATCGAGGGTGCCATCGTGCAGTCGGCGAGCTGGTCGCTGTATGAAGAGGTCACATTCGACCGCAACGGAATCACCAGCCGCGACTGGTCGAGTTATCCGATCCTGCGTTTTCCGGCGATGCCGACGAGCGTCGAGGTCCATATCATCGATCGTCCTAATGAACGCTTCCTCGGCACGGGCGAAGCCGCCCAGGGTCCGACGTCGGCGGCGATCGCCAACGCTGTCTTCAGCGCGACGGATGAACGAATCCGCGAATTGCCATTGAGCGCGCGGCGCATCAAAGCTGCCATCGGCGTGTGATCTCGCGGCGCACACTGTAATATTTTGTGTGCTGCCGAGTTCCCTCGGTGCACCTCACTCCATTTGTTGCACTGCGGAACAAATGTCGGGAATGTGCTTTAATCAACGTTAGTCTTGTTCGAACGGCACGATTGATCTCCACAAAACTGCTGCAGTGCGGAGTAACGCTGAAGAGTGTAGCGGCCTAGCACCATGGTCTGACTTTTCCACCAGCGCGTATTTGTCTATGGCGCGGGGGAAGGTCATCATTTCGCGGAGAGACTCATATGGAACTCGGCTGCCACGATTTGAGCCTAGGCTTGGCGTGTCCGAGCCTGTAAACGGTCAGCCCGTAATAGCCGCACATGACCGCAATGCCGCAACTTAAACGCAAACCGTCTGCGCACTCCGATCGCGAGATCGATGAGCTGCGCGATGCAATCCGCGCGAAGCTGACTTACGATCTTGGAAAGCGTCCCGAGACCGCGACCAATGACGATTGGTATCACGCGACCGCGTTGGCTGTGCGCGACCGCATCGTCGATGTCTGGATGGCAACGATTGCCGAGACAAGCCGGCTGAAGAAGAAGCGCGTTTATTATCTCTCGATCGAATTCCTGATCGGGCGCCTGCTGTTCGATACGCTCACGAACCTGCGTCTGGTCGAGCCGGTCAAGGCGGCGCTGGCAAGTTTCGGCGTCGACTTCGACGACGTGCGTCACGTGGAACCGGACGCGGCGCTCGGCAATGGCGGACTCGGCCGCCTCGCCGCCTGTTTCATGGACAGCATGTCGGCGCTCGGCATCCCCGCTTATGGCTACGGCATCCGTTACGAGAAGGGCTTGTTCGAGCAGCGTTTCCATGACGGCTGGCAGCGCGAATTGCCCGACGACTGGCTCGCACGCGGCAATCCGTGGGAATTCGCGCGCTTCGAACCGCGCTACACCATCGGCTTCGGCGGCTCGGTCGAATATCTCGGCGGCGACGACGCGACGGCACGCGCGATCTGGTATCCGGCCGAACAGGTGATGGCGCTCGCCTACGACACGCCGATCACCGGCTGGCGCGGGCGGCATGTCAATGCGCTGCGCCTTTGGTCGGCGCGCGCGGTCGATCCGATCCAGCTCGCGGCCTATCATCGCGATGATTATGCCGGTGCGACCGAAGCCCGCGCACGCGCCGAAGAAATATCGAACGTGCTCTATCCGAGCGACGCGACGCCTGAAGGCCAAGAGTTGCGCCTGCGTCAGGAGTATTTCTTCACCTCGGCGTCTCTGCAGGACCTAGTCCGGCGTCATATTGCCGAATTCGGCAGCCTCGACAGTCTCGGCGAGCACGCGGCGGTGCAACTCAACGATACGCACCCCGCCATCGCGGTCGCGGAGCTGATGCGCATCCTGGTCGACGACCATGATTATTCCTGGCCGCGCGCCTGGACGATCACAAAGGCGACGTTGAACTACACCAACCA
>DASXOK010000130.1:0-3968 GCA_036494425.1 Pseudolabrys sp.
GGCCGGTATTGCGCTCACCGGCAGCGAGGTGAAGTCTTTGCGCGCCGGCAAAGCGACGATAGCCGAATCCTATGCCGATGCGCGCGACGGCGAGATATGGCTGGTGAACGCCAATATCCCCGAATATCTCCAGGCCGGCCCTTTCCACAATCATGCGCCCAAGCGTCCGCGCAAGCTGCTGCTGCATCAGCGCGAGATCGACAAGCTCTCCGGCGCGGTTGATCGCGAGGGGATGACCGTGGTGCCGCTCAAGCTCTATTTCAACGAGCGCGGGCGCGCCAAGGTCGAGGTCGCGCTCGCGCGCGGCAAGAAACTGCACGACAAGCGCGAGACCGAAAAGAAGCGCTCATGGGAGCGCGAACGCGGCCGGCTGATGCGGATGAAAGGGTGACAATGCCCTGCTGTTACACAGAAGCTGTGTCGAGTTACGATACACTTGAAGGTTGCGTTCCGATTCAGCTATAGTAATTGCCTGCGTTCGTGATCGGCAAAAAAATGAATTATCATAATAATTCATCTGATTTGCGCGTCGTGCCCGGCCGGAAGGAGGTAACGCTCAAGAAGCGTTTCCGACCGTTGTCGTGGCTTATACTTGTATTCAGCTATGTGATGAAACCGGCGTTGGACTACCGGCTTATTGTTCTAGATGGTAGCGGAAACGCAGGCAGCAATCAGAAGTCGAGCATGGATTCTGCATCGGCAAGAGGACCGTATCCGTCTGCTTTGATCAATCTCTTCGCATTGGGATTGGTCGGAGCGGTTTTCGGAGTCGCAGGCCTCGTCCTGGGCGCGCTTATTGCAGACGCTCCTCTGAGACTAGCAAGCTCAATTGTTCTAGCGGTGGCCGCGACGACAGTGGCAATTACGCTTATTCGCGGCCAAGACCTCAAGGGCCGCACCTAGAACACATGGGTCGTCAGCTCGAGCGTCTCTTTGACAAGCTCGTCAAGTACAAGATGGGAGCCGCGGCGCTCCCCGTCGCGGGCATTTCAATCGGGCTCTGTCTTGTGGAAACGCATCGCCTCACACTACCACCGTTTGATTGGTGGATTGGAACTATAAGCGTCGTCCTCGTTGCCGCGTCGACATTCCTATTCTTGTCGCAGTCGTCATTTATCTGGTGGCTTCGGCGCGAAGCGGCGGGACGTGACAAGCGCAAGTTTGGCGTAGTGCATGAGTCGATTAGGCGCGCGTGACGCGCGCCCGCTACGCACGCGCCACACTATCCCTTACTCGATCACCCCGCAGGCGATGCGGCCGCCGGCATCGCCGGTCGGATCGGTCTTGTAGTCGTCCTTGTTGGCATGGATGATCACGGTTGAGCCGTCGGCGTCGAACACCGAATTGGGCTTGCCCTTCTCGAGCGTGATCGCCGCGTTCTGCACCTCGACCGTCAGCTCGCCGTTCGCCGGAATGAAGAGGTTCGGCATGTCGCCGGCGTGCTGACCCTCGGCGGCCATCATGCCGTGCTTGTGGCCTTCTGGGTTGAAGTGGCCGCCGGCGCTGGTGAAGGAGGGCGGTTCGCATTTGCCCACAGCGTGCACGTGGAAGGCATGCTCGCCTGGCGGCAGGCCCTTCACGGCGAGGCTGAGGAGAACGCCATGCGGCGTCTGCGTCAGCGTCACGGAGCCGACGTCCTTGCCTTCGGCGTTCTTGAGCGAGGCTTTCGCGGTTTGCCCCGCGGCGGGCAGGGCAGCCGCCGACAGCAGCAACGCGGCGAGGGTGCCGCAGGCGAGGCTT
Organism: Pseudolabrys sp.; assembly: GCA_036494425.1. Classification (GTDB taxonomy): domain Bacteria; phylum Pseudomonadota; class Alphaproteobacteria; order Rhizobiales; family Xanthobacteraceae; genus Pseudolabrys. The sequence continues at coordinate 1,741 of DASXOK010000130.1, forward strand.
TTGTTGATCATGGTGTCGCTCCCGGGTTTTGCAGCATCATGCATAATGCGGCCGCCCGCGCCAGCGCCGGGGCCTTGACGGATTGCCGGTACCGCGTTGCTGTTACCAGCGTCGCGGTAGCGGCGAGAGCCGGAATCCAGAAATACGCACGGAGCGCGCATCCGGAGTCCGGGTTCGCCACTTTGTGGCGCCCCGGAATGACGAAACGAGAAGAGGGAGACGACCAATGGCCGAAGCGCCGGGCACTCATAATCCGATGGTCCTGCCGCCGAACATCCCGGCGCCGCAGGACGACGGCGCCGCGCGCCATCTCACCGGCATGCATTTGCCGGACCTCGCATTGCGCGCGACCGACGGCGGTCAGGTGAACCTGTCGGCGCTCGAGGGCCGCACGGTGGTCTACATCTATCCGCGCACCGGTGTGCCCGGCCAGAATCTGCCCGAGGGCTGGGACGAGATCGCGGGCGCGCGCGGCTGCACGCCGCAGTCGTGTGCCTTTCGGGATCACTTCGCCGACCTGAAGCGGCTCGGCATCAACCAGCTTTTCGGCCTGTCGACGCAGAACACTGCTTATCAGCGGGAGGCGGCGACGCGGCTGCATCTGCCGTTTGCGATTCTCTCGGATGAGGCGCTCGCCTTCACCAAGGCGCTGAACCTGCCGACCTTCACGACGTCGGGCATGACTTTGCTCAGGCGCATGGCGCTGGTCATCGACGATGGCGTCATCACCAAGGTGTTCTATCCGGTGTTTCCGCCGGACCAGAATGCCGAGGAGGTGATCGCCTGGCTTCAGGCGTCCAGCGCGTGATCCAGAAAAGTGGGAACCGGTTTTCGGATAAGATCACGCGCCATCTAAAAAGCGCCGCACGTCGATGAAGACGTTGCGGAACATCTCGGGCGTGAGCACGCCGGTGTTCGTGTTGTAGCGCGAGCAGTGATAGCTCGAGAACAGCGCCAGCCGCCCGATCGTGTGGCGGCCGTTGTGGCTGAACGGCGTGGCTGATTTCTTGGCGCCCAACGTGGTCACGACGCTGTCGTGCGCGATGCGGCCGAGCGCGACGATGGCGCGGAGATTCTTCATCTCCGCAATGGTCGCTTTGAGGAAGTCGCGGCAGGTCGCGATCTCCAGCGTCGTCGGCTTGTTCTCCGGCGGCACGCAGCGCACCGCATTGGTGATGCGGCAGTCGGTCAATTCGAGACCGTCGTCGGGATGCGCGGCATATTCGCCGCGCGCGAACTTGTATTTGATGAGCGTCTCATACAGGAGGACGCCGGCGTAATCGCCGGTGAAGGGCCGTCCGGTGCGGTTGGCGCCTTGCAGGCCGGGCGCGAGGCCAACGATCAACAGCCGCGCATCAATCGGGCCGAAGGAGGGGACCGGCGCATTGAACCACGTCGGCTCTTCCTTTCGCCACCTGGTGCGAAAGGCAGCGAGCCGCGGACAGCGCGGGCAGTTGCGCCCCGGCTTACCATCGCCCCCTGGCATGGCGTGCTGCTATTCGAACGACTCGTCGTCGTCATCCATCGGCGCACCGGCGCCGGCGCGCTGCGGCGTGGTCGCCGGACGCTGCAAGAACTGCGGCGTGTGCTGGCTCGGCTCGCGTTCGTCGCGCTGTCCACGCGGCTCGCGCGGCGCACGCTCGGACGGATCGCGCCCGATCTTGCTCTGGAGCGTGACGATGTCGGTGAAGACGTCGGCCTGGCGGCGCAGCTCGTCGGCCACCATCGGCGGCTGCGTCGACACCGTGGACACCACGGTCACGCGCACGCCGCGCCGCTGCACGGCTTCCACCAGCGAACGGAAATCGCCGTCGCCGGAGAACAACACCATGTGATCGATCGAGCCGGCGATCTCCATCGCATCGACGGCCAGCTCGATGTCCATGTTGCCTTTGACCTTGCGGCGGCCGGTCTGATCGACGAATTCCTTGGTCGCCTTGGTGACGACTGAATAGCCGTTGTAGTCGAGCCAATCGATCAGCGGACGAATGGAGGAGTACTCCTGATCTTCGATCACCGCCGTGTAATAAAACGCCCGCAGAAGATAACCGCGCGATTGAAATTCACGCAGCAGGCGCTTGTAGTCGATGTCGAAACCCAATGATTTGGCGGTGGCGTAAAGATTGGCTCCATCAATGAACAATGCGATTTTTTCGCCGGGAACGGTCATGTTGTCGTCTCTCGTCCTCGCAATTCGCGTGTGTCATGCCGATCCGGCTAACCCCGGG
>DASXOK010000131.1:0-5489 GCA_036494425.1 Pseudolabrys sp.
TGCCAGAAATAGTCGAGGATCTTCTGCCACCACGACAGCGTCGCCCAGTTGTCGGATGTCAGCCCGCGCAGCGGGAACACGTCCCAGTAGGACCCCCCAGCGAACAGGATGATGAGAAAGATCGCGATCAGGAAGCCCGGAATGGCGTAACCGATGATGACGATTCCCGACGTCCACACATCGAAGCGCGAGCCATCGGAAACCGCTTTGCGGATGCCGAGCGGGATCGAGATCAGGTAGGTCAAGAGCGTCATCCAGATGCCGAGCGACATCGACACCGGCAGCTTCTCCTTGATGAGCTGGATGACGCTGACGTCGCGGAAATAGCTCTTGCCGAAATCGAAGCGCGCGTAATTCCACAACATCAGCGCGAAGCGCTCTGGCGCCGGCTTGTCGAAGCCGAACTGCACTTCCAGCTTCTTGATGAATTCCGGGTCGAGCCCTTGCGCGCCGCGATACTTGGAATTCGCCGCATCGATCTGCGAGCCGCCCTGGGCGCCGCGGCTGCCGAAGTCGCCGCCGGCCGAGCCGGATATGCGCGAGGTCGCGCCGGTGTCGGAGCCGGTGAGCTTGGCGATCACCTGCTCGACCGGACCGCCGGGGGCGAACTGCACCACCACGAAGGCGACCAACATGATGCCGAACATGGTCGGGATCATGAACAGGATGCGGCGGATGATATAGGCGCTCATCGATATCCTGTTATCGTGTTATGGCCCCGCCGTCATCCTTCGAGGCTCGCCGCAAAAGCGGCTCACACCTCAGGATGACGGAGATGGGCTCACCCAGCCCTAACCTTCCCAGCCTTTGCCGGGTCGGACCACCAGGTGTCCGGGATGCCCCGGTAGTAGCGCGGCTGCGCCACCGGGCGGCCGAAAACGTCCCAATAAGCGATCCGGTGCGAGGCCAGATACCACTGCGGTACCCAATACCGCCCCGAACGGATGACGCGGTCGAGCGCGCCGCAGGCCGTAGTAAGCGCGTCACGCGTCTTGGCGGCGATGATGATCTCGACCAGCGCATCGACCGCCGGATCGTGGATGCCGGCGTGGTTCTGAGAGCCGACGGTCTTCGCCGCCTGCGAAGTGAAATAAGTGCGCAGGGAGTCGCCCGGTGTCGAGGAGAAGCCGAAGCGATCGACGATGATGTCGAAATCGAAATCGTCGACCCGCTTGCGATATTGCACCGGATCGACGAGGCGCAAGCTGGCGTCGATCCCCAGCGTCGCGAGATTCTTGAAATACGGGAAGTGATGCGGCTGCAAGCCGGGCTCGTCGAGCAGAAATTCGATCACCATCGGCTCGCCGCCCGGCGTCACGCGCTTGCCGTTCTTGAGCTCGCAGCCGGCATCGGTGAGCGATTGCGCCGCGCGGCGCAGCCAGCGACGGTCCTGCCCAGAGGCGTCGGTCACCGGCGGCAGATAGGGCTCACCGAACACCTCCTCCGGCAGCTCGTTGCGAAACGGCTCAAGCAGCGCGAGCTCTTCGGGGCTCGGCTTGCCGGTCGCCTTCATCGGCGAATTCTCGAACACCGACTGCGTGCGCTGATAGGCGCCATACATGATGTTCTTGTTGGTCCACTCGAAATCGAAAGCGTCGATCAGCGCCTCGCGGACGCGCCGGTCCTTGAACTTGTCGCGCCGCGTATTGATGAACCAGCCCTGCGTGCCTGACGGCGTCTGGTCGGGGATAACGTCGCGCTTGACGCGACCATCCTTGAAGGCCGGAAAATCGTAGCGCGTCGCCCAGGTCCGCGCGGTGAACTCCTCGCGGAAGAGATAGTTGCCGGCGGTGAAGCCCTCAAAGCTGACATCGCGATCGCGATAATACTCATAGCGCAGCGTGTCGAAGTTGCTCGTCCCGCGCGCGATCGGCAAACCGGCGCCCCACCAATCCTTCACGCGCGCGAATTCGATGAAATGCCCGACTTCGAAGCGGCCGACCTTGTAAGGACCGCAGCCGAGCGGGATGTCGAGCGTCGATTCATCGAATGGACGTTTGGCGTAATAGGCCTGCGAGAAGATCGGCAGTCCGGCGACAAAGAGTGGCAGGTCGCGGCCGCGCTTTTCGGCAAAATGGACGATGACCGTGCGATCGTCGGGCGCTTCGGCGGTCGTAAACTCGCGCAGGTGCTGGGTGATGATCGGATGGCCCTTGTCCTTCAGCGTCGTCAGCGACCAGGCGACATCATGCGCAGTGAGCTGCGTGCCGTCATGAAATTTCGCTTCAGGGCGCAACGTGAAACGATAGATGAGGCCATCGTCGGAGATGCGCACGCTCTTGGCGGCGAAGCCATACATCCCATCCGGTTCGTCGCCGGAGCGCGCCATCAGCGCGGCGAATGTATAGTCCATGCCGAGAGCGCCTTCGCCTTTGAGAATGTAGGCGTTGAGCGAGTTGAAGGTGAGGAAGGAGCCGTTATAGCCGCGGCTCGAGACCCATTCCGAATACACGCCGCCCTTGGGCGCGTCCGGATTGACGTAGGAGAAGTTCGCAAAATCGGCCGGGTATTTGAGATCGCCGAAGGCAGACATGCCGTGGCGGTCGGCGGACTGGCCGTCATCGGCGAGGGCGGGAAACGAGAATTTCGCTGCGGCGAGAGCGCTAGCGGATAGGACGAGCACGTCGCGGCGATTGATCATGCGCACCTCATAAGAGGAAGTCGTACCATCGCCGATTGCATCACGACTTCAGCGGCACCTTGGCGGCCCTGTCCTGATCCCACCACCAGATGGTGGGGAACGCCGGCGCGGCGTATTTCGGCAACGTGTCCGGATGGCCGAAGCGATCCCAACGCGCGGTCCGCGTGTAGGGATAAGTCCATTGCGGCACGACGTAATTGTGCCAGAGCAGCACGCGGTCGAGCGCCTTGGTGGCGGCGACGAGGTCGTCGCGCGACGTCGAGAAGATGACGCGGTCGATCAGCGCATCGACCGCCGGATTCTTGATGCCGATCACATTGCGCGAGCCCGGCTGATCGGCCGCCTGCGAACCCCAGAAGCCGCGCTGCTCATTGCCTGGCGAGAGAGACTCGGCCCAGGAGGCGATGACGATGTCGTAGTCCCATTGCCGCAGGCGGTTCTCGTATTGCGAGGTGTCGATGGTGCGCACCGAGACAGCAATGCCGAGCCGCTGCAGCGACGGCTTGTAAAACAGCATGATGCGTTCGAAGGCGGGCTGCTCGACCAGCAATTCGACGCTGAAGGGCTCGCTGGTCTTGGTGTTGACCAGCTTGGTGTCGCTGATCTCGTAGCCCGCCTCGCGCAGCAGCGCGAGCGCCTGGCGCAGATTGTCGCGCACCTTCTGCTGATCGCCGCCGAGCGGGTTCGTGTAGGGCTTGGTGAACAGGTCGGCCGGCACCTTCTCGCGCACGGTCTGGAGAATCTCCAATTCCTTGCCTTCCGGCAGCCCTGACGAAGCAAGTTCAGTGCCCGAGAAATAGCTGTCGATGCGCTTGTACTGGCCGAAGAAGATTTGCTTGTTCATCTCCTCGAAATCGAAGGCGAAATTGAAGGCGCGCCGCACGCGCGGGTCCTTGAACTTGTCGCGGCGGATATTGAACGCGAAGGCCTGCATGATGCCGATGCTGCGGAGCGGGAATTCCTCCTTCAGCACCTTCTTGTCGCGGATCGCGGGGAAATCGTAGGACGTCGCCCAGTCCTTGGCGCTGTTCTCGGTGCGCCAGTCGACCTGGTCGGCCTTGAAGGCTTCGAGCGCGACGGTGGAATCGCGGAAATACTCGAAACGGACGGTCTGGAAATTATTGGTGCCGACGTTGACATTGAGGTCCTTGCCCCAATAGTCGGCGACCTTTTCGTAGACGATGTTGCGGCCGGGCACGAAGTCCTTGACGCGGTAGGGCCCGGAGCCGAGCGGCGGCTCGAGCGTGGTCTGCGTCACGTCGCGCTTCTTGCCGGACTTGTCGGTACCCTCCCAATAGTGCTTCGGCAGGATCGGCAACTGCCCGACGATCTGCGGCAGCTCGCGGTTTCCAGGCCCGTCGAAGGTGAAGGTGATCTCGCGATCGGCTGTCTTCTCCGCCTTCACCACGTGGCGGTAATAGGCGCCGAGATCGGGGCTGTTCTCCTTGAAGATCGTGAAGGAGAAAATGACGTCGTCCGGCGTGACCGGCTTGCCGTCCTGCCAGCGCGCATTGGCGCGCAGACGATACGTGACGCTGGAGTGATCGTCGGGAAACCGCACGGCCTCCGCCAGCAGACCGTATTCGGTCGAGACCTCGTCATAGGCCGGCGTCGTCAGCGTCTCTGTGGACAGCTCGGTGCCGAGGACGAGGTTGCCTTTCACCAGCGCGATGACGCGATTGAAATTGTCGAAGGTGCCCAAGGCGGCGCGCCGCACTGTCCCGCCCTGCGGGGCGCTCGGATTGACGTAATCGAAGCTCTTGAAGCCTTCCGGGTACTTGATCTCGCCGAACAGCGACAGCGCGTGCTTCCAGGCCGGCGCGGGCGCCTGCGCCGCGGCGGGCAGCGGCACCATGCCGGCGCCGATAGCGCCAAGAGTGGGCGTCGCGAGCGTTGCGGCGCTGGCACGAAGAACGGTCCGGCGGGAAAACTTCATGCATGGGCTCCGGCGCGCTTTGAACTAGCTTGGAACTAGCTCGGAACTATCTTGGAACTATGACCTGATAACGCAATCGGCGGCGATTATGTCCGTTTTTCGTTGGTCGGCCAGCGGCGCGCCGCCGCACCGGCCGCGTCCGCCCTCAATTTTCCGTGGCAGCTATGTGACACATGCCGAATTGGCCCGCTTCGGCCTGAAAACAAAACGGCCGGGCGTGAACCCGGCCGTCTGCTGACGAAGTCGTACGATGCCCGTTATTTCGCCGAAGCCGGCGCCGGCGGTTTCGCAGCCGGCGCGCCACCTGACGGAGCCGCGCCACCCGCGGGGGCGCCCTCAGCCGCCTTCGGCAGCGGCAGCGGTTTATCCGACAGCGTGTTCAGGTAGTCGATCACGTCGGCACGCTGATCGGGGCGCGAGAGGCCGGCGAAGGTCATGGCCGTGCCCGGGATATAGCCGCGCGGATTGGTGAGGAACTTGTTGAGTTCGTCGAAGGTCCAGGTGCCGCCCTTGGACTTCATCGCGGCGGAGAAGTTGAAGCCGCGGCCTTCGCCGCGCTCGCTGCCGACGATCCCGTAAAGGTTCGGGCCGACGCGGTTGGGGCCGCCCTTCTCGAAGGTATGGCAGGCGCCGCACTGCTTGGCCGCGGCCTGGCCTTTTTCAACCGACGCCTTGGCCAGCAAAGCCTCGATCGGCTCCTCGGGCGCGGCCGCCGCCGTCTTGCCGTCCGCGGCCTCTTCCTTGACGGCGATCGCGTAACCGGGCTTCGCCGGCTTGGCCGGCGCGAACAGCGCATTGGCGCCGATGTTCAGCGCCAGCAGGATGAGGCAGGTCGCAAGAATAGCGCCGAGGACTTTATTCAGCTCGAAAGAATTCATTGAAATGCGTCTCCCCAAGCGTGCCGTTTACAAG
>DASXOK010000132.1:0-2925 GCA_036494425.1 Pseudolabrys sp.
GCCACAAGCGCGGGATCGCTCAGCGCTTTGTTGGTCACGTCGTGCAGTTTTTGTACGATGTTCGCCGGCGTTTTAGCGGGCGCCGACAGGCCGTTCCAGAAGCGGAAGACCGCGTCCGGATAGCCCGCTTCGACGATCGACGGCACGTCCGGCAACAGCGCGACGCGCTTCGGCGCGCTCACAGCCAGGAGCGTCAGCTTGTCATTGTTGAGCGCCGAGGCGGCCGCCGCCAGCGGAATGAAATAGAAATCGATTCGGCCGGCCATCACCTCCGTCAGTCCGCCCTCACGGAACGGGATATGTCTGATGTCGATCTTGGCGGCGAGCCGGAACCGCTCGCCCGCCATGTGCGAAGACGAGCCGATGCCCGCGGAGGCGAAGGTCAGCGTTCCCGGCTTGGCTTTGGCCGCCGCGACGAGATCGGCGACCGTCTTGAAGCCGCTCGCTTTCGAAGCGACCAGCACGTTCGGCGACGTCCCGATCATGACCACCGGAATGAAATCGCGAACAGGATCGTAAGGAAGGGATTTGTGCAGCACGCTCTCGGTCGCCATCGACGACGTGCTGGCCACCAGCGTGTAGCCATCGGGATCGGCCTTGGCGACCGTGGCAAAGCCGAGGGTGCCGCCGGCACCGGGCCTGGAATCGATGATCAGTGGCTGGCCCATGAGCTGCGAAACCTGGTCGACGACGACGCGCGTCACGGTGTCCGAGGCGCTTCCAGCGGGAAAAGGATTGATCACCCGTATCGGCCGCGTAGGCCATTCCTGCGCATGGACCGTCGCGGTTGCCAGGAGGATCGCGGGGATGAGAACAGAGAACGCGCGGCGAAGCGTTGCGCGCAGCGTTGATAAGAACGCGGACATAGTTCGGCCTCGGTGACGTTTCCCGGGCGGAATGAGGTTTTGTTAGAGAGCTTTGTGGGCCCGCCCTGTCTTGTTGCTTATTCTTGCAGACAATAATGCTGCGGACAAGATAAGCGTGCGTCCCCTCCTGCCCACATGGTGGGCCGAGTCTGATGTCGCTTGCAGCACAGTATCGGTCCTGCGCGAGCTTAGTCTTGCAGGAACTGCGGGCTGATGCCGCGCAGCTGCGTCCAGGACTTGAGCGCCTCGCGCGTGATGACGCTGTGCCAGTTCGGCTTGGCTTTCCGGTCCGCGAGCAGGCCGCTTGCCTTCGCGGTCTCCACGATGGGCAATTCGCGCCGCTCGATCGCCTCCAGGAGTGCCCTCGCCCAGGCGATGCAATCCTGCGTCACCATCGCGCCCGGCTCGATGTCGCACATCAGCCGGCAGGCATCCGATACGCTGAATGTCTGGGTGAGCTTCCACGCGCCGCTGATCGTGGGCTTTGGCGCGACCGGGTGCTCTGGTGGCGCGTCAGGCTTCTTCTGAAGCGTGGCCATCACGGCTGCGAGGCAGACGGTGGCGACAACCGTGCAATATGCGGCCGCGATCGCGAGCGGCGCGCTGACGCCGAAGTGAATGGCCCAGAGCGTGTCCGCGGCGGCGAACGTCAGGCCGGCGATGACGATGGCCAAGCCGAGGCGCCCGAAGCGATCGATGGCCTCCTTCAGGTCCGCAGCCGCTTTTCGGATGATCGCCGGGCTTGCGTCAGTCTGCGCATCGTTTGTGAGCGCAACAAACTCTTGTCGGCCCTGGACGCTTGAATGGTCGGATTGCAGCTCGGACACGAATGTTCCCAAATCACACGGCGACAGTGTCACTGCCTATTCGCAACTAGCGCCTGGGGTCAAATGCGGGTGTGAATAAGCCGTTGACGATTTTCGGCCTGGACTTGACGGCGGGCTTTAGGCGGCCGTCGCCGTGCCGGAGCCCCTGCGCAGGAAGCCCTTGGCCAGCGCGTGGTAGATGCCTTCCGGGCAGACGAGACGCGACGCCGCGTAGGCGATGAGCGAGGCGGCCATCAGCGGAATGACCATGGCGTGGTTGTCAGTCATCTCGGTGACGATGACGAAGGCCGTGATCGGCGCCTGCACCACGCCGGCGAAATAGGACACCATGCCGAGCAGAATGATCGGTTCGATCGGAGCCGTCGGAAAGAACTGCGCGATGTTGGCGCCGAGCCCGGCGCCCACCGCGAGCGACGGCGCAAAGATGCCGCCGGGGATGCCGCTGATCGTCGAGAAGGTCGTGGCGATGAACTTGAGCGGCGCGAAACTCATGGCGAGCGGCGCGCCGCCCTCCAGCGCGGCTTTGACCTGCCCGTAACCCGTGCCGTAAACCGTGTTGCCCGAGACGATGCCGCACACGGCCACCGCGAGGCCGCAGATGAGCGCAAAGGCGACCGGATTACGCTTGATCGTGCTCCCCGCGACGCCCGGCAGGCCGCGGGCGATGAGGATGACGATGCGGCTGAACACACCGCCGGCGAGACCGCCGGCAACGCCGCACAGCGGCACCGCCAGCCAGTCGACACCGTTGCGCAGCATCTGCGGCGTGCTGCCGAAATACGCATAGTTGCCAACCAGCGCCAGCGACGTGAGGCCGGCGGCGATCACCGCGGCGATGATCAGGCCACTGGTGCGCGTCTCGAACGTGCGGCTCATTTCCTCGATGCCGAAGACAATGCCGGCAAGTGGCGTATTGAAGGCGGCGGCGACCCCCGCCGCGGCGCCGACGAGAATCAATCCCGGTTGGCGGCGCGGCGACATACGGCCGATCGCGAACATGATCGAGGCGCCGACCTGCACCGTCGGTCCCTCGCGTCCGACCGAGGCGCCGCAGAGCAGGCCGAGCAGCGTGAGGAGGATTTTACCGGCGGCGATGCGCAGCGACACCAGGCGAGCGCGGGCGCGCTGATCGGTGAGCTGGCGCGCGGCGATCGCTTGCGGGATGCCGCTGCCCTGCGAATTCTGGAAATAGCGATTGGCCAGGAACACCGAGAGCATGAAGCCCGCGGGCG
>DASXOK010000133.1:0-2109 GCA_036494425.1 Pseudolabrys sp.
CCGTGCGCCCGCTCGACGCCACGAGCTCAACAGCCTGCCGCTTGTACTCCTGCGTGAACGACCGTCGTCGACGTCCTTCCATCCGACACCTCCTGGCTCTTCGAGCCTACTACAGGTGTCCACTCATTCGGAGGAGGTTCAGTATCGACGGCCAGCGTGAGGTCACCGGCGAACGCCGGCGCGAGCCACTTCGTCAGCGCCGCGCCGATACGGCCGGCGAGCGGCAGCACGGTCTGCCGCCAGAACACGCGATTGGCTTCCTGATAGTTTGAATAGGTGTTGTCGCCCGCGATCGCCAAAAGCATCGGCGGCACGCCGAAGGCCAGCGCGATCTCGCGCGCGGCCGAGTGCTTCGCCTCCATGAAATCCATGTCCTGCGGCGTCAGCGACATCGCCTTCCAGTCGAGCCCGCCTTCCAGGATCAACGGCCGCCCAGCATTGGCCGCGCCGGCATATTGCTCGTCCAATTCGCGCATGAGCCGTTCGAACTGCTGCTCGGCGAGCACCATGCCGTCCGGCCCGTCATAGACCAGCGCGCCGGACGGCCGCGCCGCGTTGTCAAGCAACGCCTTGTTCCAGCGCGCGGCGGCATTGTGCGTATCGACCGCCACAGCCGCCGCTTCCAGAGGGCTCAGGCCATAGTAATCATCGAGCGGATTGAACAGCGTCAGATGCAGGATCGGCGGCAGCGCCGCCGTCTGATCAAAGCGCACGGTCGCACCGGCTAACGTGTACTCGTAAGCCTGCGGCCAGCCGTCCGGACCCGGCACCACCTTCATGCGGTCCGGCCGCAGAGCGTAGAGCTCGCGCACCGCGGCGTTCGCTTGCGCGCCCTCGCCCGCCAGGCTCACCACCTCGATATAGGCATTGCCAGCGAGCAGAAGATGCGTGCTCACGCTTTCGAGGAACGAAGGCCCGTCCTGCCGCGGGTTCGGCCGCGCGATGAGATCGATGAGCGGATGCGCATCGCGCTCCGCCGCGCCCTCGTAGAGCACGAACGAAACACCGCCGATACTCTCGGCGATCAACCGCACCGCGCGATAGACGATGGCGTTCTTCGCATAGCCCTCGCGCGTGAGCGCGGCATAGTCGCGCGGCGTCCAGCGCGCGCGGCCGGAGCCCTCGATCGCGATCAGCCGCCCCGTACGCGAGGCTTTCACTTCGCGAAGCGAGAGATAGTTTCGAAGACGGTCAAGCATATTGTATCCTCCTGTCCCGGGCGCGGTGCGGCAACCTGTGTCCCGGGCGCAGGGCAGCACGAAGCGTAGCGAAGTGGTGCTGCAGACCCGGGACCCCGGTTTCCTGGGGGCATAGCGATGGGCGAACGATTCGCCGTTTACATTCTGGCGAGCCGCTATCGCGGCACGATGTACGTTGGCGTAACAAGTGACCTGAGCCGCCGCGTCAGCGAACACAAGGGCGGCTTCGTTCCGGGGTTCACCAAGGAATACAAGGTGACCCAGCTGGTTTATTGCGAGCGCTATGCATCGATCGATCACGCCAGGGCGCGCGAACACACGTTGAAGCGCTGGCGCCGCAAGTGGAAATTTGACCTGATCGAAGCGGCGAATCCGTCCTGGAGCGATCTTTCTTCGGACATCGGCTAAACGAAACGTAACCGGCGTTCCTGGTTAGCAGCGCAACATTGCATGTTGCGCAGCACCCGGGACACACACCAGCGCGGGCCTGGTCAATTGCGATCAGCTATTGTCGGCTTCGGCATTCATTTTCATTGTCGGGCTAGAGATACTTGGCGTCATCGCCTTGCAGCAGATCGCGGAGCGTCGGCACCACCGGAAATCCGTAACCTTTGCCCGGCTCTCGCCAGAACAAGTGTCCCGACTTGTGATAGTCGCTCGAATAGATTTCGGCGCCGATCATCAGCAGAGCGACTAAAATTGCTTGAATCGAACCCCCAAGCCGTCGCAGAACGGAGCCCCTCAGGCCAACATCGTAGCGGCAACCCCAAACCCCTGGCTGTTCACGTTCGGGCGTATGGATGCGAATGGGAATTTCCACCTCCCCGTTTGCCTCCCGCAATTTCAGAAGGCGTGTCGCGAAAATCGTGACGACGGAGTTCCCCCTAAATCCCTCATGCCCGCATCGTAA
>DASXOK010000134.1:0-25592 GCA_036494425.1 Pseudolabrys sp.
GGACAATATTTCGCGATCTTCACGGACGGCCATCATCGGCAGTTGCCGCGCCTCGTGCGTGGGCCTTTCCGCTACAAAACCTATGCCGCCGAATTCACGAGCAAGGCGGTCAAGGTGGCGACGAAGCCGCTCAAGCAGGCGGTCATCGCGCCGTCCATGCTCTCGTTGCTGTATCCGCTCGATGGCCAAGTTGAAGGATATACACGCGAGCAGTTTCTCGGCGATCTCGTCGATGAATGCGAAAAGGATATTCGCATGGCGTTCGACGCGGGCGCCGCGCGCGTGTCGATCGACTTTACGGAAGGACGACTGGCCTGCCGCAACGATCCCAACAATCCGTGGACCGGCCGCGGCATGCTGGGGCAGTTCATCGATCTCAATAATCGCGTGCTCGATCGGTTCTCGGCTGAAGAGCGCCGCAACATCGGCGTCCATACCTGCCCGGGCGGCGATTGTGATTCGACCCACAGCGCCGATGTCGATTACGCCGAACTGCTGCCCAGCATGTTCAAGATGAATGCGGGTTATTTCCTGATGCAGCTTTCGAGCGAGAAGGACAAGGAGCGCATCTACAAGCTCATCGGCGAGCACAGTCGCGCCGATGCCAACGGCGTGGCGCAGGTCTGCTTCATCGGCGTTATCAATCCGCAAAACCCGCGTGTGGAGACGCCTGAGGAAGTCCGCGACGAGCTCCTGCTCGCGGCGAGGTACATTCCGGCTGAGCGTCTCGGCTCGACCGACGACTGCGGCTTCTCGCCGTTCAGCATCGATGTGAAGCCGAAACACGGCTCGCCTGACATCGCGCGGGACATCGCCTTCAAGAAGATCAAGGCGCGCGTGGACGGCACCCGGCTGGCGTCCGACAAGCTGGGGCCGGCAAAAGCCGCGTGACGGATGTAAGCCCGCTTAAAAAAGGGGCCGCCTGCCGGGCGGCCCCTTGTTCGCGTGCGTTACTTTTCCGCCAGCTTCGCCTTCAGCGCGTAAAGCGCTTCCATGGCTTCGCGCGGCGACATGTCGTCGGGATTGAAAGACGCCAGCGCGCCGATCAGCGCATCGCGCGCGCTGTCATGCGCTGCCTGCGGCGCGTTGAAAGGCGCGGCGAACAGCGGCAGGTCCTCGAAGCCCTTGGGCGCCGCGCGGTCCTCCTGCTCGAGCTTGGCGAGCACGACCTTGGCGCGCTCGATGACGCTCGATGGCAAGCCGGCGAGCTTGGCCACCTGGATACCGTAGGAACGATCGGCCGCGCCGGGCACGACCTCGTGCAGGAACACGACATCGCCCTTCCACTCCTTCACTTTCACCGTCGCATTGTGCAGCCGGTCGAGCCGCGCCGACAGCGCCGTGAGCTCGTGGAAGTGCGTGGCGAACAGTGCGCGGCCTTTATTGACATCGTGCAGATGCTCGACCGTGGCCCAGGCGATCGACAGGCCATCGAAGGTGGCTGTGCCGCGACCGATTTCGTCGAGGATGACCAGCGCGCGCTGACCGGCCTGGTTCAAAATCGCGGCGGTCTCGACCATCTCGACCATGAACGTCGAACGGCCGCGCGCGAGATCGTCCGCCGCGCCGACGCGTGAGAACAGCCGGTCGACCACGCCGATCTGCGCGTGGCCGGCCGGCACGAAGGAGCCCATCTGAGCCAGGATGGTGATCAGCGCGTTCTGGCGCAGGAAGGTGGATTTACCCGCCATGTTCGGGCCGGTGATCAGCCAGATGCGGCCGGCTTCCACCTCACCTGGCGGCGAGAGGTCGCAATCATTGGCCACGAAGGGTGTGCCGTCGCGCGCCAGCGCCTGCTCGACCACCGGATGGCGGCCCCCCTCGATGACGAAGGCGAGCGAGTCATCGACCTCGGGCCGCGCATAGGCACGCTCGGCGGCGAGCGCACCCAATGCGCTCGCCACGTCGAGCCGCGCTAGCGCCTCGGCGCAGTCCTTGATCGCGGCGCTCGCGGCGATGACCGCGGCGCAGAGCCGCTCGAAGATGTCGAGCTCGATGCCAAGGGCTCGGTCGCCGGAGCTGGCGATCTTGGCTTCCAACTCGCCCAGCTCGGTCGTGGTGAACCGCACCTGTCCGGCCAGCGTCTGGCGATGGATGAAGGTTAAGTTGAGCGGCGGCGACATCATCTTCTCGCCGTGCTGCGCCGTCACCTCGACGAAATAGCCGAGGACATTGTTGTGCCGGATTTTGAGTATGCGAACGCCGCTCTCCTCGGCGTAGCGCCCCTGCAATGCCGCGATGACGCGGCGCGATTCATCGCGCAGCCCGCGCGTCTCGTCGAGCGCTGAGTCGTAGCCTTCACGCACGAAACCACCGTCTCGCTTGATCAGCGGCAGTTCGTCAGCGAGCGCGCGCGTGAGCTCGGCGGCGAGCGCGGCATCGGGGCGGCGGCACGAGGCCATCGCCTGAACGATCTCGGGCGGCACATCCTTCAGCGCGCCCAGCGCGTCGCTGAGATCGGCCGCCGCCTGCACGCCGTCGCGGATGGCGGCGAGGTCGCGCGGCCCGCCGCGGCCGACAGCGAGCCGCGCCAGCGCGCGGGCCAGATCGGGTGCCGCTTGCAGGCGCGAGCGGGTGTCGGCGCACGCGGCAACATCGTCGACGAAAGCCGCCACCGCATCGAGCCGGCGCTCGATCGCGGCCGGATCGGTGAGCGGTGCCGACAGTCTCTGCGCGAGCAGGCGCGAGCCGGCCGAGGTGACAGTGCGGTCGATGGCGTCGAGCAGCGAGCCGCGTCGCTCGCCACCGAGTGTGCGCGTGAGCTCGAGATTGCCGCGCGTCGCCTGATCGATGGCCATCGTGGCGCCCGCGTTCTCGCGCAGCGGCGGCGACAGCGGTGGCCGTTGGCCGAGCTGCGTGCGCTCCACATACGTGACGCAAGCCGCGGCGGCGGTCAGCTCCAGCCGCGTCAGCGTGCCGAAGGCTTCGCTGGTGGCGACCGCGAAGAACGTGGTCAGCCGCCGCTCGGCCGTGGCCGAGTCGAAGACATCGCGCGTGAGCGGCGTCACCGCCGGCAGCGAGCGCCAATAGGAGGCGAGCTCGGCATCGCTGAACAGCGTATCCGAGACGACGATCTCGCCCGGTTCCAGCCGCGCGATCTCGGCGGCGAGCGATAGCCGCTCGCATTCGGTGATGCGGAATTCGCCCGTGGAAATATCGATCCAGGCGAGCGCAAAGCGCGCCTCTTCGTCGACCGACGACAGCCGCGCGCGCGCAACTGCGAGCAGATAGTTGTTACGGCGCGCGTCAAGCAGGGTGTCTTCGGTCAGCGTGCCCGGCGTGACCAGCCGCACCACGTCGCGGCGGACGACGCTCTTGGAGCCGCGCTTCTTCGCCTCGGCCGGATCTTCGAGCTGTTCGCACACCGCAACGCGGTGACCGAGCGCGATCAGGCGGTGCAGATACTCGTCCGAACGCACGATCGGCACGCCGCACATCGGGATATCGCGGCCGTGGTGTTTGCCGCGCTTGGTGAGCACGATGCCGAGCGCGCGCGCGGCGACTTCGGCGTCCTCGAAGAACAGCTCGTAGAAGTCGCCCATCCGGTAGAACAGCAGACAGTCCGGATTGGCCGCCTTGATCTCGATGTACTGGGCCATGACCGGCGTCACTTGGCCGGTTGCTTCCGCGGGCGCTGCGGGCGTGACGTGCGCGTCCGCCTCGCCGTTGGGCGGCGGGTTTGCGGGCGTTTCGTCAGTCTCGGACAGGCCGATGGGGTGGGTCAGCGCCATGGGCGCAAGTTAGCAGAGAAAAGCAGGCGATGCCGCACGCTCTCTTCACCTCTCCCCAGCGGGGAGAGGTCGTCCGCCGAGCGTAGCGAGGGCGGGCGGGTGAGGGGGTGGTTGACCATCGGTCAGCCAGGTCCCCCTCACCCGGCTCGCTACGCTCGCCGACCTCTCCCCGTCGGGGAGAGGTGGAACTGTGCACGTGGCGGCTTAGTGCGCGAGATTACTTCTTAAACGTCACGCCCGTCATGGCCTCGAGATTGCCGTGCCAGATCTTCTCTTTGTCGGCCTTCGGCATGTCGATGCCTTCGAGAATGCGGATGGTCTCGCGGGTGTACATCGTGCCCTTCTCCGGATCGAAGGGGCAGTCGGAAGCGAACACGATCTTGTCGAGGTCGTAGAAGGCAAGGCCCGCGTGCATCGCCGGCTCGCCGCTGAATGTGGCAGTGTCGGCGTAGAACACGTGCTTGAAGTAGTCGAGCGGGCGCTTCTTCAGGCTCTTGAGCAGGACCGTCAAATCCTCATCCGAGGTGCGCGAGCCGAGCTGGTCCCAGCCCGGGCCGATGCGGCCTTCCACCATCGGCACGATGCCGCCGAAGTGGTGGGTGATGATCTTCAGCTTCGGATACTTGTCCATGATTTTGGAGAACACCAACCGCGCCATGGCCGCCGCCGTCTCGTAGGACCAGCCGAAGGTCCACCAGATCTCGTACTTCGACTTCTTCTCGCTGGCATAGTCGGCGAAGCTCGCGTTACGCGCCGGATGTAGCCAGATCGGCTTGTTCAGTTTTTCCATCGCTGCGAAGAACGGCTCGAATTCCGGCTCGTCGAGCGGCTTGCCGTTCACGTTGGTGTAGATCTGCACACCGAGCGCGCCGTTCTTGATCGCGCGCTCCGCCTCGCGCACGCCGGCGTCGGCCGAGCCGAGTGCGCCTTGCGCCACCCAGCCGGGGAAGCGGTCGTTTTCCTTGGCGCAGAGCTTGGCGAAGCCGTCATTGATGACCTTGGCGTATTCCTCGACCAGAGCGCCGTCACCCTTCGCGAGCGACTCCAGCGGAGGCATCGCGTAGGAGAGGATCTGACCGTAGTCGTCGAACTGGTCGACCACCTTCTTGCGCACGTCGAGGTCGTGGATGCACGGCACTTCGCGCATGCGCTTGCCGATGTCGGGAAAGCCGCTGATCTTGGCGAAGAATTCTTCGGGAATGAAATGGGTATAGGCGTCGATGCGCATGCATTTCTCCGTAAGGGACTGTCGTCGTGACGGGGGCTTCTATCAGTAAGGCGCGGTGATGTTGAGATGCGGCCTGGCGCCTTTCGTTCAGGACCAGGCTGCGCTCGGTCGTTTCGTCCCGTTTGGCGAATCCGCGGTAAAGCGAGGCACGCGCGGAGGCTGTTGTTCTTTGGCGCGAAGTCTTACGCGACGCGCCGAAGGCTGACAACAGACCCGTGCGCGGGCCGACTATGCCGCCGTTCCCGCGATGCGGGCGGGGCTATTCTGCCGCGATGCGAAAATTTGCCTGCGGTTCGATCTCGCGCAGCGTCCTGGCCAGGCTCTCGCCTTCCGGATCGACCAGCGCGGCGATGCGGGCGCTGGCGACCGCATCGGCCGCGCGTGCGGCCGGGAACCGCCCCGTCAGGGCCGGACGAATAAGTTGCGTCTCGATGGCGCGGTAATTCGACAGGCCGCGCGCGTGCGTGTCGCCGTAGCCTTTGATCAGCCGTGCGCACTCGGCGATCTCGATGGCAAAGTCCGGTGACAGGCGCGCCGCGTCGACGATGAGCGCGAGCCAGGATTCGATCTGCTCCTGCTCTTGTGCGTAGCGGTGACCGAAGGGCCGGAAGCGGCGCAGCTTGGCGAGCAGCAGGAAGCGCAGGTAGCCGCTGATCGACGTTGTGTTGATCTCCATGCCGAAATAGACGCGGCCGAGCCAGCCTTTACGTTCAGCAGTACGCAGGATCGGCCGCGCTATGAACGAAGGGACAAGCTGCGTCAGTTCCTCGATGCCCGGCTTGAGGAAATCGTGCACCGAATAGGGCTCGTCTTTCGCACGCAACTCGTCGCGGGCGATGCGCTGCATGCGCGCCGGCGCGACCTTGGCTTGCGCGACACGCACCACGTCCTCGTAGGACATGCGCACGGCGAGATGACGCGCGACCTCCTTCAACAGCCGGGATTGCAGGCCAGCGTCCTCGTCCGCTTCGATGACCGGGGCAAGCCGGGCCAGATAAAGCTGGGCGTAAGCGATGCTCTGATAGGGCACCAGGCGGCGCACGCCTTCGCGCACGATCGGCTGCGCGGCGGTGGGGATCGTTGCGGCGACGTCCTGCTCCAGCGACGCAAGTGTCGCAGCAGCATTCTTCTTCTGCTCGGCCGGCGTCGCGGCGGTCACCCTGGCGCGCGCGGCTTCGTAGCCGGCGCGGAAACCGCGCAAATTGGTCTCGACCGACTTGCCGTCCTCACGGATCGCGGCTTCGCATTGCTCCGCCGTCAGCGGCAAACGTCCGCAGCCGGCGATCGTGCCCAGCATCACCGCGCTGATGATCGAGCCGCTCTGCCGCGCCAGGCGCTCCAAGTCGATGAGCAGCGCTTCCTTGGCATGCGCGTTGATGGTCTTCGTCAGTGTGTCCTGATCGAAGCGCCCGTCACCCATGGCGATCTTCTCGTCCATGGCATAGAAGCGGCTTAGCGAAGCGATGACATGCGTGCGGTCGGGCGTGACGAAGCCCGAGGCCACCGTCCGCGCGGCTTCCAGGAGTTCGGACGCGACAGCGATGTCGATGTCGCCGACGCCGGGCGTGAGCGCCATGATCGGCCGCCTGCCGTTTAGCTCGGTCGCCCGCACCGGCAATATCTCGATGTAATAAGTCGTGGCGCCGGTGCGTTGAGCCACGCCGGGCACCGACGTGCTCTGCACCGGGAAGCCGACATTGGCCGCCGCCGACACGATCCAGTTGGTCAGCACGCCACCGCCTTCGCCGCCGAGCGCGGCGATGAGCACGGTGATGGGGCGGGTCGCGTTCATGTCGCGGCGGCCTTGCCGTTGTAGCCGCCGAGCCAGCCGATTACCGTCCGGCGTATGCGAAACAACGTGCGGTCCCACCAGGTCGCGTTACGCACGATCTCAGCGCGATAGAACGACGGACACAGCACTGCGGCGTGTGCGACCTCGCCGCACAGGCCACAGCCGACGCAGGACTCGACCACGGTTGCCACCGGATCGGTGCGCAGCGGATCGGGTGAGGGCTTCACCGTCAGTGACGGGCAGCCGGAGAGGCGAATGCAGGAATGGTCGCCGGTGCAGATTTCGTCGTCGACCCCGTAGCGCGCACGGGTGACGCGCTCGCCGCGCTTGAGCTTCTCGGCGTCCTCGGCGCGCACGCGCCGCTGCCGCGCGAGCTGGCACTCGCCGTCGGCAATGATGACCTTGAGGCCGTGCTCGGCGGTCTTCATCGCCTCCTTCAGCGTCTTCACCATCACACTGACGCTGTAGGTGCGCACGGTGCGCATCCATTTCACGCCCATCGAGCGCAGCGTCTGCTCGATGTCGACGCCGGGCGTGGGGCCGGAACGGCTCATCGTGCTCGACGGGATGTATTGCTGGCCGGTGGCCGAGGCGTAGCCGTTCTGCATCACGATCAGCACGCCGTCGCCTTTATTGAAAAGGTTGGACGCGACGCCGGTGATGAGCCCGTTATGCCAGAAGCCGCCGTCGCCCATGATCGAGATCGAGCGGCGCTCCATGTTCGGCCCGACCGCGGCGGCGCTGGCAAGCGACATGCCGTAGCCCAAGATCGAGTTGCCGAGCGAGAACGGCGCGAAGGTCGCGAACGAATGGCAGCCGATGTCGGCGCTGATGTGCGTCGGCCCCAACTCGCGCTGCATCAGCTTGATGGCGGAGAACACTGGCCGTTCCGGGCAGCCGGTGCAGAACGCCGGCGGACGCGGCGGCAGCGGGCCAAGCGCCGCCATGGCTTTCGGCTTATGCGCGATCAGCCCGCGCGTCGTCTCGGCGATGGTGTCGGCGTCGATGCCCTTCGGTCGCGTCGCTTGCAGAAACGCGGCAAGGCCTTCCAGCAGGACTTCGGAGGCGTACTCGCCGGCGTTTGGCAGCAGGCCTTTGCCGAGCACCTTCGTCTGGATGTCGGCGCGGCGCAGTTCGACGTTGACCGCCTGCTCGATGTAATCGGGATAACCTTCCTCGACGACGAGCACGGCGCGTTTGCCGGCGCAGAAACCGGTGATCTCCTCCGGCACCAGCGGATAGACGACGTTGAGCACCAGCATCGGGATGCGCGAGGCGCCGAACACGTCGGCGAGCCCCATGCGCTCAAGCGCGCGCAGCACGCCGTTGGTAAGGCCACCCATGACGATGATGCCGATGTCGGAGAGGTCGCCATCGACCAGTTCATTGAGCTTGTGGTCTTTGATGAAGGCGCGCGCAGCCGGCAGCCGCTCGTCCACCTTAAGCTTCTCCTGCGTGAAGATGACCGGCGGATGCGCGAGCCGCGCGTAATTGAAGCGCGGCGGCCCAGGCAGCTTGTCGATGCCAGAGGCAATGCCTTTGCGGTTGGTTTTGGTAGCGAATTCGCCGGTGGCGTGACAGGCGCGGATGCGCAGTTCGAGCATCACCGGCGCGTGGCTCGCCTCCGACAACTCGAAGCCTTTCTCCACTGTGCGCACGATGCTCGGCAGATCGGGACGCGGATCGAGCAGCCACATCGAGGACTTGAGCGCATAGGCATAAGAGCGTTCCTGGATGACGCTGGCGCCCTCGCCATAGTCCTCGCCGAGAATGATCATGGCGCCGCCGACGACGCCGGGAGACGACAGATTGGAGAGCGCATCGGCCGCCACATTGGTGCCGACGATGGATTTCCACGTCACCGCGCCGCGCAAGGGATAGTTGATCGAGGCGCCGAGCATGGCAGCAGCGGAGGCTTCGTTCGAGCAGGTCTCCAGATGCACGCCGAGTTCAGACATGATGTCCTCGGCGTCCACCAGTACGTCGAGCAGATGCGACACCGGCGCGCCCTGATAGCCGCCGACATAGGACACGCCCGACTGCAACAGCGCCTTGGTCACCGCGAGGATGCCCTCGCCGTGGAAGGTGTCGCCGTCGCCGAGCTTGAGCGATTCGACTTCTTTCTTGAACGAACGTTCCATCGTCGCCGCCCTTAGATGGTTTGGTTCCCAACGATTATACCGCAACCCCGCTACATATGCGAGGGCAGCCAGAGCGCGATGATCGGGAACGCGATCAGGATCACCAGCCGGATCAGGTCGGTGACGATGAAGGGCAGGACGCCCTTGAAGATGGTGCTGAAGCTCACCTCCTGCACCACGCTTTTTATGACGAACACGATCATGCCCACCGGCGGGTGGATCAGGCCCAACTCCACCGTCATGACGATGATGATGCCGAACCAGATCGGGTCGAAGCCGAGATGTATCATCACGGGGAAGATGATCGGCACCGTCAGGATCACCATGGCGAGCGAATCCATCAGGCAGCCAAGTACCAGGTACATCAGCATGATCAGGGCCAGCACGCCGTAGCGGCCGATGCCGAGCCCGGTCAGGAACTCGGTCACCTTCTGCGGCGTCTGCGTGACGGTGAGGAAATAGCCGAACAGCAGTGCGCCGATCAGTACGGTGAACACCGCCGCCGCGGTGCGCGTCGCCTGCAACAGCGAGCGGCGTATCTCGGTACGGTCGAGCTTTCCGCGCAGCACGCCGATGAGGAAGGCGCCGCCTGCGCCCATGCCGCCCGCCTCGGTCGGCGTGAACAGGCCGCCGTAAAGGCCGCCGATCACGAACACGAACAGCAGCATCGTCGCCCATACGTCGCGCACGCTCGAGGCACGTTCGGACCAGCTATGGCGCGGCGCGCGCGGCAGGAATTTCGGGTTCACCATCCCGATGATGACGACCGTGCAGATATACATCGAGGCGGCGAGCAGGCCGGGCAGCACGCCGGCGACGAATAATTTGCCGATGTCCTGCTCGGTGATGATGCCGTAGACCGCGAGCACGGTTGAGGGCGGCAGCATCGCGCCGAGCGTGCCGCCTGCGGCGATGACGCCGGTGGCGAAGCTCTTCGGATAGCCGTAACGGCGCATCTCCGGATAGGCGACGGTGGAGAAGGTCGCGGCGGTGGCGACCGAGGAGCCGGAGATCGCCGCGAAGGCGCCGCAGGCGGCAATGGTGGCGATGCCTAAGCCGCCGCGCAGATGGCCGAGGAACGAGTTGGCGGCGCGGAACAATTCGCGGCTCATGCCGGAATTCGACACGAACGCCCCCATCAGCAGGAACATCGGGATGACGCCGAAGGTGTAGTCGGTCACCGTGCGCATGCAGGTCTGGCCGACCATCTTCAGGGCCGGGACGCCGCCGACGATGTAGCCGAAGCCGGTGACGCCGACGAGACCCATGGCCATGCCGATCGGCACGCGCAGCAGCATCATGGCGAAGAGCGCGATGAAGCCGAGGATTGCGACAGCGTCGGTGCTCATGGCGCTCCCTTACTCGACGGCCTTGATCTGGTAGCCGCCTTCCATCTGTTCGGGATGGAAGATCAGCCGCCAGGTGCGGATCGCGATGAGCAGCACGGCGGACACATCGCCGATCCAGGCGACCGCAAAGAATGGCCAGGTCGGCAGCCGCAGGTCAAAGGTGAGCACGTTGTCGCGATAGGTGCCGGCGACCTTGTCGAACAGCGTGTAGGTCTGCACGGTGACGACGAACAGCAGCACCAGCGTCGCGAAGATGTCGATGACGCGCTGCCAGCGCGGGCTCGAATTCGCCCAAACGAGGTCGACGGTGATGTGGGTGCCGCGATAGGAGGTTGCCGCGATGCCCCAGAAGATCAGGATGCCGAGCAGCAGGCGGCCGAAATCGTAGGCGTCGGGGATCTGGATGCTGAAAAAGTAACGCAGCAGCACCGAGATGAAGATGTCGGCGGCGACGATGCCGACGAAGAAGGCCGCGATCAGCTCGATGCCGTTGATGAAACGGTCCATCAGGTTGTGCTTGCGTGGCCTACCGCTTCCGCCAGCGAGCCGCCGCGCGACATCTTCGTCACTCATGACGTGTTCGGTCATGACTTCCTCGCCACTTGCTCCGCCCGTTCCTTGAGCCGGGAGCAGCCTTCGGCCGGTCCGGGCGCGGTAAGGGGCGGTCGATTCCTTGCGAGCGGCATCAGGTCTAGAAATTCGCCTTGTACTTGACGAGTTGCGCCTGGAATTCCTTCATCGCCGCGTCCGGATCGACGCCGACTTTCTTCACGTTGGCGGCCCAGGCCTTGTCCAGCGGCTCGGCGGATTTCTTCCACTCGGCGATCTGTGCGGGCGTCAGATCATACACCTCGTGGCCGGGTTCGGCCTTGATTTTGGCGATGCCGGCGTGTTCGAAATCGGCCCATGGCGAAGCGACCCGTAGCGCCCACTCGGTGGTGCAGTGGTCGTCGATCACCTTCTTCTGGCTCGCGGACATTTCGTCGTATTTGTCCTTGTTGAACACGAGGGCGAAAGTGGTGACGTAGAGTGGGACCTCCATGTGGTACTTTGTCACCTTGTCGATGCCGAACAGCGGCACCGAGCCCCACGGGAAGCCGACCGCGTCGGCCACGCCCTTGTCGAGGAGGTCGCGCACTTCCGGCGCGCTCGATTGCACATTGGTGCCGCCGAGTTGCGTCACCCAGCTCGCCATCGTCGCCTGCGCGGGCCGGATCTTCATGCCCTTGATGTCGGAGGGCACCATGATCTTCTTGGTCTTGGAGTGGAACGAGCCGGGATCATGCACGAAGGCGAGGCAGAACTTGACGTCCTTCATCTCCTTGGCGGCGTATTTACGATACCAGGCATCGAGCGCCTCGGTGCCGCCTTTGCCGTTGGCGATCAGGAAGGGCAATTCACCGGCGGCGATGATCGGGAAACGGCCCGGCTGATAACCGGGATTGATGTAGGTGAGGTCGGCGATGCCGTCGCGCGCCATGTCATAATGGTCGAAGGCCTTGCCGAGCTGCTGGGCGGGATAGACCTTGTACTTGAGGGTGCCGCCGGAATCTTTCTCGACGGAAGCACCCCAGTCTTCCAGCGCCTTCTGCAGCGGATGCGACGGCGGCACCCAATGCGACAGCTTGAGCTCGAAAGTTTTGTCCTGAGCGAGAGCACCGGCGGAACCGCCGAGGATCAGGGCAAGCGCCGCAGCGTAAACAGTTCCCGCGAAACGCGCTTTCATGGTCTTCCTCCCTTGGTACGCTGTTGGTTCCGAAGCCAACTTTTGCGACATTCAGCCGAATGTCTGCACCGTTGTAAAGTATATAGTTTGATCCCAAACTAAATGGCGGCCGAAGCGTCGGGCTTCATTGGCCGGGGGAGGCGACGAAAGTGGGAATAAAGAACGTCAAGGCACCGCTGCGCCGCGGCAAAAACGGCGAAGCTGTTGCCAAATCGATTGATTTCGGACCGCTGGCGCACTGGGTGGGATTCAATCTGCGCATGGCGCAGGAAGCGGCATTTGAGGCCTTTTCCCGCCGTTCGCAGGAGATCGGCGAGAGCCCGGGGCGCTTCGGTACGCTGACGCTGATCGCACGCAATCCCGGCATCAGCCAGACCGAGCTCAGCCTCGCCAACGGCCGCGACAAGTCGAGTCTCACGCCGGTCGTCGAGGATCTCGTGCGCCGGGGGCTGGTTGCGCGCGAGCGCGTGAACAGCGACAAGCGCACCTACAGCCTCAATCTGACCGCGGCGGGAAAGAGGACGCTCGCCCAGATGACGCGCTGCGCGCGCCAGCACGAACGCAGCCTCGATGCCATCATCGGGCAACGCCACCGCAAGCAGTTCATCGCGACGTTGAAGCGGATCGCGGCCGGAATTGAGTAGCTTCCCGATCTTTACCGGGAGAGGTAAAGCGCGCGCCTACTTCGCGGCCCCAAACTTCTCCAGCACCGCCTCCGGCACCGGGTGCGACTTCAGCCGCCCTTCGGCGTCGCGCACGGTCCACACCCGCTTCTCTTCGCAAGCGACGCACAGTTCGCCGTTGCGCGTGATCGTGTGCTCGATGTCGAAGCTGGAGCGGCCGAAAGCGATCTTGCTCCCGACGAGCACGTCGTCGCCGAAGCGCGTCGGCCTCATGAAGCGCGCATGTGTGCGCACCAGCGGCCAGCCGGCGAAGTCGAGCGTTTTGAACATCTGGAACTTGGTGATCTCCAGCGCCGCCTCGAACAGCAACGCCGTCGAGGCGTCGAAGATCGCGAAATAGCGCGGATAGTAAATGATGCCGGCGGGGTCGCAGTCGCCCCACGCGATGCGCACCGGGCGCGTGTTGGTGAAAACCATGCGGCCTCGAAGAAGGCGTTGCGATCCGACTGACGTTCTTATCCGTCTTTGTCGTGCCGGGCCAGCCAGACCGTGTGCCCGGCGCACGTCGGATCTTCCGCCGCGTAAGCCAAGACCGAAAACCCATTGGCATCGAGCAAGGCCCGGTATTCGGCAGGGTCGAGGCTCGCGTGATAGAGCGGCTCGCCGCCGTAGCGACCGATAGCCTCTCCATGCCGCGGGCCGCTCGAAAACAAGAGCGCGGCACCCGGTGCGGCATGGATGCGGAAGATCGGAAACATGTTGCGCTGGTCGTCAGGGGTGAGATGAAAGAAGCTGTCCCAGGCGATCTCGCCGTTGAAACGCTCGCCCAGCGCCAGGCCGCGCATGTCGGCGACCAGCCAGCGGTGTCCGGCAAAGCTGCCTTGGCAGAGTGAGATCATCGTTGGCGAGGAGTCGATGCCGGTCACGACGAAGCCGCGCGCGATGAGATGGCCGGCCATCGGCTCGCCCGCGCCGCACCCGATGTCCAACACCGAGCCGCCCTCCGGCAGCAGCGAGGCGAAACGGTCCAGCCATTCCTTCTCGACAAAGCGGGCGCGCTTGCGGTCGGCGACCCAGGCGCGGGCGTGTCGGTCGTACAGGCCGACGATCCGTTCGGCGTCGCTCGTCATGGGGCGGCGCGCCGTGCGCTCACCGCGGCGCCATGCGCAGCGCGCCGTCGAGGCGGATCACCTCGCCGTTGAGATAGCCGTTGTGGATGCAATGCATCACCAAAGCGGCGAACTCGCGCGGCTCGCCGAGGCGCTTGGGGAACGGCACCGAGGCGCCGAGCGACTCCTGCGCCTCCTGTGGCAAAGCCTTCAGCATCGGCGTGCCGAAGATGCCGGGCGCGATGGCGAGCACGCGGATGCCGAACTGCGCGAACTCGCGCGCGGCCGGGAGCGTCAGCGAGGCGACGCCGCCTTTGGAGGCCGAATAGGCTGCCTGGCCGATCTGGCCTTCAAACGTCGCGACCGAGGCGGTCGACACGATGACGCCACGTTCGCCATCGGGCAACGGCGCGAGTGGTTGCATGGCGGCGGCGACGAGCCGCATCATATTGAACGTGCCGATGAGGTTGATGCGGATGACGCGCTCGAAATCGGCGAGCGGCATCGGCCCGTCTTTGCCGACGATGCGCTTGGCCGGGCCGACGCCGGCGCAATTGACCAGAATGCGCGCCGGCCCGTGATCGGCAGTGGCCTTTTTCACCGCGGCCTCGCCGCTCGCTGCGTCGCCGACGTCGCAGGTGACGGCGATGCCGTTGATGTCGATTGCAACCTCGGCGGCGGCCTTCTCATTGACGTCGAAGATCGCCACCTTCGCGCCGGCGGCCGCCAGAGCGCGCGCCGTCGCGGCGCCGAGGCCTGACCCGCCGCCGGTGACGATCGCCGCCTGTCCTTTGATCTCCATTTAGTGCGTCCCCTTGAAATCCGGATTCTCAATCAGCAAAGCGATGCCCTGGCCGCCGCCGATGCATGCGGAAGCGACTCCGTAACGCAAGCGGCTGCGTTGCAACTCGCGGGCCAAGGTCAACGTCAGGCGAATGCCGGTGGCGCCGAGAGGATGGCCGATGGCAATAGCTCCGCCGTTGACGTTGAGCTTGTCCTCGCCGAGCGGCAAGGCGCGGGCGCAGGCCATCACCTGCGCGCCGAAGGCCTCGTTGATCTCGAAGCGGCCGATGTCATCGTGCGTCAGGCCGGCGCGCTCGAGCACGGCCTGGATGGCCGGCACCGGTCCGATTCCCATGATCTCCGGCCGCACGCCAACTGCGGCGCTGGCAACAATACGCGCGAGCGGAGTCTTGCCGAGCTTGCGTGCGTAGTCCTTGCTGCCGACCGGGATCGCCGCCGCGCCGTCGACGATGGCCGACGAATTGCCACCGGTCTGCGCACCGCCGAAAGCCGGCTTGATCTTGGCGAGTTGCTCGACCGGAGAGGAGCGGATGTGAGTGTCGGCCGTCACTTCGTCTTTGACGCGAATGCCGCGCGCCTGCAGCCCCTCGATCTCGAACTTTTCTGCGGTGACCGGCGTCGTCTCGCCGGCGAGGAAGCCGCTCGCTTGAGCCTTCAGCGCGCGCTCGAAGGAGCGCGAGGCGTAAGCATCCACCTCGGGTCTCGTGATCTGATATTGCCGTGCAAGGTTCTCGGCGGTGTCGCCCATGCTGACGTCGGCGGCGGGGTCGAGCAGCGCCTCCCAGAGGAAGTCCTTGAACTCGACCTGGCCCATGCGGAAGCCGCCGCGATGGGTGTAAGCCGCGACCGGATTGCGGCTCATGCTTTCAGCGCCGACGCAAAGCGCTAGTTCGGCGCGTTGAAGCGATACCGCATCGGAAGCTTGCGACAGTACCTCGATGCCGGTGCCGCAGACGCGTTGCACCATGTGCGCCGGCGTCTCCACCGGCACGCCTGAATAGAGGCCGATATGGCGCGGCATCATGTAGGCGTCGAAACTTGCCTGCGCCATGTTGCCGGCGATGACGGTGCCGACATCGGCGGGCGACGCGCCCGTCTTCTTGAACGCCTCGCGCGCCGCCTTGATGCCGAGATCGATCGGCGAGACCTGCGCCAGTGGGCCGTTGTAATCGGTAAACGGCGTGCGCACGCCGTCGATCAGCCACGCATCCTCGAACGTGGCGCCGAGGCCGGCGGTCTTATCGCTGCTCACGGGGCTTTACTCCTCGATCCGGATGACGCGGGGCGATGGCTCCGTGGCATAGAGCTCGTCGACCAAGACCGCACGGTTCTTGAGCACCGCGCGTTGGTTGATCGATCCTTTGTCGGTCATTTCGCCTTTGTCCATGGATGGCGGGTCCGTCATCAGGATCGCGCGCGTCACACGCGTCGATGAGCCCGGACTCGCCGCGGCGAGCTGCGCCAGCAGCCGGCCGAGTATCTCACGCAGGCGCGGATGCGCGACGATCTCTGCCGCCGTCGCGTCCGCGCCAAGTCCGGCGCCCTGGCGGCAGGCTTCGATGTCGGGGAAGACCAGCGCCGCGATGCCGTCC
Source organism: Pseudolabrys sp. (assembly GCA_036494425.1). Classification (GTDB taxonomy): domain Bacteria; phylum Pseudomonadota; class Alphaproteobacteria; order Rhizobiales; family Xanthobacteraceae; genus Pseudolabrys. The sequence continues at coordinate 16,096 of DASXOK010000134.1, forward strand.
TGGTTGGGTCCAGCGAACACCACATCGCGCGCATAAGGCGCCATGTGGTCGACGAAACGCCCGCGTAAGGGTCCGACGCTCACCCAGGTGCCGGTCGACAGCTTGAAATCTTCGGCGATGCGGCCGTCGAACAACAGGCCCTTAGCCGGATCGTCTGGATCGACGAACTTCAGCGCATCGCCGATCTTGTAAAAGCCTTCTTCGTCGAAGGCCTCGCGCGTGAGCCGCTCCTGCCGCCAATAGCCGGGCGTGATGTGCGGACCGCGCAGGCGTGCCTCCAGCTTTCCGTCGTTCGGCACCAGCTTGAGTTCGACGCCCGGGGCCGGCAACCCGATATTGCCCGGCCGGTCGAAATCCCAGGAGCAGGTGAGCGCGAGTGGCGAGGTTTCGGTTGAACCGAGCGACGTCAAAAAGATGATGCGCTCGCCGGTGGTTTCCACCGCAAGGTCGTTGATTTCGTTCCAGGTGGTCTGGTTCAGGCCGGCGCCGGCATAGAACAGCGCCTTCAGGCGGCTGAAGAAGCTCTTGCGCAGCACCTCGTCGGCGCGCAAGTGCGGGATAAGCGCTTCGTAGCCCTTGGGAACGTTAAAATAGATCGTGGGCGCGACCTCGCGCAGATTGTGCGCGGTCTTCGGGATGCCCAGTGGGGTCGGATTGCCGTCGTCGATGTAAAGCGAGCCGCCGTTCACCAGTACCATGTTGAAGTTGTGGTTGCTGCCGAAAGTGTGGCTCCACGGCAGCCAGTCTACCACCACCGGCGGCTCGTCGGCGACAAAGGCGAAGCCGGCGGCGAGCATCGTTTGATTGGCGCACAGCATGCGGTGGGTGTTGATGACGCCTTTCGGATTGCCGGTCGAACCCGAGGTGAACAGGAACTTGGCAATGGTGTCCGGCGTCACATCTTTATGCGCGGTGGCGACGCCGGTGGCATCCTCGCCGCCGAGCAGGTCGGCGAACAGCGTCGTCGGGCGGTAGCCCAATGGATTGCGCGTGACGACGAGCTCAATCTCGTGCGGCACCGTGGCATAGAGCGCGCGCGCGAATGGCAGGCCGTCATTGGCGAAGACCATGCCCGGCGTCAGCAGGTCCAGAATCGAACGCAGCTTGCCGAAGTCGCTCGACATCAGCGAATAGGCCGGCGAGATCGGCGCGTAGGGGATGCCGACATACATGGCGGCGAGCCCCAGGAGCGCCTGCTCGATGTCGTTGCCGGAAAGCACGGCGATCGGCCGCTCGGCCGAGAGCCCGCGTCGCAACAATGCTGCGCCGATGCGCTTTACGTCTTCGAGCGCCCGCGCGTAGGTCAGTTGGCGCCAGCAGCCATCCGGGTCGCGTTGCGCGATGAACACGCGGTTGCACTCAAGCCGTGCCCATTTCTCCAGCGGCTCGCTCAGTTTGCCATGACAGGCGCCGAGCGGGCGGCTGGCGCGCAGATAGAGCGTGCCGTCTTCGCCCCGTTCGAGCACGGTCTCGGCCGCGCCGAGGCGCACGGGCCGCAGCGGTGCGGCAATGGCCGGTTCGGCCATGCGGATGGAGCTCGGCATTTCGTCCCTAGCGGTTGTTATCGTTGCTCCGTCCCACGTTATCGTGGTCCGGCAGAATGTCTCAGGGTCGCGTCACCTTCGGCCCGCGCTTCTCCAGGAAGTCCTTCAGCCGTGCTTTCGCCTCGGCGTCGGCCTGTGCGATGGAGGACATCAGCGCCTCGACCGCGTAGCCACTGCCCGGGTCCATCTCGGAGATGCGCGGCAGGATCTGCATCACAGCGAAATTGGTCAGCGGCGCATTGGTGGCGATGCGCTGCGCCAGCTCCATGCCTTGGGCGTAGCCTTTGCCGGCGTCGACCAGGTAGGTGGTGAGGCCCATCGCCAGGCCTTCCTCGGCCGAATAGGTGCGGCCGGTCAGCATCATGTCCATCATGCGCGCGACGCCGATCAGCCGCGGCAGCCGCACCGAGCCGCCGCCGCCGACATAGATACCGCGGCTGCCTTCGGGCAGCGCGTAATAGGCGGAGCGATCGGAGACGCGCACATGCGCCGCGGCGGCGAGCTCCAGCCCCCCGCCGACCACGGCGCCGTGCAGCACTGCGACCACAGGTACCTTGCCGAACTGGATCTTTTCGAATGCGCGATGCCACAGGCGCGAATGTGCGATGCCCTGGCCGATGTCGCGCTCTTCCAGTTCGCTCAGGTCGAGCCCGGCGGAGAAGTGCTCACCGTCGCCGCATAACAGGACGGCGCCGACGCTCTCGGGCAGTGCGGTGAAAAAGGTCTCCAGCCCGATGATGGTCTCGTCGTCGAGTGCATTACGCTTGTGCGCGCGCGCAAGACGCAGCACCGCGACGGGCCCGTGCTGCTCAATCTGCAGCGAGGCGGGAAGCCGCGCGCGCAATGTTCCGATAGAACCCACCATCGACCCCTGCCTGGACGCCGCCGCCCGCAGGTCAGGGCGGCGGCCTCGTTTTTCGCGATTTTGTGGCCGCTGGTGAAGGTTCGCAACCGAATCTTATTTCGCGGCGTTCACCAGCGGACAGCCGCCTTCGCCAAGCGGACGGAAGGCTAGGTCGGCGGGAATGGTGCCGACGACCTTGAAAAGGTCCCATTGGCTTTTCGATTCCTCGGGGGTCTTCACCTGCAGCAGATAGAGCGGGTGGATCTTGCGGCCGTCCTCGCGGATGGTGCCCTTGCCGTAGAGCGGATCGTCGGTCGGCATGGCCTTCATCGCCGCGACGACGGCGCGGCCGTCGGCGGGCGAGCCGACCTTGTCGACCGCCTTGAGGTAATGCAGCGTCGCCGAATAGACCCCGGCCTGCATGTGGTTCGGCATCATCTTCTTCGGGTGCCGCTCCTGATACCGCTTCGACCAGGCGCGCGTCTCGTCGTTGAGGTCCCAGTACCAGGCGTTGATGGCGGTCAGTCCTTGCGCGGTCTGCAGGCCCACCGCCGGCACGCTCTGCAGGTCGAAGATCAGCCCGACGATCTTCTGATTGGGCGAAATCTTGAAGTCGGCCGCCTGCTTGATCGCGTTCACCGTGTCGCCGCCGGCATTGGCCAGCGCGACCACGTCGGCTTTCGACGCCTGCGCCTGCAGCAGGAACGAGGAGAAGTCGTTGGTGCCGAGCGGATGGCGGACGGCGCCGACCACCTTGCCGCCGTCGGCGGTCACCTCGTCGCTCGCCTGCTTCTCCATGTCATGACCGAAGGCGTAGTCCGCGGTGATGAAGAACCCACGTCTTCCCGCCCTGCGCCATGAGGCCGCGCGCGGTGCCGTGGCCGAACGACCAGGTGTCGTAGGTCCAGTGCACGAAATTCGGTGAGTACTTGGCGCCGGTCAGCAGCGAGGTTCCCGCGCCCGATCCAATCACCACTTTGTTCTTCTCACGTCACGTCCGATGTCGGACACGGCCAATGCGACCGCCGAGTTCGGCAGGTCGACGATCATGTCGACGCCTTCGACGTCGAACCAGCGCCGCGCGATGCCGGGCCGACGTCCGGCTTGTTCTGATGGTCGGCTGAGACGATCTCGACCTTGCGGTTGGACATTTTGGCGAAGTCTTCCGCCGCCATCTGGGCGGCGAGGACCGATCCCCGTCCCTGGAAGTCGGCATAGACGCTCGACATGTCGTTCACGACGCCGACCTTCAGCGTCCCGTTCATTTCGGCGAATGCCGGTGTCGCGATCAATGTCGCCGCGACGGCGATGTAGCGAAGCGATTTCATTATGAAGTCCTCCCTCGGGGCACAGTTGGCGTTTGAGCTTCTTTGTCGGCCGTTATCGAAAATGGTGTCATCGGCAAAAATGAGCGTCAGGATTGTTGACCGACGCAGCTATGGAAGTGCAGAAGCACAGCCTGTTCGGGCTGCTGTCCATTTTTGCCTCGGGAAAGAGATGCGATACGCGATTGCGGCTCTCGTGATTCAACTTGCCGGTATTGCCAACCCGGCCATCGCCGATGATGGCGATCTGGGGATCCCGTCCGTCACCCATCCGGCATTGGCGCGGCACGCGCCGACGGCTGAGGGCTTCGTGCCGGCTGGGTGGCGCATCGAGAGCGAAAAGTCCGGCGATCTGAACGGCGACGGGCGCGCCGATATCGTGCTTGTCCTGCGCGGCAATGATCCGCGTAATGTCATTGATGCGCGCTCGCAGGGCGGTCCGGAGAAATTCGACACCAATCCTCGCATCCTCGCCGTCGCGTTCGCGGCCGCGGCGGGCGGCTACGAACTTGCGCTCGAAAATCACACGTTGATCGGGCGAACGATCGAGCCATCCGCGCAGGATCCTCTCGACCCCAACGGCGTCCAGGCGGGCGGCGTCGAGATCAAGCGCGGCACGCTGCGGGTGACGCTCGGCTATTTCGGCGGCGACATGGGGCACAGGACCTACACCCTCCGCGCCCGCAACGGCCTGTTTGAGCTCATCGGTTTCGACAGCGTCGACGTTGAGCGCGGCAGCGGCGCAATGGAGGAGGTTAGCGTGAACTATGCGACGCGCCGAATGAAACATAGTTCCGGCAGCATCTCCGACGATGCCACCAGGGCGGCCTGGACGACCTTGCCGTCCAGGCCGCCGCTCACCGTGGAAGAGATCGGCGACGGCCTCGCATTCCAGCCGCCGGCGAACTAGCGGGCGCTGACGTCCGGCCGGGACCCGCGGATTCGGGTTGCACTGTGAGCATGGTCGGCCATCCGTTGGAGCCTCAACCGTCCCTAGATCGCCATTTGACCCTGCCGGTCGCGGGCCGTAAATACGAGGCCGAAAATCGGGAAGCACACTGCATGGCGCAAATTTCCTCGCTCTCTGAAGCCATTGGAGCCGCCGTTCGCGACGGCGACACGGTGGCGATCGAAGGGTTCACGCATCTCATTCCGCACGCGGCGACCCACGAGGTCATCCGGCAGGGGCGCAAGCGCCTCACGCTGATCCGCATGACGCCGGATCTGGTTTACGACCAGCTCATCGGCATGGGCTGCGTCGACAAGCTGATCTTCTCATGGGGCGGCAACCCGGGCGTCGGCTCGCTGCACCGCTTCCGCGATGCGGTGGAGAATGGCTGGCCCGCGAAGCTCGAGCTCGAAGAGCATTCGCATGCCGCCATGGCGAATGCCTATGAGGCCGGCGCGGCGGGCCTGCCCTGCGCGATCTTCCGCGGCTATATCGGCGGCGACCTGCCGAAGGTGAATCCCAAGATCAAGTCCGTGACCTGTCCCTTTACCGCCGAAAAGCTGGCGGCGATCCCGGCCCATCGGCCGGACGTGGCGATCGTCCACGCGCAGCGCGCCGACAAGGCGGGCAATGTCATGATCGAGGGCGTGCTCGGCGTGCAGAAGGAGGCAGTGCTCGCCTCCAAGCGCTCGGTCGTTACGGTCGAAGAGATCGTCGACGAGCTTCCAGAGCGCAGCCTCAACGCGGTCGTGCTGCCTTATTGGACCGTGGGTCACGTCGTCGAGGTGCCAGGCGGCGCTTTCCCGTCCTATGCGCAGGGCTATTACCCGCGCAACAACAGCTTCTACAAACAGTGGGACGCCATCGCGCGCGAGCGCGACTCGTTCATGGCCTGGATGAAAGAGCACGTGCTGGCGAAGGGCCCTGAGGCCTTTGCCCAGTACGCTCGTAAACATCGCGAGGCGGCGGAGTAAGCATCATGGCCGATTACAAGCCCAACGAGATGATGACCATCGCCGCGGCGCGTTCGCTCAAGAACGACGACGTGTGCTTCGTCGGCATCGGCATGCCGTCCGCCGCGGCCAACCTGGCGCGGCTCACGCATGCGCCGGACATCGTGCTGATCTATGAATCCGGCACGCTGGCCACCAAGCCGAACGTGCTGCCGCTCTCGATCGGTGACGGCGAGCTGTGCGAGACCGCGCTCACTACGGTGCCGGTGCCGGAGATGTTTCGCTACTGGCTGCAAGGCGGCCGCATCAAGGTCGGCTTCCTCGGCGGCGCGCAGATCGACAAATACGCCAACCTGAATACGACGGTGGTCGGCCCCTATGACAAGCCGAAGGTGCGCCTGCCCGGCGGCGGCGGCGCGCCGGAGATCGCCACGTCGTGCGGCGAGATCTTCATCATCATGGCGCAGGGCAAGCGCAGCTTCGTCGACAAGCTCGATTTCGTCACCTCGATCGGTCACGTGTCGGGCGGCGACAGCCGCGAGAAGCTCGGCGTGAAGACCAAGGGGCCGACCAAGCTGATCACCGACCTCGCGCTGTTCGCGCCTGATCCGGAGACGAAGGAGATGATCGTGGTTTCGCTGCATCCGGGCGTGACGCGCGAGCAGGTGCAGGAGAACACCGGCTGGCAGGTGCGTTTCGCGGCGAACGTAGCGGAGACGCCGGCGCCGACGGCGAAGGAGCTCGAAGTGCTGCGCGATCTGCAGGCCCGCACAAACCGCGCGCAGACGGCGGCGTAGGCGCTTTCTCCGTCATCCTGAGGTGCCGCGCGTAGCGCGGCCTCGAAGGATGGCGGGCAATGATTCAGAATCATCCTTCGAGGCTCGCGACTTGCGGTCGCTCGCACCTTAGGGTGACGGCGAAAGGAATGAGCAAAATGCGTGACGTATTCATCTGCGACGCAGTGCGCACTCCGATCGGCCGCTACGCCGGATCGCTCGCCAAAGTTCGTGCCGACGATCTTGCCGCCGTGCCGCTCAAGGCGCTGATCGCGCGCAATGCCAAGGTGGATTGGGAAAAGGTCGACGAAGTCTATTTCGGCTGCGCCAACCAGGCCGGTGAAGACAACCGTAACGTCGCGCGCATGGCGCTGCTGCTCGCCGGTCTGCCGGTCAGCGTGCCGGGCGCAACGCTCAATCGCCTCTGCGCCTCCGGCCTCGAAGCGGTCGGCACCGCCGCCCGCGCCATTCGCGCCGGCGAGATGGAATTCGCCATCGCCGGCGGCGTCGAATCGATGACGCGCGCGCCCTTCGTGCAGGGCAAGGCGACCGAGGCCTTCTCGCGCGCGGCGGAGATCTTCGACACCACCATCGGCTGGCGCTTCATCAATCCGCTGATGAAGGCGCAATACGGCGTCGACTCGATGCCGGAGACCGGCGAGAACGTCGCGGAGGACTATCAGGTCACCCGCGCCGATCAGGACGCATTTGCTCTCCGCTCGCAGCAGCGCGCCGGCAAGGCGATCGCCTCGGGCTTTTTCGCCAAGGAGATCGTTCCGGTCGAGATCGCCGGCCGCAAGGGCGAAGTGGTGAAGGTCGACACGGACGAGCACCCGCGCCCGGAGACGACGCTCGAACAGCTCACCAAGCTCAGGACGCCGTTCCGTAATCCCGGCACGGTGACGGCGGGCAATGCCTCTGGCGTCAACGACGGCGCCGCCGCCCTCATCCTCGCCTCGGAAGAGGCGGTGAAGGCGCATGGGCTGACGCCCCGCGCCCGCATTCTCGGCATGGCCTCCGCCGCGGTGCCCCCGCGCATCATGGGCATCGGTCCAGTGCCGGCGACGCGCAAGCTGATGGCGCGCCTCGGACAGAAAATCGGCGACTACGATTTGATCGAGATCAACGAAGCCTTCGCCTCGCAGTCGCTAGCCTGCCTGCGGCAGCTCGGGCTCGCCGACGATGCCGAGCACGTCAATCCGAATGGCGGGGCGATCGCGCTCGGTCATCCGCTCGGCATGTCGGGCGCCCGTCTGGCGCTGACAGCCACGCATGGCCTGGAAGAGAGGGGCGGCAAGCGCGCCCTCGCCACCATGTGTGTCGGTGTCGGCCAGGGCGTGTCGCTTGCCCTCGAACGGATTTGATGAAACGAAACTGATGCACAGCTACCGGTAAAGGAACAACGATGTCGCTCGTACTTCCCAGGGAGAGCCTGAGCGCTTTTCCCAAGCATCTGACGCCAGAATATAAAAGTACGGTGAAGCGTTCGCCGTCGAAGCCGTTGGTGCTGATGCCGCACACGCTGTCCGAGCTCACCGGCCCGATCTACGGGCATAACGTAATCGAGGAAGGCGACAACGACCTCACCAAGCAGCACAAGGGCGAGCCGCTCGGCGAGCGGATCATCGTGCATGGGCAAGTGCTTGACGAGGACAAGCGGCCGATTCCCGACGCGCTGGTCGAGCTCTGGCAGGCCAATGCCTGCGGCCGCTATGTGCACATCGTCGATCAGCATCCGGCGCCGCTTGATCCGAACTTCACCGGCGCGGGCCGCACTATCACCGACAAGAACGGCTACTACAAATTCATCACGGTGAAGCCGGGCGCCTATCCGTGGGGCAACCACCACAATGCTTGGCGGCCGAACCACATCCACTTCTCGGTGTTCGGTCACACGTTCGTCTCGCGGCTCGTCACCCAGATGTATTTCCCGGGCGATTATCTCTTCCCGTACGATCCGATCTTCAATTCCGTGACGGACGAGAAGGCGCGTCAGCGCATGATCGCGACCTTCGATCTTGAAAACACCGTTCCCGATTGGGCGCTCGCCTTCCGCTTCGACATTGTTCTGCGCGGACGCGAGGCAACACCGCTAGACACGGACGAACACTAATGTCGGAAATCACCCCCTCGCAAACCGTCGGCCCTTTCTTCGCCTACGGTCTCTCGCCCAAGGGCCGCGCTCATTGGGATCCGAACGGCACCTATGCCTGGAAGGAAACGGCCGGCGACAATCTCATCACGGCGGACGCCAGCGGCCAGAAGATCCGCATCGAAGGCCGGGTCTTCGACGGAGACGGCAAGGCGATCACCGATGCCATGCTCGAGATCTGGCAGGCGGACGCCCAAGGCCGTTACGCCAGCCCGCGCGACACGCGCGCGTTGCCGAACAGCAAGTTCATGGGCTTCGGCCGCTCGGCGACGGACAAGACTGGCGTCTTCAGCTTCGACACGATCAAGCCTGGATCGGTGCCGGGCCCGAATGGCAAGCCGCAGGCGCCGCACGTGGTGTTCTGCATCTTCTCGCGCGGCATGCTGCGCCAGATCTACACGCGCATGTATTTCCCCGACGAAGCGGCCAACGCCTCCGATCCCGTATTGGAAGTCGTGCCGGAGGATCGTCGTGGGACGCTTCTGGCCCGCAGGGACATGCGCGGCGACCTGCCGGTCTATACCTTCGACATTCGCGTGCAGGGCAAGAACGAGACGGTCTTCTTCGACATCTGATCCGTTCGGACCGGCTGAAATTTATCGGGCGGGAGCGCGGCACGAGTGCCCACTCCTGCCCATCTTTTTGGGCAGCCGAGTGGGACATGTCCCAACACGTAGATAGCGCCTTCGTGGAGCGCGCGGCGCAGCGAACGCATCTTCCATTGTGGCTATTGCTTTCTTGGATTGGACGGCAAAAAGGCGTCGCCCACCCGCTCTGCCCAACTTTCCTAACTCTGTTTTGTGGTTGACGGCGATGGCCGGCCTTGATTGGCTTGATGGCGTAACGGCCATCAGAGCCGATCGGGAAACGCGCCATGAACGAACAGATCCTTCAGGAGATCAGCGACTTTTGCCGGGTGCGCGGCCTCGCTGAATCGACCTTCGGGCGTCGCGC
>DASXOK010000135.1:0-24366 GCA_036494425.1 Pseudolabrys sp.
TCTCGCCATTCTGCGGCGGCTCGCACTCAACATGCTCCGCTCTCATCCCGATCCCGCGTCTATACGTCGAAAAATCAAGCGCGCCGGCTGGGACGACGCGTTCCTTCTCGCTACCCTGGGCCATATGCGATAGCCCTGCCCGCAAGCGGGAGGGAGCACGCTTCGACAAGCGGTGAAATCCAATGTCTGCACCTGAGCTGACAAAGACCCCCTCCTTCCGTCTCGATGGCCGCCGTGCGCTGGTGACCGGCGCCGGGCGTGGTATTGGTTTAGCCGCCGCCTCGGCGCTGGCCGACGCCGGCGCGCATGTGACCCTCACCGCGCGCACCAAAGACGAAATCGAAGAAGCCGCCGCGGCGATCCGCGCGCGCGGGCAACAGGCCGCGGCGCTGACGCTCGACGTGCGCGACGTCGAGGCGGTAAAGGCGGCGATCGCCGCGCGGGCGCCGTTCGACATCCTCATCAACAATGCCGGCACCAATCGTCCGGCGCCGTTTATCGACGTGAAGGTCGAGGACTTCGATTTCGTCTTCTCGCTGAATGTGCGCGCGGCTTATTTCGTGGCGCAGGCGGTGGCGAAGCGGCTGGTCGAGGCGACGCAGCCCGGCTCCATCATCAACATGTCGTCGCAGATGGGCCACGTCGGCGGGCCGACGCGCACCGTCTACTGCGCGACCAAGCACGCGATGGAAGGCTTCACCAAGGCGATGGCGATCGACCTCGCGCCGCACAAGATCCGCGTCAACACCATCGCGCCGACGTTCATCGAGACGCCGATGACCAAGCCGTTCTTCGAGAACAAGGCCTTTCGCGAGGACACCCTCAAGCGCATCAAGCTCGGGCGCTTGGGGCGGCTCGAGGACTTGACCGGCGCAATCGTGTTCCTGGCGAGTGACGCAGCCGCCTTGATGACCGGCACGTCGCTGGTGGTGGATGGCGGCTGGACGGCGGAGTAGGCTCAATCAACAGAAAACATCATCATTGGGGGGACTATCGATGCGCGCGCTCCTGCTCTGCGCTCTGCTGCTGCTGCTGTCGGCGCCGCTGCATGCGGCCGACAAAGACCGGATCGTCGGCACCTGGAAGCTCGTCGCCGTTGCATACGAAGACGCGCAGACCAAGGAGCGCTCGCCCGTGCTCGGCGAACATCCGCGCGGCTATCAGATCGCAACGCCGGAGGGCCGCTGGATCGCACTGGTGACGGCCGACGGCCGGCCCGTGCCGAAGACCGACGATGAGCGCGCCAAGGCGCTGCGCAGCATGATCGGGTATAGCGGCCGCTACCGCGTCGAGGGCAACAAAGTCATCACCAAAGTGGAAGTCGCTTGGAACGAAGCCTGGGTCGGCACCGAACAGGTGCGCTTCCTGCGCTTTGAAGGCGATGACCTCCTGCACATCGAAAGCCCGCCGATGCCGCACCCAAACGTCAACGACAGGACGGTCCGCGTTATTGTGACGTGGGCGAGGGATAAGTCGTAATTTTTTCTGCGGACGGTGGCTGGACGGCGGAGTGAGGCACTGACTCTTGTCCCGGGCACAGCGCGGCGTGCAATGACGCGCCGTAGACCGGGGACCTCACAAGTCTCCGAGATTGGTAAGGCCCCGGATCAGCTACGCATCATTCGCATCGCTCATGCTGCGTCGCGTCCGGGGCGCGCGGCTCACGCCAAAACCTCCGGGTTCATCACGTTCGGCGGCCTTCGCCCCTCGATCACCGCGACGACATTGTCGACCACCACATGCGCCATGCCCTCGCGCAGCTCCAGCACGGCGCTGCCGAGATGCGGCGTCACCACCACATTCTGTAGCTCGAACAATCCCGGCGTCACCTTCGGCTCGTGCTCGTAGACGTCGAGCCCCGCCCCGGCGATGCGCTTCTCCTTGAGCGCCTGCACCAGCGCCGCCTCGTCGATCACCGGCCCGCGCGAGCAGTTGACGACGTAGGCGGTATTCTTCATCAGCCCGAGTTCGCGCGCGCCGAACAGATGGCGGGTCTCCGGCGTCAGCTGCGGGTGCAGCGACACGAAATCCGACTGGCGCAGGAGGTCGTCGTACGATTTGTAGATCAGGCCGAGCTTCGCTTCGTCGGCCTCCGGCAGCCGGCGCGGATCGCAATATAAAATGCGCATGCCGAAGCCGTAAGCGCGACGCGCCACCGCCTGCCCGATGCGGCCGGCGCCGACGATGCCGATGGTCTTGCCGCTCACCGCGCCGCCGGCGAGATGGTTCGACTGCGACCCCGGATAGATGCCCGCGCGGAAGAGCCTGTCGCCTTCGACAATGCGCCGCGCCACGGCCAGTAAGAGACCGAAGCAGATATCGGCGGTCGCGTCGGTGACAATGGCCGGAATGTTCGTGACCGGAATCCTACGCCGCGTTGCTTCGGCGAGGTCGATCTGGTCCGGCGTGATCACCATGGCGTTGATCGCGCGCAGCTTAGGATTGGCCTCCATCACGTCGCGGTCGACGCGGTCGTGCAGCAGCGCCAGCAGGATATCGTTGCGCGCGACGCCGGCGCACAGATCCGCCTTGGCGATGATCTTGCTCGAATCCGGATTGACCTCGACTTCGGCGAGCGGGCGCAGCCGCGCCAGCGCGCTCTCGGCGATGGGCTGGGTGACGAAAACGCGCGGACGGCTCATGGCTTGATTGCCGCGTTGATCTTCGGCAGCACCTTTTCGGCGAGCAGCACCATCGAGCGGCGGCCGAGGTCGCGGTCCTTCCAGTCCTTGCCAGCATAGAGCAAGGTGCCGAACTCGCCGACGTTCTCGCGATATTCGAGCAGCTCGTCGACGACCTTGTCCACCGTGCCGTAAGTGATCAGCTTGTCGCAGACGAAATCGAGAGTCACCTCGTCGTCGGGCTGATCGCGCCGTGTCTTGAACAATTCGATGCGGCCGTTCTTCTTCAGTTTCGTATAGAGCTGGCTGTAGTAATAGCGATAAGGCCCGTTCGGATCGGTCGCATAGGCCTTGGCGGTCTTCTCGTCGTCGGCGACGAAGATGCTGCGCGCAACGCGCCAGTTTGCGGGATCGACCTTGCGCCCCACGCGCTCGCAGCCCTCGACATATTTCGGCCAGTGGCTCTTCACCCACATCGGCATCAGGAAGTTCGCCGAGATCGGGTCCCAGCCGCGCGCGGCGGCTTCTGTCACGCCTTTGGAGAACGGCGCCACCGCGGTGACGACGATCGGCGGATGCGGCCGCTGCAAGGGCTTGGCGACGAAGCCCTGTCCCAGTTCGGGGATGTACTGGCGCTCGACGCTGACGTTCCAGAACTTGCCCTTGAGATTGTAGGGCGGCTCATTGGTCCAGATCGCCAGCACCTGGTTGATCGCCTCGAGGAACATGGCGTTGCGGTCGGCGTCGAGGTTGCCGAAGATCTCCGCGTCCGACAAAAGACCGCCGGGGCTGATGCCGAAGATGAAGCGCCCGTCGAGCATGTGATCGAGCATGGCGATCTGGCTGGCGATCGCCGCCGGATGGCTGTTCGGCATGTTGATGGTGCCAGTGCCCAGCTTGATCTGCTTGGTCGCATCGATGAGACTCGAGATGAACATCGCGCAGGAGGTGATGTTCTCGGCGCGGTCGGTGACGTGCTCGCCGCAATAGCCCTCGACGAAACCGAGTTCGTCCGCGAGCACGAAGGCCTCGCGATCCTCGCGCAGCGACTGGCGCCAATCCTTGTCCAGCGGATGGATCGGCATGGTGAAGAAGCCGAGTTTCATGACGTATTTCCCTGGGCGGCAGCCGTGCGCGGCCTTCTTGATGGCGGCGCAATCGTAGCCCGATTGCCCCAATCAATAAAATAATATAAACTTAACATCTGCATTAGCTTCCATAATAGGTATCCCATGCGGGGAATCTCGCTCGGCCAGATCCGCGCCGTCATCGCGGTCTGCGAGGAAGGCTCCTTCACCCGCGCCGCCGAGCGCGAGAACGCCACGCAATCGGGCATCTCGCAGCATGTCGGCGCTGTGGAACGGGCGCTGAAAGTGAAGCTGTTCGAGCGCAGCGCCGGCGGCGTGGCACCGACCCCCGCGGGGCTTCGCTATTACAAGCGCTGCGTCGAGGCCGTCGGCGCCCTCGAGCGCGCCGAGGAAGAGGCGCGCTCTCTCGCTGGGGAAGTGACCGGCGATCTGCGCATCGGCCTGATGCCGACCTTCACCCGTGCGGTGCTCGCGCCGGTGCTCGACGATTTCGTGCCGCGCTGCCCGGAGGTGCGCCTGCACATCGTGGAGGGCTACAGCGCGCTGCTGACCGAGATGGTGCTCGACGATGCGCTCGATTTCGCGGTCGTGCCGGCCTATGAGGGCACCATCGGGCTGAAATCGCGGCTCCTGGTGCGCGACCGCGAGATGCTGATCTCCGGCCCGCGCCTGGGGCTACTTGAGCTGACGCCGGTGCGGCTCGCCGACTTGAAGCCGCTCAAGATCGTGGTCCCGGGGCCGGACAATATCCGCAGGCGCAATCTCGACACCTATTTCCAGAGTCACAGCGTCGAGATCGAGGCCATGCTGGAAATGGACGCGATGATCGCAACGCTGGAATTCGTCGCGCGCTCGGATTGGGTGACCGTCTTGCCGAGCGTGATCTCGGTCAACGACATCGGCCGCGGCGAGTTGATCGTCAATCCGATCGTCGAGCCGTCGCTGCACGCGGAGTTCGTGGTGATTCAGCCGACGCGGCGCACGCTCACCACGCAAGCGCGGCTATTCCTGCAACGCTTCGAGCGGGAGGTCGCGCATATCCACGGCGTGTGGGATGCGGCGGTGGCGAGGAAGAAGCGCAAGAGAGCGTCAGCGTAGATCGAAAGCGCCGCCGCTCACCTCTCCTCGCAATGCGGGGAGAGGTAAGAAGATCACGCCGCCGCCGGCGCGCCGGGCTGCTTCAACGGATGCGCGCGGGCGAAGGCATCGTTCTTCATGCAATTTGCGACGATGCGCGCGATGGACGGATAGGGCGCGAGATCGACCTTGTAGAAATTGGCGCCCGCCCACTGGCTGGCGAGGCAAATGTCGGCGACCGTGATCTGCTCGCCGTGGCAATAGGTTCCCGTGGCGCTCTCGGTCGAAAGATGTTCTTCCAAGCCGGTAAGCGCCGCCTTGTGCCAGTGCTGGCACCACGCATTGCGCGCCGGCTCGTCGATCTTGAACTCGTGCTCGAGATATTCACGCACGCGCGGCACGATCAGCGGATGTGAATCCGCGGCGACGATCTGCGCCAGCCCGCGCACGCGCGCGCGGCCCTTCGGATCGCGCGGCAGCAGCGGCGGATTGGGATGCGTTTCGTCGAGATATTCGATGATCGCGAGGGATTCGAACAACACCGGCCCATCGCCGTCGAGCAGCGCAGGAAGCGACATCATCGGGTTCACCTCGCGATATTTCGGATCGCGCTGGTGACCCTTGATGAGATCGACCTCGATCACCTCGTCGGGCGTCAGGCCCTTGAGATTGAGCGCGATGCGCACGCGGTAGGTCGCCAGCGAGCGCCAAAAGGAAAAGAGTTTCATCGATAACCTCCCTCTCCTGTGCCGCCCGCCGGCACGTCCGTCATTAACCGCGCTCAGCCCGATTTATTCCGCTCCGCCCAGTAGACCGCCATGCGCGAGCCGTCGCCGCCGCCGAAGCCGTGCTTGGTCGCATCCTCGAAGCCGGCGAGCGCCGCCTTGGTGGCGAGCATGTCGGCGCCCTTCGACTCGCCGGTCTCGACCATCGTGCGCAGGTCCTTCACGCCGTTGGCGATGCTGAAGGTGGTCGGCCCCGGGTCGCGGCCCTCCAACATCGTCACGATCATGTCGGCGCGCATCTTCAGAGCATTGTTGGCGCCGTTGGTGTCGATGAACAGATCGAGCAGGCGCTTGGGTTCCCAGCCGACATCACGCGCGATGGCGAAAGCCTCGCCATAGGCCTGCCAGGCCACCATCAGCGGCAGATTGATCGCGAGTTTCATCGAGGCGCCGGTGCCGACCGGCCCGCAATGCTCGAGCCTGCGGCAAAGCTGATCGAGGATCGGCTTGGCGCGCGCGGCATCCGCCGGCTCCGCGCCCATCAGCCCGAGCAGCTTTCCTTGCCGTGCCGGCGCGGTCGAACCGCCCACCGGGCACTCGACCATCGCGGCGCCCTTGGTGCGCACCTTCGGCGCCAGCGCCAGTTCGACCTGCGGTGGCACCGTGCTCATTTCGAGGAACAGCTTGCCCTTCGCGTCACCGGACAAAAGCCCGTTCGGTCCGTTATAGACGGCATCGATCGCCGCGCCATCGGTGAGCATCGTGATGACCGCTTCCGACGCCTGCGCAACCTCGGCAGGCGATGCCGCCGCCTTGGCGCCGGCTTCGACCAACGGCTTCACCTTGTCGGGCGAACGATTCCAGACGGTAACCTGATGGCCGAGCTCCAACAGCCGCGCCGCCACCGCCGCGCCCATGGCCCCGAGGCCAGCTACTCCGATTTGCATAAGTCCTCCCTTACACTTGCTTGCATGTTTTGCCGGCGACGATAGGCGATCGCGCGCGCGCTTGAAAGCCACCATCGTCACTGTCCTCTCGACATGACAGGCCGCATGCGCATAAGAGGAAACATGGCAACAAGCGTTGCACATATTCATTGACATGGAGGAGACACTCAAGATGGCTGCGGCGAAGAAGAACAAAGGCACGGTCGGCGTGATCGGCCTGGGCATCATGGGCGGCTCGTTCGCGAAGAACTTGGCCGCCGCCGGCTGGCGCGTGGTGGGCTACGACGTCAGCCTCAAGGCGCGCCGCATCGCGGAGCGCCGCGGCGTCGAGATCGCCAAGAGCGCCGCCGATGTGGCCGCCGCCGTTCCGGTCGTGCTCACCAGCCTGCCGAAAGCGCAGGCACTTCTCGATGTCGCGCGGGAGATCGCGGCCGCCAAGCTCAAGGGCAAGCTGATCGTGGAGATGAGCACCTTCACGATCGAAGACAAGGAAAAGGCCGAGCGCGTCTTCGCCAAGGCCGGCCACACGATGCTCGACTGCCCGGTCAGCGGTACCGGATCACAGGCCGCCAACGGCGACCTGGTGTTCTACGCCAGCGGCGATTCCAGAGAGATCAAGAAGCTCAAGCCGATGTTCGAGGACTTCGGCCGCCACGTCTACGACGTCGGCGCCTTCGGCAACGGCAGCAAGATGAAGTACGTCGCCAATCTGCTAGTCGCGATCAACAACGTCGCCAGCGCCGAGGCCATGGTGCTGGGCATGAAGGCCGGCCTGCCGCCGCAAGTGATTTTCGATCTGGTGAAAGCCGGTGCGGGCAATTCGCGCGTGTTTGAGCTGCGCGCCCCGATGATGGTGAAGGGCAAATACAAAGACGTCACCATGAAGATCGACGTCTGGGACAAGGACATGCAGGTGATCGGCGACTACGCTAAGAAGATCAAGGTGCCGACGCCGATGTTCGATGCCTCGAAGCCCGTCTACATCAAGGCGCAGAAGACCGGCTACGGCGCTCAGGACACCGCCGCCGTCTGCGCCGTGCTGGAGAAGCAAGCGAAGGTGAAACGCGGCAAGCGCGCGCGGGCCTGACACTTCATAAACACGAATTAACATCAGAGGCCCGGCGCAAAGCTTGCGCCGGGCCTCTTTCTATCTGTAGCCTCAAAAAAAATCGGACGGCGCGACCGTCACGAGACAAGACCGGGAGGACTGGAATGACGGCGCTGCACGAGCGTTCGGAGGTCCGCGACGGCATGCGGATCGATTGGAACGTCCCCATCACCATGGACGACGGCCTCGTGCTCCGCGCCGACGTCTTTCGTCCGGTGAAAGACGGCCAATATCCGGTCCTGCTGACCTACGGTCCTTACGCCAAGAACCTCGCCTTCCAGGACGGGTATCCAAGCGCGTGGCAGCGCATGGCGGAGAAGCATCCCGACGTCACCGCCGGTTCCAGCAACCTCTATCAAAACTGGGAAGTGGCCGATCCGGAGAAATGGGTGCCGCACGACTACGCCATCGTGCGCGTCGATTCACGCGGCGCCGGCTGCTCGCCCGGCTTCATCGATCATTTTTCCCCGCGCGAGACCAAGGATTACTACGACTGCATCGAATGGGCTGGCGTGCAAATCTGGTCGAACGGCAAAATCGGGCTCAATGGCATCTCATACTACGGCATCAACCAGTGGCACGTGGCGAGCCTGCAGCCGCCCCACCTTGCCGCCATGTGCGTGTGGGAAGGCTCCGCCGACTGGTACCGCGACATGACGCATCATGGCGGCATTCTCTCGACCTTCTGGGAGAACTGGTACGACATGCAGGTGAAGACCGTGCAATACGGCGCCGGCGAGCACGGCAAGCGCAGCCGCGTGCATAACGAGCTGGTGTGTGGGCCGGAAACGCTTTCGGAGCAAGAGCTCGCCAAGAACCGCGCCGACTTCGGCACGGAGATATGCCGTCATCCGCTCGACGACGCCTATCACAGAGCGCGCTCGCCCAAATGGGACAAGGTCATCACGCCCTTGTTCACCGCCGCTAATTGGGGTGGCCAGGGCCTGCATCCGCGCGGCAATTTCGAGGGTTTCGTGCGCGCGGCGTCGAAGCAGAAGTGGCTCGAGGCGCACGGCATCGAGCACTGGACGCACTTCTATACCGACTACGGCCGTGAGCAGCAGCTCCGCTTCTTCGATCATTTCCTGCACGGCAAGACGGACGGCTGGAAGAAGCAGCCAAAGGTGCTGCTACAGGTGCGCCATCCCGGCGAAAAGTTCGTCGCGCGCGCCGAGAACGAGTGGCCGATCAAACGCACAAAGTGGACGAAGTACTATCTCGATCCATCGACCATGGCGCTGACGCCGAAGAAGCCCGCTGGCGCGGTGCAGCTCAAGTTCGCCACCATGGGCGAAGGCTTGACCTTCCTGACGCCGCCGCTCGCCAAGGACACCGAGATCACCGGCCCGTCGGCGCTCAAGCTCTTCGCCTCGTCATCGACCAGCGACGCCGATTTCTTCATCGTGCTGCGCGTCTTCACCGGCGACCTCAAGGAGATCGTGTTCCAGGGTGCGATCGATCCGCACACCCCCATCGCGCAGGGCTGGCTGCGCGCCTCGCACCGCAAGCTCGACAAGAAGCTGTCGACGCCCTACCGGCCCTATCACACGCATGATGATTTGCGGCCACTGAAGAAAAATCAGGCCGTGGAACTCGACATCGAGATCTGGCCGACCTGTATCGCGGTCCCCGCGGGATACCGCATCGGGCTATCGGTGCGCGGCAAGGATTACGAATACGGCGGCGCCAGCGGCGGCAAGCTCTCGAACTTCAAGAACGAGTTGAAAGGCTGCGGTCCCTTCCTGCACGACGATCCGCGCGACCGCCCGCCTGAGATATTCGACGGCACGACCACGCTGCACTTCGGCCGCGGCAAAGCGCCATACCTCTTATTGCCGGTTATTCCGCCGAAAAAACAGGCAGGCGGCCGGGGCCGCAACTAGTGGGACGCGGCGCGCGCCGCGCACAAGTGTATTCGCGCAGCGCACAATCGAAACAAATCACATCCGCGGCCATTTGGGGTGTTTACGCGCGGCAAAGCTCAGGTAAGCTTCGACAAAATATCCTTCGCACTAAAACAGAAGGAACCGGGGGGAAATGAATACGCAGTTCTGGATCGTCCAGGCGTTCAACGGCGTATCATATGGCGCCTTGCTGTTTCTCGTCGGCAGCGGGCTGTCGCTGATCTTCGGCGTCATGCGCATCGTCAACCTGTCGCACGGCGCCTATTTCCTCTGGGGCGGCTACATCGCGCTGTCGGTGATCTGGGCGACCGGGTCCTGGGCGCTGTCATTGCCACTGGCCGCGCTCGCGGTTGCGATCATCGGCCTGTTGATGGAGCGCCTGTTCCTGCGCTCCGAGGGCCTCGAATATCTGCGCAATGCTCTGATCGCGATCGGGGTCGCCGTCCTCATCGCGCTCGCGATCGGCCGATGGAAGCCTGATATCGTCAGCAGCCTCGGCGAATATGCCGTGGTGACGGCGATCGCCGCCGTCGGGCTTTATGTCTTGCTCAGCCGTATTTCGGTCGTCGCCATCGAGAACGATCCCCTGCGGCAGGTGCTGCTCACCGTCGGCTTCGCCTTCCTGTTCCAGCAGGCCGCGCTCGATATCTGGGGCGGCAACAACATGGATATCAATCCGCCGGCCGCGCTCAGCCAGAGCGTCGTCATCGGCGGCGTCTATTTCCCGCTCTATCGCCTGTTCATGATCGGCATGGCGCTCGCCATCGGCGTCGGACTCTGGCTGGCGATGGAGAAAACGCGCATGGGCGCCGCCGTGCGCGCCACCGTCGACGACGCGCAGATGGCGCGCGGCGTCGGCATCGATACCAACCGCATCTCCATGTTCATCTTCGCGCTCGGCGCCTTCTTGGCCGCGCTCGGCGGCGTGATCGGCGGCGCCTTCCTCGGCATCTATCCCGGCCTCGACTTCGAGATGTTGCCGCTTGCCTTCGCCGTCGTGATCATCGGCGGCATGGGCTCGCTCGGCGGCGCCGCCATCGGCGCGCTCGCTGTCGGCCTCGCCGACAATTTCGGCAAGGCGCTGTTCCCGGAGGTTTCCTACTTCACGCTCTACGCACCGATGGTGCTCATCCTGGCGATCAGGCCGACCGGCCTCTTTGGACGAGAGTGAGCAGCGCCCGATGACCAGCCAAAAAGTCAAAATCGTCGCGGTGGCCGTCGCGCTGCTCGCGCTCGCTTACATCGTGCCGAACTCCGGCTCCTTCGTCGTACTGCTGGCGACGCGGGCGATGGCCTTCGCCATTTTGGCCATGAGCGTCGACCTGCTGCTCGGCTTCACCGGCCTCTCGTCGATGGGGCAAGCGGCCTATTTCGGCGTCGGCGCCTATCTCACCGCCGTGCTCGCCACCAAATTCCATTTCGGCCTCGGCTGGGATTTCTGGATCGTCGTGGTGCTCGGCATCCTGATCGGTGCGGCGCTCGCCGCCTTCTTCGGCCTGTTCGCCATCCGCGCCTCCGGCGTCTACTTCCTGATGATCACGCTGGCGCTCGGGCAATGCGTCTGGGGCCTCGCCTACCGCTGGAATTCGCTCACCGGCGGCGACAACGGCATCAACATGAGCGGCCGGCCTAATTTCGGCCTCGACCTGTCGAACGAGGTGACGTTCTTCTATCTCGTCTTCGCCTTCTTCACCGTATCGCTGCTGGCATTGTACGTGCTGGTGCGCTCGCCTTTCGGCCGCAGCCTGGAAGGTATCCGCGAGCGCGAACTGCGCATGCAGATCCTCGGCTACAACACGTGGCTGCACAAATACATCGCCTTCATCATCGCCGGCGGCTTCGGCGGGCTGGCCGGCGTGCTGTGGGCGCAAACCAACGGCCACGTCAGCCCGGAAACGCTGGTGCTCACCACGTCGGTCGACTCGCTGCTGATGGTGGTGCTCGGCGGCGCTGGCACGCTGGTCGGCGCCGTCATCGGCGCGGGAATCGTGTTCGGCCTGCGCGAATATCTCTCGACGCTGGTGCCGTGGTGGCAATACGTGCTCGGCGCTGTCTACGTTCTCACCATCCTTTACCTGCCGATGGGCCTTATGGGAATCCCAGCGCGCCTGCGGCAGCGCCTGCGCGGCAAACACAAAACGACAGACGATCGCAAAAAGATCGCGTCCAAGGAACTGGTATCCGAGCCTTCCTGACCTGCGAATGGGAAGGCCGAACAACACGGGGAGGAAATGACAATGACGACAACGTGGCGACACCGGTTCGCGCCGGCGCTGCTTAGCACTTGTCTCGCGCTCGGCTTCGGCGCGGCGGCGCCAGCCGGGGCGGAAGAGCTTCGCATCGGCTTTATCTCGCCGGTCACCGGGCTTTATGCCCAGATCGGCAAGGACATGGTCGACGGCTTTCAGCTCTATCTCGACCAGCACGGCGGCAAGCTCGGCGGCGCCGACGTGAAGCTCATCGTCGAAGACGACCAGGGCAAGCCCGATACCGGCGTCACCAAGGCGAAGAAGCTCATTCTTCAGGACAAGGTGCAGCTCTTTATCGGAGGTTTGCTTGCTTCGACAGGATACGCGCTCGCGCCGGTGAGCACCGCCGAGAAGACGATCTACCTGTCTTCTGTGTCGTCGGCCGACGACCTGACACAGCGCCAGCTCAGCAAATATCCCTACTTCCTGCGCACAAGTTGGTCGAGTTCGTTGCCGAACCATCCGCTTGGACAGTGGGCCTGCGACCAAGGCTACAAAAAAGTTATCACCGTCGCGGCCGATTATGCGTTCGGCTATGAATCGGTCGGCGGCTTCCAGAAGGCCTTCGAGGATTGCGGCGGCAAGGTCATCCAGAAAGTCTGGCCGCCGCTCGGCAGCAAGGACTTCGGCCCCTACATCCCGACCTTCAAGGCGGACGCCGATGCTATCTTCACGGTGATGGTCGGTCCGATGGCGCTGCAGTTCCCCAAGCAATTGCGCTCGGCCGGCGTCAAGAAGCCGATCATCGGCAGCGGCGTCAGCTACGATGAGTTCGTGCTGCCATTCATGGGCGACGAAGTGATCGGCGACGTATCGTCGCTGCATTACAGCGCTGCGATCGACACCCCAGCCAACCAGGCCTTTGTGAAGGCCTATCGCGCCAAGTACGGCAAGGTGCCCGGGTATTACTCGGAAAACAACTATACGACCGCCATGTGGATCGACGAGGCGATGAAGAAGGCCGGCGGCAAATGGCCCGGTCCCGAGCAGTTCATCAAGATCATGCAGGGGATCAAGCTTGATGCGCCGCGCGGCCCCGTGAGCATGGACGACATGCGCAATCCGGTCGAGAACGTCTACATCAAGAAGGTCGAGAAGAAGAAGATGTTCGGCTACGAGAAGGACGAGCTCTGGAACACGGTCATCAAGACCTACCCGAACGTCAGCCAGTTCTGGACCTACGGCAAGGACAAGTTCCTGGCGCAACCGGTCTATGATCGCGACTTCCCGCCCTGCAAATTCTGCGAATGACGCGACAACGCCGGGGCTGACACGCCCCGGCGTTTCCGTCTGAACGATAAGGGATTTGCGCGTGAGCATCGACACGCAGACGAATAGCGGCGGCGTGCCCGCCCTCGAACTGAAGGCGCTCTGCAAGAGCTTCGGCGGCTTGCAGGCGACGCGCTCGGTGTCGCTGCGCGTGATGCCGGGCGACCGCAAGGCGATCATCGGCCCGAACGGTGCCGGCAAGACGACGCTGTTCAACCTGATCACCGGCATCCATCCGGCGACGTCCGGCAACATCCTGCTGTTCGGCCAGGACGTCACCAGGTGGCCGAGCCACCGCCGCACCGCCATGGGCATGGCGCGCACCTTCCAGGTGACGAGCCTGTTCCCGAAGCTGACCGTGCTCGACAACGTGCTCCTGGCGATCGAGGGCCTGCGCCCGTCCAAATTCGTGGTGTGGCGTTTCCTGTCGTCCTATCGCGAGGTCTACGACAAGGCGCATCATCTGCTCGAGCAGGCCTCGTTCATCGACCGCAAAGATACCGAGGTGCGCAACCTGTCGCATGGCGAACAGCGCCAGCTCGAGATCGTGCTCGGTCTCGCCATCGATCCGAAGATCCTGCTGCTCGACGAGCCGGCCGCCGGCCTCTCGTCGGGCGAATCCATCGACATGACCAAGTTTCTAATGAAGCTCGATCCGGCGCTCGCGATCCTGCTGATCGAGCACGACATGGACGTGGTCTTCGACGTCGCCTCGGAAATCTCTGTGCTGCACTTCGGCGAGGTGCTTGAGACCGGCTCGCCGCAGCAGATCCATTCCAGCGCCAAGGTGCAGGAAATCTACCTGGGGACGGACTGAAGCCATGGCCATTCTCGAAGTCCAGGACATCCACACTTATTACGGCGACGCCTACGTGTTGCAGGGCCTGTCGCTGAAGCTCGAGCAAGGGCAGATCCTCGGCCTGCTCGGCCGTAACGGCGTCGGCAAGACCACGCTGGTGAATTCGATCGTCGGCTTCAATCCGCCGCGCCGCGGCCGCGTAGTGTTCAAGGGCGAGGAGATCACGCAGAAGGCATCCTTCGAAACCGTGCGTAGCGGCATGGGCCTGGTGCCGCAGGGCCGCCGCGTCTTCCCAACGCTCGGCGTCGAGGAGAACCTTTTGGTGGCGCAGCGCCACCCCGAACGGCACAAATGGAATGTCGATCGCGTCTTCAAACTATTCCCGCGCCTGCAGGAGCGGCGCAACCAGCGCGCCAAGACGCTCTCCGGTGGCGAGCAGCAGATGCTGGCCATCGGCCGCGCGCTGATGACCAATCCGGATTGCCTGATCATGGACGAGCCTTCGGAAGGCTTGGCACCGATCATCATCCAGGGCGTGTGGGAGGCGATCAGCAAATTGAAGGAGGAAGGCCTGTCCATCCTTCTGGTCGAGCAGAGCGCGCATCTCGCGCTCAAGCTTGTCGACTACGTGCACGTCATGAGCAAGGGCCAGGTTGTCTATTCCGCGAAGCCCGATGAGCTGCGCGGCAACGAGGAGATCAAATCCAGTTACCTTGGCATCTAATTGCGCCGCGGCATCGATAACGCGCGGCGCTGCTCAGTGAATTGGCACTCGCAACATTACACCGTGTTCATCTGCATCGCATGCCGGGCTTCCCGGACTTTACATCATGGAATAGCTTAGCCGATGATGGTGTTTAACTTGACCGCCGCAGTGGGCACGGCGGTCCGCGTCGTTGACGATTTGTCGCATACGCCGATCCAAAATCGGCCCAAGAGGGCCGGATAGAATATCAGCCTCAAAAAGGGGCGATCAGGGAGGAATGAAATGTCTCGCAAGCTCTCACGCCGTGCGTTCATGGCGGCGTCAGCCGCCGGCGCCGCCGCGGCCACGTTCAAGTTTCCAGCGCCCGCCATCGCACAATCAGCGCCGTTCAAGCTCGGCTTGCTTACCGTCAAGACCGGCCCGCTCGCGCAGGGCGGAATTCAGATGGAACAGGGCGTCGTCACCTTTCTGAAACATGCGAACTACACCTTCGCCGGACGCAAAGTCGATTTCGTCTCCGCCGACACCGGCGGCAATCCGGCCGGCACCAAGACCAAGGCGCAGGAATTGATCGAGCGCGAAAAGGTCGACGCCATCCTCGGGCCGCTCGCCGCGTTCGAGTTGTTGGCGATCACCGACTACGTCGCGCAGCAGAAGACACCGACGCTCAGCCTCGCCGGCGCCGAGGACATGACGCAGCGTCGGCCAAACCCGTACTTCCTGCGGCCTTCCGCGTGTTCCTCGCAGGCGATGCACCCGATGGCCGACTTCGCGGCCAAGGAACTGAAGCTCAAGCGCGTCGTCACCATCTCGGAAGACTTCGCCTTCGGCTATGAGCAGATGGGCGGCTTTCAGCAGACTTTCGAAGAGCTCGGCGGCAAGATCGTCAACAAGCTGTGGCCTCCGCTGGTGACGCCGGACTACACGCCCTTCGTCGCGCAGATCGGCGATTGCGACGGCGTCTGCCAGGGCTTCGCCGGCTCCAACCCGCTGCGCTTCATGAAGACCTACGCATCGGCCGGGCTGAAATATCCGGTCGTCACCGGCGAGACCGGCGGCGACGACGCGCTGATGCGCTCGTTCGGCGACGAGGCGATCGGCATGTACAGCTCCTGTCCCTATACGCTCGACTACGAGAGCGACAGCAACAAGCGCTTCGTCGCGGCAATGCAGAAGGATTACGGCGTCGACCCCGGCTTCTATGCGGCCGGTCTCTATGTCGCCGCCGAGACGGTGGCGGCAGGCCTCGAGAAGGCGGGCGGCAAGTCCGATGACAAGGAAGCCTTCGTCAAGGCGCTGCGCTCGGTCGAGCTGAAGGACACGCCGCGCGGACCGATCAAGTACGATCATCTCGGCAATGTCGTCGGCGATTTCTTCATCCGCCGGGTGGACAAAGTGAACGGCAAGCTCGTCAACAAGACGGTCAAGACCTATCACGACGTCAGCCAGTTCTGGATCTACGACGAGAAGAAGTTCCTTTCGCAGCCGGTCTACTCGCGCAACTATCCGCCGCTGAAGTCGTGAAGATGAAAAGGCGGCGGGCTTGATTCTTCGTCGCCGTCATTCCGGGGCGCGTGCGAAGCACGCGAATTCGGAATCCATAACCCTCAACGCTGCGGAGTATGGATCCCGGGTCCGCCGCTTCGCGGCGTCCCCGAATGACAAAGTGAATTTACTCCGGGCATGACGCACGCAAGGCAAGCGCACACATGAATTTCTGGGTGTCGCTCACCGTCAATAGCATCACCTTCGGTGGGCTGTTGTTCCTGCTGTCGTCGGGCTTCGCGCTGATCTTCGGGCTGATGCGGATTCCCAATCTGACGCACGGCTCGCTGTACATGCTTGGCGCCTATGTCGGCGCGACGTTTCTGATCGGCCTCATCAGCATCAAGGTCAATTTCTGGACCGCCGCCATCCTGGCGACGGTGATCGTCGCCGCTTCCGGCGCGCTGATCGAACGCCTGTTGTTGCGACGCCTGCCGGGCGACCAGCTTGCGCAGGTGCTGGTGACGCTCGGCATCTCCTTCATGGCCGCCGATCTGTGCCTGATGCTCTGGGGCGGCGATCCGATCAACGTGGCGCCGCCGGCCGGCTTCGAGGGCTTCGTCCGCTTTGGCACGATTGCCTTCCCGATTTACCGGCTGGCCATCATCGTCGTCGCGGTCGTGGTCGCGATCGGCCTCTGGATGCTGCTTGACCGCACGCGGCTCGGCGCCATGATCCGCGCCGGCGTCGACGATCCGGACATGGCGCGCGTCGTCGGCATCCGCGTGTCGCAGCTCTTCACGATAGTCTTCGCGCTCGGCGCCGGACTCGCCGCCTTCGCCGGCATCATCGGCGCGCCGATCCTGTCGGTCTATCCCGGGCTCGATCAGGACATGCTGCCTCTGGCGCTGGTCGTGGTCATCCTCGGCGGCACCGGGAGCCTGCTTGGCGCCTTTGTCGGCAGCCTCATCATCGGCTTCATCTACAATTTCGGTCAGGCGCTGCTGCCGGAACTCGCTTACTTCGTGCTGTTCCTGCCCATGCTGCTGGTGCTGCTGCTGCGGCCGCAGGGCCTGTTCGGCAGGCACGTGCCATGACCGCGCGCATCGCGGCCCTCGCCGTCGCCTTCGTGGCACTCGTCACGGTGCCCCATTGGGTGCCGGGTATCTACTACGTCAATGTCGCCAGCCAGATCTTGTTCTATGCCGTGTTCGCGCTCGGCCTGAACGTCCTGGTCGGCTATGGCGGCCTCACCTCGCTCGGCCATGCCGGGCTGTTCGGCATCGCGGCCTATGCCACCGCCTATATGCTGCAGATCGGCTTCGGCCACGGCACCGCGATCGTCACGGCGTTGATCGTCGGCATCGCCTCGACGGCCGTCTTCGCAATACTGTCGCTGCGCTCGACCGGAATCGGCTTCATCATGATCACGCTGGCGCTCGGGCAGATCCTCTGGGGCCTCGCCTATCGCTGGATCAGCCTCACCGGCGGCGATAATGGAATCAACGTGACGAGCCGCCCGGCGCCGTTCGGCTATTCGCTGGCGAACGCCACGGCGTTCTATTACACGACGCTCGTCGTCTTCCTGCTGGCGCTCGGCACTGTCGCTGTCGTCGCGCGCTCGCCCTTCGGCGCGGCGCTGATGGGGACGCGCGATCAGCCGCGCCGCATGAATGCGCTCGGCTATCATGTGCTGGCGATCCGCTTCTGGGCCTGCTTGTTCTCCGGGCTGTTGACCAGCGCCGCCGGCATTCTCTTCGTTTACTACACGCAGTTCATCAGCCCGCAGACGCTGTCGCTGACGTCGTCCGCCGAAGTGCTGCTGATGGTGATCTCCGGCGGCCCGGGCACATTGCTCGGCCCCATCGTCGGCGCAGGGCTGGTCGTCGTGGTGAAGAACGTGGTGAGCGGCTTCATCGAACGCTGGAACTTCCTCCTCGGCGCCATCTTCGTCGCCATTGTCATCCTGATGCCTGAGGGCCTTGTGCCCGGCACTGTGCGGCTGTGGAAGCGCGCCTTCCGCAAGCCGCAGCCGCGGCCCGCCGCGTCCGCGAAGACGGAGAAGAGCTCATGAGCGCGCTCACCGTATCCAGGTTGCGCAAGTCATTCGGCGGCCTGCATGTGACCAGGGACGTGAACCTGAGCGTCGAGCCCGGCGAGCGGCGGTTGATCATCGGCCCGAACGGAGCCGGCAAGACCACGCTGTTCAATCAGATCACCGGCGAGATCACGCCCAACAGCGGGTCGATCCATCTGTTCGGCGAGGACATCACCCAGGTGCCGACACGCCGCCGCGCGCATCTCGGCATGGCCCGCACCTACCAGATCATCACGCTGTTCGGGCGCAACACGATCCTTCACAACGTCATGCTGGCCCTGCTTGGCCTGTCGCAAGCGCGCTGGAACCCGATCACGAATCTGCGGCGCGAGCAACATCTGGTCGAGCGCGGCCGCGAGGCGCTCGATCAGGTCGGGCTCGGCCATATCGCCGAACGGCCGCTGTCGGAGACCTCCTATGGCGAGCGCCGCCGCGTCGAGATCGCCATGGCGCTGGCCCAGAAGCCCAAGGTGCTGCTGCTTGACGAGCCTTTCGCCGGCCTCTCCATCGACGAGCGGCAGGACGTACACCGCTGCCTGATGGCGATCCCGCGCGACGTCACCACGGTGATGATCGAGCACAACATGGATGTGGCGCTCGAATTCGCCGACCGCATCACGCTGCTGCATTTCGGCCAGGTGATCGTCGAAGGCACCCGCGCCGAAGTGGTCGAGGACCCACGCACGCGGGAGGTCTATCTTGGCGAATAGCGCGCTCAGCCTCAGCAGCGTCGATGCCTTCTACGGCGACAGCCACGTGCTCGAGGGCGTGTCGTTCGAGCTCGGCGAGGCGCGCATGCTCGGCCTGCTCGGCCGCAACGGCGCCGGCAAGTCCACCTGCATGAATGTCACCGTCGGCCTGCTGCCGCCGCGCCGAGGCACAGTGGCCGTGTTCGGTGCAAAAGTGAACGGCCTGCCGCCGGAGCAGATCGCGGCGCGAGGCGTCGCTTTGGTGCCGCAGGGACGCCGGATCTTCCGCAGCCTCACCGTGAGCGAAAATCTGATCGTCGCCGCGCGCAAGCCGGACAACGGTGCGGCTGCGAAGCACGATCCTTGGACCATCGACACCGTGTTCTCCATGTTCCCGCGGCTGAGCGAACGCCGCACCCAGATGGCCGCGCATCTCTCCGGCGGCGAGCAGCAGATGCTGGCGATTGGCCGCGCGCTCATGGGCAACCCGCGCGTGCTGTTGATGGACGAGCCGTCGGAAGGGTTGGCGCCGCAGATCGTCGCCGAAGTAATGACGACCATCCGAAAGTTGAAGGAGAGCGGCCTGTCGATCGTGCTAGTCGAACAGAACCCCAAGCTCGTCTTCGATGTCGCCGACGACATCGTCATCCTCAATTCCGGCCGCGTCGCGGTCGTGTCCACGCCTTCCGCGCTCACCAGAGACAACGTCGATTTGCGCCAGCATCTGGGGGTGTTCTAGTTTCCGCCCTCATCCTGAGGAGCCGCGTTAGCGCGGCGTCTCGAAGGATGAGGGCGGGTCACAGGCCTCGTCCTTCGAGACGGCGGCTTCGCCGCCTCCTGAGGACGAGGGACTAATTTTCTGCAATCGGGAAGGGCCGATAATGTCTCAAGTCTGGAACAAATACGCGAACACCGCGGCGCGCAAACATGGCAAGCCGGGCCGCGAGCAGCGGCCGAAATCGGTGACCATCGACGCGCACACGCATATCGCGGTGCCGCGCGCGGCCGAGTTCATCAAGCCGCACCTCGACATCTCCACGATCCCGCTCGCGCATTACTCCTCGCCCGAGACCAAGGAAGTCAACGCCAAGCAGGAGGGCGACATCCGCGGCCACATGACCGGCTATGACGAGCGCTTCACCACCATGGATGCGATGGGCGTCGACATGCAGCTCGTGATGCCGCCACCGCCGCAGCTCTATCACACGGTCGCCCTCGAATACGCCGTGCCGGCCGCGCAGATGATCAATGACGGCGTCGCCGAATTCGTCTCACGGCACAAGGACCGCTTCATTCCCGTCGGCACCGTGCCGATGCAGGACGGCAACGAGGCCGCGAAGGAGCTCGAGCGCTGCATCAAGACGCTCGGCTTCAAGGGCGTCGAAATCCTCACCAATGTCGCTTGCAAGGAATTGTCCGATCCCGCCTTCGCGCCGTTCTGGAAGAAGGCCGAGGAGCTCGGCGCGCTGGTGGTCATCCATCCGAATGGCTTCACGGAGGGCAAGCGCCTCTCGCGCTTCTACTTCAACAACGTCGTCGGTAACCCCTTCGAGACCGCGCTCGCCCTGCACTATCTGATCTTCGACGGCGTGCTCGAACGGCACCCGAAGCTCAAGATCTTCGCGATGCACGGCGGCGGCTATCTCGGCGGCTACTCGGGCCGCATCGATCACGCCTGGGGCGCGCGCTCGGATTGCAATGCGGGTCTGCCGAAGCCGCCGACCAGCTACTTGAAGCAGGTCTATGTCGACACCGTCGTGTTCACGCCGGGCCAGCTCAATGCGCTCGTCGATGTCTTCGGCGTCGATCACGTCATCATGGGAACGGACTATCCGTTCGACATGCTGGAGTACGATCCGATCGGCCATATCAATTCGGTCGACAGGTTCGACGATGCCACGCGTGCCGCGCTCGCCGGCGGCAGCGCGAAGAAGCTGTTGGGGATGTGACCTTTCTTATCCCTCCCCTCTTAGGGGAGGGATAACTAAGCATACAAAAAATCCAGCACGGCGGTCTCCTTGATCACGGCGTCGTCCGTGCTGTGCCGCCCCGCGCGCGCCTGCTCTTCGCGCGTCTGCGTCGCCTGCAAATAAGCGCCGAGATGGCGCGCCCATTCGATGATGCGGTGGTTCTCTTTCAACCGCGCCGCCTCGAAGCGCTTCAGCGCGGTCTCGACATCGGAGTCCTGTTGAAGCGCGTCGGCCAAAGCGCCCCCATCGTCGGACGCCTTCGACACGCCCGCGCCCACATGCGGCCGCGCGACGAACGCCGCGTCGCCGACGACCGCCACGCGGCCGAACACCATGCGCGGCGATTCCAGATCGTAGATCGGCTGCAAGAGCGGCTCCGGAAACAACCGCACCACTTCGCGGAATTGCGGCGCCAGCAGCCGCTCGGCGGCTTCGCGCATCTCGGTGATCGCCTCGCGACGAATGAACGGCGGCGGAATGGAGATCGCGTGCGTGTATCCGCTCTCATCGGTGAGTAGCCATTGCAGCTTGGTCTTCTCGTCGGCCGGGCGATACCAGATGACATTGTAGCGCCGGTGCCCTACCCGCAGGTCGTCGTCGGGTCCGGCCACTGGATAACCGAGGAACTGCTCGCCCGGCGGCAAGCCAAAGGACATGTATTCGAACAGCTCGCGATGCACCGCCGGTGGAAACGCCTCCTCCGAAATCAGCGCGCGCCACGCGCTGTAGCCCGCATAGCGGGGCAGCACGGTGGGCAGACATTGCTGGCGCACGGTGGAGCGGATGCCATCGGCGCCCACCAGAACGTCGGCGGTGGCCGTTTCGCCCTCGGAAAAGTGGGCCGTGACATTTTCCGATGTCTGCATGAATTTCACGAAGATGTGCCCGCGATGATAGTGCTCGGCCGGAAAAGCGTCGCGCAGCAGACGATATACACGCTCCCAGGCGGTGGCGATCTGCGGGCATTCGATGGTGCTGGTGATCCGCCCCTGCGCATCGAGAATCTTGCGCGTGCCGATATGCACGCCGAGACCGCCGGTTTCGAGCCCCAAGCGGCGCAGGCGCTGGATCAGTTCCGGCTGCGCGACGATGCCGGCACCGCGGCCCGAGAGTTCACAGTCCACCCGCTCGTAGATGTCGACGTGCCACCCGCTGCGGCGCAATAACAGGCCGCTCAGCAGCCCGCTCATGGAGCCGCCGATAATGATGGCACGCTTCGCTTTGGATTCTGACAATTGATGGGCCTCAATCTTTCCGTTTACGCGATTATCCTATATATAACTGTTAATCGCATTGGAGGACTCCCATGGCTCTCACCATGCTCGACAAGGCCGCTGAGAAGAAAGACAAGACGCAGTGGTCTCCTGATATCGCCGCCGAGTTCGCGCGCGAACGTACAAATCCCAACCCCTGCGTCGGCAACACGCTGCTCTCCGAGAACGAGCGCACGCGTGTGTGGATGATCCGCCTCGCCCCTGGCGAGCGCATCGGTTTCCACCGCCATGTGCTGGATTATTTCTGGACCTCGGTGTCCGGCGGCCGCGGCCGTCAGCACGTGCATGATGGGACCACCGTCGAATACACATATCAGCCGGGCGAGACACGCCACGAGACTTACGGCACCGGCGAGTTCAAGGTGCACGACCTGGAGAACCTCGGCGACCGCGAGATGGTCTTCATGACCGTCGAGTTCAAAGACAGCGCCAACAAGCCGATGCCGCTGCCGGAGGGCGTGCGCCCACAGGCCGAAGCTGCCTGATACCGGCCTCAGCTCCCCTTTCGACGCCCGCCGCGCATTGACACCGCACGGCGGGCGTTTCATTTAGTCGCACGCGGACATGTTCTCCGGACGTCTGGCTAGCCAAGCCGTTGACGGCCGGTGCACACTGCGCCGCCAATAAAGACGGCCGAACTTACGGCCAGGGCGAGCTTGTGTGCGGTCATCCCGGCCGCCAACACGAGCCGAAGCAAGAAACTTGGGGGAGTGATGCCGGCAGGTTCTCAATCCATACCGCAATCGCCGTTGCGCATCGCTGCAACGTCCGCGCCCGGCGCCTTGCCCGGCTGCGTGGCGTTTTCCAAGCGTTAGGCGCCGGTCGAGGCTCGTATGGACGTATCCTTCGATCTTCTGATCAACGCGGTGGTCGCGGGGCTTTTGCTCGGCGGCTTCTACGCCGCGGTCACCGCCGGCATCTCGATCTCCTTCGGCATGCTCGATATCGTCAACATCGCGCATCCGGGCTTCGTCATACTCGGCTCGTATATCGCCTATTTTCTCAGCACCAGCTTCGGCATCGATCCGATCATCGCCAGCATCGTCCTGCTGCCGGTGTTCTTCGCGCTCGGCGCGGTCATCTATCAGGTCTATTATCTATCGTTCGAGAAGCGCGGGCAGGATGCACTGCGCGGCCTCGCCTTCTTCTTCGGCCTCCTCTTCGTCACCGAGGTCGGGCTGATCCTCGTCTTCGGCGTCGACTATCGTTACGTCGAGGCCGCCTATATCGGCCCGAGCATCCATATCGGCTTCGTCGATCTGCCGCTGCGCATGCTGGTGCCGTGTCTCGTGTCGCTGGCGCTGTTCGCTGTCATCCAGCTTTTCATCACCCGCACATTCACCGGCCGCGCCATCATGGCGGTGTCGCAGGATCAACTGGCGCTCCAGCTTCAGGCCGCCGACCCGATCCGGATCAAGCGCATCGCCTTCGGCCTCTCGATCGCCGTCGCGGCGGTCGCCGGCGCACTGCTCATCGTCATCCAGCCGGTCGAGCCTTCGGTCGGACGTGAATATATCGGCCGCGTCTTCGCCATCTGCGTGCTCGGCGGGCTCGGCAGCATGCCAGGAACGCTGATCGCGGCCCTCCTGCTCGGCGTCGTCGAAAGTCTGACCTCCACGTTCTATGGCCCGTCCTGGGCGCCAGCGGTATCGTTCGGCTTCCTGCTGCTCACCCTCGCCTTCCGGCCGGCTGGCCTTTTCGGACGGTGACCCGCGTGAACACGGTCAAGTTTTCCCTCATCGCTCTCGTGGTCGCCGCCGCGGTCCTGCTGCTCGCGCACTGGATCCACGTCGATTATCTCTACTTCGCCAGCTACACGATCCTGCAATTCGTCGTGCTAGCGACGGCGTGGAACATCCTCGGTGGCTACTGCGGCTACGTGAATTTCGGCTCGGCCGCCTTCTTCGCGGTCGGCGCCTATTCGTCGGTGTTCCTGCACAAGGCGTTTCCGCTGCCGGTGCCGCTGCTGATCCTGGTCGGCGGCCTGGTTTCCGGCATTATCGGCTTAGGCATGGGCTATCTCACGCTACGCCTGCGCGGCTCGTTCTTCGCCATCGCCACCCTCGCCCTGGCAGTGGTGCTGCAGACGCTGATCGTGAACTGGGACTATGTCGGCGGCTCGCGCGGCGCTTACATCATCCGGCCAGAGAACATCACCATCCTCGGCCTGCAGATCAATTACATCGAATATCTGTTCGCCCTCATGCTCCTATTGGCCGTCATTGCGCTGGTCACGGCGCGCACGATCGAGCGCTCGCAGCTGGGCCTCGGCTTCGCCACGATCCGTGATGACGAACTGGCGGCGGAAGCCTGTGGCGTGCCAACGCTGCGCACCAAGCTGATCGCCACCGCCATCT
>DASXOK010000136.1:0-10632 GCA_036494425.1 Pseudolabrys sp.
TCGCGCTCAAGCCGATGCGGCGGCGCTACGCGGGGTCGTGACGAATGTGCGTACCGGGCCGGCGTTCAGCCGGCCCGGAAGCCCCGCCCGGAATCACCATTGACGAGGTCGGCGAGCACGGTCTCGCCGCCCGTCGCGATCTGGCCGACGGCCACCAGCGGCGCGGCGCCTTCCGGCAGATAGACGTCGAGGCGCGATCCGAAGCGGATCATGCCGAAGCGTTCGCCGGCGCCGACCGGCTGGTTCTCGCGCACGAAGCAGACGATGCGTCGCGCCACCAGCCCGGCAATCTGCACCACCGCAATGCGCGTATTCGCCGTCGCGATCACCAGCGAATTGCGCTCGTTGTCGACGCTCGCCTTGTCGAGATCGGCGTTGAAGAACTTGCCCGGCTGATAGACGATCTTCTCGACACGGCCGGCGACCGGGCTGCGGTTGATGTGGCAGTCGAACACGCTCATGAAAATCGAGATGCGCATGTGCGGCGCCGAGCCGAGCCCAAGCTCGTGCGGCGGCGCCATGGTGGTGATCTGGCTGACACGGCCGTCGGCCGGCGCCACCACGAGGCCGTCGCGCACCGGCGTCACCCGCGGCGGATCGCGGAAGAAATAGACGCACCAGAGCGTGAGCACGGTACCGATCCAGCCGAGCGGCGGCCACAGCCAGAACAATATGAGGCTCACCAGCGCGAAGGCGCCGATGAAGGGATAGCCCTCCGGCGTGATCGGCACCATTTGCTGGCGGATGGAATGAACGATGGACATGGTCTGTCAGCCGCGAGTCGAGTTTCCCCTCTCACCTTGGGGGAGAGGGTGGCGCGCGGAGCGCACCGGGAGACTCGTGGCACGGCGCGTTATTAACACACAAGCCCCCTGCTCAGCGGCCGAAGCACCTACTCCGCCGCGTCGGCGGGCGCTTCGAGCGGTGCCGGATCGGGCGCGGGGGCGATGGGCTCCTCCAAGACCGGCGGCGGATTGCGGTTCGGCGCTGTCTCGTCCTCGCCGGCGCGGGCGAGCTTCTCGCGCGCCTCCTCCGCCTCGCGCTGCCTGTTCCACATACTGGCATAGAGCCCCTTCTTCGCCAGCAAAGCGTAGTGCGTGCCGCGCTCGACGATCTCCCCCTGGTCGAGCACGATGATCTCGTCGGCACCGACGATGGTGGAAAGCCTATGCGCAATCACCAGCGTCGTGCGTCCCTGCGACACCCGCTCCAGCGCGTCCTGGATTTCCTTCTCGGTGTGGCTGTCGAGCGCCGACGTCGCCTCGTCGAGCACCAGGATCGGCGGCGCCTTGAGGATGGTGCGCGCGATGGCGACGCGCTGCTTCTCGCCGCCGGAGAGCTTCAAGCCGCGCTCGCCGACTTCCGTCTCGTAGCCCTTCGGTGCAAGCCGGATGAAGCGGTCGATCTGCGCCAGCCGCGCGGCCTCTTCCACCTCTTCGTCGGTCGCTTCCCAGCGGCCGTAACGGATGTTGTAGCGGATGGTGTCGTTGAACAGCACGGTGTCCTGCGGCACCATGCCGATGACCTCGCGCAGCGACGTCTGGTCGACCTTCGAGATGTCCTGCCCGTCGATCAGGATGCGGCCGCCCATCAGATCGTAAAAACGAAACAGCAGCCGCGAGATCGTCGACTTGCCGGCGCCCGAGGGGCCGACCACGGCCACCGTCTTGCCGGCATCCACCTCGAAGCTGATGTCCTTCAAGATGCGCCGCTGCGGCTCATACGCGAAAACCACGTTCTCGAAGCGCACGGTGCCGTTCGTCACCTTGAGCGGCTGCGCGCCGGGCACGTCCTTGACCTCCGGCTCGCGCGAGAGGATCGAAAACATGGTCTCGATGTCGATGACCGCCTGCTTGATCTCGCGATAGACCATGCCCATGAAATTGAGCGGCTGGTAGAGCTGGATCATCATCGAGTTGATCAGCACGAAATCGCCGATGGTCTTGGTGCCGGCCTTGATCTCGAAGGCGCACATCACCATCGCGGCGGCAAGCCCCACGGTGAATATGATCGCCTGCCCGGCATTGAGCACGGCAAGCGAGGTGTAAGCCTTCACGCTCGCGTCTTCGTAACGCGCCATCGCGCGGTCATAGCGCTCGGCCTCGCGCCCCTCGGCGCTGAAGTATTTCACCGTCTCGTAGTTCAAGAGCGAATCGATCGCCTTGACGTTGGCGTCGGTGTCGCTGTCGTTCATCTTGCGGCGGATGCCGATGCGCCACTCGGTCGCCAGATAAGTGTAGACCATGTAGACGACGACCGTGGCGAGAATCACCACGACATAGCGCCAGTCGAACTGCCACATCAGCACGCCGACGATCAGCGCCAGCTCGATGATGGTCGGCGACAGCTGCAAGATGACCATGCGCACGATGGTCTCGATGCCGTTGCGACCGCGTTCGAGCACGCGCGTCAGCCCGCCGGTCTTGCGTTCGAGATGGAAGCGCAGCGACAGCTCGTGCATGTGCACGAAAGTGCGGAAGGCGAGCCGCCGCACGGCGTTCATCGCCACCTTGGCGAACAGCCCGTCGCGCACCTGGGTCAAAACCGCCATCAGCACGCGCATGCCGCCATAGGCGAGCGTCATGACGATCGGCACCGCGGCCGCCCACATCAGCCAGTCGGAGGCCTCGGCCGGCGCGCTGCCCTTCCCTGCCAGCGCGTCGGTCGCCCATTTGAAGGTGAAGGGCACGGCGATGGTGGTGAGCTTGGCCGCCAGCAGCAGCACGAGCGCTCCGAGCACGCGCAACTTCAGGTCGCGCCGGTCCGATGGCCAGATATAGGGCCAGAGATGGATCACGGTGCGCAGCAAGGCGCCCTGATCGGCGGGAATACGGGCTTGTTGCCCGGAGGAACGGCTCTGATGTCGATCGGCTGTCATTGAAGGCCTGGGAAGGGACGGACCCGTTCTGGCCCATCTTTATGCCGCTCATATAGGAGGATTCTCGGTGGTAATCACCCTCCCCCGGCGCCCATCGCACCGGAATTCCCTGACGATGTGGCCTCCGTGCCTTGACGATGCCTTTGCTGCGTTGCACATGCATGGGCCGGGACGAGAAATGGAAATCATGACCAAAATCCAGAAAATCTGCGTGTACTGCGGATCCAGCCCCGGAACCGACCCCGCCTTCGTGGAGGGCGCCCGCGCCTTGGGTGAGATCATGGCGAAGAACGGCATCGGCCTGGTCTATGGCGGCGGCGCCATCGGCCTCATGGGGGCGGTCGCCTATTCCGTGCTCGATCACGGCGGCCAGGTGACCGGCATCATCCCCGAGTTCCTGATGACCCGCGAAAGGGCGCTGCGCGGCACGCACGAGCTGATCGTCACGCAGGATATGCACGAGCGCAAACGCAAGATGTTCGAGATGGCGGACGCCTTCGTGACGCTGCCGGGCGGCATCGGCACGCTGGAGGAGGTCGTCGAGCAGATGACATGGGCGCAGCTTGGCCGCCACAAGAAGCCAATCCTGCTCGCCAACATCAACAAGTTCTGGGAGCCGCTCTGCGCCCTACTCGATCACATGAAGGCGCTGGAGTTCATTCGCGGCCCGTTCAATTACGATCTGCTGGTCGCCGACAAGGTGACCGACATCCTGCCGATGTTGCAGAAGGCCGCGGCAGCCGTCTCGGAAGATGAGACGGTGATGGAGCCGACGCTGGCCCGGCGGCTGTAGCTTCACCTCCCCCTGGAGGGGGGAGGTCGCCGAGCGATAGCGAACCGGGAGGGGGTGAACCTTGTTCGCATCACCCCACCCCGCGCGCCTGCGGCGCGCGACCCTCCCCCTCCAGGGGAGGGTAAAGGAGAGCGCTCCGTCACTTCACAAACGTCACCGCCTCAATCCGATTCCCATCAAGGTCGCGGATGTAGGCGGCATAATAGCCCTCCCCGTGCTGCGGACGCAGCCCCGGCGCGCCGTCGCTCGTGCCGCCCGCGGCAAGCGCCGCGGCATGAAACGCGTCGATCATCTCGGTCGAGCGCGTGCGGAAGCAGACATGCGCGCCGCTCCCCGCTGCGACCGGCCGCAGCGCGTCGCGCAGATTGATCCAGAACTCGGAATAGCTCTTGCCGAAGGCGATGGTCGCCGGCCGCTCTTCCAATTTTGCGAAGCCGAGCGCACCGAGCACCGCTTCATAGAAACGCGCCGAGGCCTGCAGATCGCGCACGGCGACGGAGACGTGGTCGATCATGGCGTCGACCCTCTACGTCTCTTGCACGGCGACGTCGGTCAGGCGGCTGCGATGGTCGAACGCGAGCGCTTGCGAGAGAAGCGCGAAGGCGAGATTGAATCCGCCTGCCCAGCGCCGCGTCGCTCCTCAAGCAGCGGAGCGCGCCAGATCAAAAGAAGAAATGCGAATGTAGAAAGACCAAAGGTCGCCGCGACGCCAGCGAGAAAGATCACCATGGCCATTTCCCCCGATGTGGCGGCCGTCTGACGCAGCCGTATCGCGAGTTGCGCTGAGAATCCACCCGCAACAAACTACGCAGTTCCAGCACCGAACGCACTGAAAAAGCATTCCGCAGTGCGGAAACGTCCACCGCGCAATCGCTATGTTTTGCTTAAAACTTAGGCGTATCAGGCCGGCGCGCCGGACTTCACTAGCTTGAAGATGATTGAGTCCATCAAGGCCTGGAATGACGCGTCGATGATGTTCGGCGACACACCCACGGTGGTCCAGCGCTCGCCCGCTTCGTCTTCGCTCTCGATCAGCACGCGCGTTACTGCCTCGGTGCCGGTATTCAAGATACGCACGCGGAAGTCCGACAGCTTCAACCGGTCGATGTATTTCTGGTATTTGCCGAGGTCCTTGCGCAACGCGAGGTCGAGCGCATTCACCGGGCCATTGCCTTCGGCGGCCGAAATCATGTTGTCGTCGCCGACCCTCACTTTTACCACTGCCATGGCGACCGTGACCTGCTCGCCCTTGGCATTGTAGCGCTGCTCGACATTCACATCGAATTGGGTGACGTCGAAGTAGGCGGGCACCTTGCCGAGCGTGCGCCGCGCCAGCAATTCGAAAGAGGCGTCGGCGGCCTCATAGGCATAGCCTATGGTCTCGCGCTCCTTGACCACATCGAGCAGCCGGCCGACGCGCGGATCGTCTTTGTCGGCCTTGATGCCGATGCGCTCGAGCTCGGCCAGCACGTTCGACTTGCCCGCCTGCTCCGACACCAGCACCTTGCGTTTGTTGCCGATCTCTTCCGGCGTTACGTGCTCGTAAGTCGCCGGGTCTTTGAGGATCGCCGAGGCGTGGATGCCCGCCTTGGTGGCGAAGGCGCTGTCGCCGACATAAGGCGCATGCCGGTTCGACGCACGATTGAGCCGCTCGTCGAGCGCGCGCGAGACCTGCGACAGCTTCTTGAGCGCGGCATCCGAGACGCCGATCTCGAACTTGTCGGCGAAATCGGGCTTCAGCTTCAGTGTCGGAATGATCGAGACGAGATTGGCATTGCCGCAGCGCTCGCCAAGCCCGTTAAGCGTGCCCTGGATTTGCCGCGCCCCGGCGCGCACCGCGGCGAAGGAATTGGCCACCGCCTGCTCGGTGTCGTTGTGCGCATGGATGCCGACATGATCGCCGGGAACGACCTTCACGACGTCGCTGACGATCTTTTCAACCTCGTGCGGCAGCGTGCCGCCATTGGTGTCGCACAGCACCACCCAGCGCGCGCCGGCGTCATAGGCCGCCTTGGCGCAGGAGAGTGCGTATTCCGGGTTCGCCTTGTAGCCATCGAAGAAGTGCTCGCAATCGAGCAGCACTTCCTTGCCTTTCGCCTTGGCCGCCGCGACGCTGTCGCGGATCGAGGCGAGGTTCTCTTCGCCGGTCGTCTCCAGCGCCACGCGCACGTGGTAGTCCCACGACTTGGCGACGAAGCAGATCG
The DNA here is from genome assembly GCA_036494425.1 of Pseudolabrys sp. GTDB lineage: Bacteria > Pseudomonadota > Alphaproteobacteria > Rhizobiales > Xanthobacteraceae > Pseudolabrys. The sequence continues at coordinate 5,876 of DASXOK010000136.1, forward strand.
CGTCAGCATGCGCGTCGAGCAGCGCGGCAAGCCCCGGATCGTTCGACGCAGAACGGCCCGGCCGCCGCGTCATGCCGAAGGCGGTGAAGGTCGCAGTTTTGAGACCGCGGTCGCTGGCGAAGAATTCCGTGTCGGTTGGGTTGGCGCCGGGATAGCCGCCTTCGACATAGTCGATGCCGAGCTCGTCTAGCATGCCGGCGATCGCCAGCTTGTCGGCGAGCGTGAAGTCGACACCGTTCGTCTGCGCACCATCGCGCAGCGTCGTGTCGAAGAGGTAGAGACGTTCGCGGGCCATCGAAATATCTCGGCAGATCAAAACTCAGGAGATGCGGTAGAAGATATAGAGCGCGAGCAGAACCGCTACGATCAGCACGCCGTATTTCAGCACGATGTAATATAGCCAGTGACGCGGAAACGGTGTGTCGGGCTTCGTCATGGAGCCTCCCGTTTGGCGGCAAGCTGCTTGTGCAGCGTGGTGTTGGCGAGCCACTCGTCGCCGAGAGAGATCGAATTGCGCTGCTGCGCGACATAGCCGCGCTTCTCGAAGAAGCCGCGCGCCGTGTCGCTGGCGTCGACTTTGAGCTTCTCGGCACCGCGCGCGCCCGCGAGTTTCTCCAGCGCGTCGGCGAGCATGGCGCCGACACCATGGCCGGCGGCGGCCGGATGCACGTAGAGCATGTCGATCGTGTCACGGCCCGCAAGCGACGCGAAGCCGACAACCGAACCTTCCATGGTCGCGACCAGCGTCAACTGGCTGCCGAGCTTCTTGGCGAAAGCGGCAAGATCGTCCGCGCTCGCGACCCAGGCTTCCTGCTGCGCCTCGCTGTAGTCGTCGGACGTCAGTTCGGTGATGCTCTCGCGGAAAATCTCCGCAAGGAACGGCGTGTCCTCGGCGAGAAACGGCCGCAGCGCCAAACGCGGATGGGCCTGCGCGCTCATGATTCGACCTTCATAGGGGCCCGGTCATGACGGAGGAGGCTCATCGCGCGATCTCCCAGGTGGTGCCGTCCTTGGAATCCTTGAGCACGACGCCCATGGCGGCGAGCTCGTCGCGGATGCGGTCGGATTCGGCGAAGTTCTTTGCCTTTCGCGCGGCGTTGCGCTCCTCGATCAGGCTCACGACTTTGCCTTCGTCGAGACCGATCGAAGCCCGTCGCGACGAAGCCCACGCATCCGCAGGCACCTGCAGCAAGCCGATCAGTTGTGCGCTGGCCTTCAGGCAGGCCGTGGCGGCCTTCGCGCCCTTGGCCGCCTCGCCGCGCAGTTCGTGCAGCGCCGCAAGCGCCTTCGGCGTGTTGAGATCGTCCATCAGCGCGTCGAGCATGTCGGCGCACAGATAGCCCGCGGGCGCTTCCGCAGTCAGCTCATACCAGTGATCGAGGGTTTTCTGCGCCTCGCGCAAACCCGTCACCGTCCAATCGATCGGCTGGCGATACTGCGTGCGCAGCATGTTGAAACGCAGGACCTCGCCGGGCCAATCGGCCAGCAGTTCGCGGATGGTGAAGAAGTTGCCGAGGCTCTTCGACATCTTCTCGCCTTCCACCTGCAGGAAGCCGTTGTGCATCCAGTAGTTCGTCATCACATCGGTGTGGAAGGCCGAGCGCGACTGCGCGATCTCGTTCTCGTGGTGCGGAAACACAAGGTCGATGCCGCCGCCGTGGATGTCGAAGGTCTCGCCGAGATGCTTCCAGGCCATGGCCGAGCATTCGATGTGCCAGCCGGGCCGGCCCGGCGTCTTGATTCCGGCCGGTGACGGCCACGCCGGCTCGCCCGGCTTCGACGGCTTCCATAGGATGAAGTCCTGCGCGTCCTTCTTGTAGGGCGCGACCTCGACGCGGGCGCCGGCGATCATCTCGTCCATCGGCCGCTTGGAGAGCTGCCCGTAGTCGGGCATCGAGGGCACGTTGAACAGCACATTGTCCTCGGCCACATAGGCATGGCCGCCGGCGACGAGGCGCTCGATCAGCACCTTCATCTGCTCAATGTGCTCGGTCGCGCGCGGCTCTACCGTCGGCGGCAGGCAGCCGAGCGCCGCCACGTCCTCCTTGAAGTTCTTGTAGGTCTCTTCGGTCAGGTCGCGGATCGACACGCCGCGCTCGGCCGCGCGCGCATTGATCTTGTCGTCGACGTCCGTGATGTTGCGCACGTAGGTGACATGGTCGGCGCCGTAGATGTGCCGCAGCAGGCGGAACAGCACGTCGAAGACGATGACCGGCCGCGCGTTGCCGATATGGGCGAAGTCGTAGACCGTCGGCCCGCAGACATACATGCGGACGCGCGCGGGAGCGATCGGGATGAACACCCGCTTCTCGCGCGTCAGCGTATCGTAGAGCTTCAGCTCCATTGCAAAGACACCTATCGGCCCCGCTGGCCGGGCGTCTTATCGATCTCGATCGGGAGAAAAGACGGCCGCAGCCAGCGTGTTGCGCTAGCGAATAATCTCGCGGCAAATGCCGCAGATATGGTTAAGGCCGTTCATGCGGCGGGAGAATGGTTTGTCGCGTGCGCGCCGTCAAGGGCCATGACAGCGCCCGTTCTTATTTGAGCGGCCGGGGAGAGCCTCCGCGCCGGCAGGGTTAAATGCAGCTTAAGGAATTTGTGCGCATTCTCGAGACCGGCGCCTCCCCCCGGCGCCTGCCAAACACCCTGCGGGCGTATCCTCATGCGGACAATCCTGGCCAGCTTTACCGCGCTCCTATGCCTCGGGCTCGCCGGGGCGGCTCAGGCCGAGCGCCGCATGTTCATCATCGCCAATGACTCCGACGGCTACGGGGTCGACCGCTGCCTCGCCGCCGGCGACCGATGCGGCACCGCCGCCGCCAATGCCTACTGCAAGACCCGGGAATTCGCCTCCGCCGCGACCTTCCACAAAGTCGACCGCGAGGAGATCACCGGCGCCATCCCGACCGACGCGTCCGGCGGCTGCGTGGGCGGCAAGTGCGACCACATCGTCGCCATCGTCTGCACCCGCTGATACGGCTGCCGACGCTTCAGGTTCCATTTCACAACCGTGATCGCAGGTTGGGCGCGTGAGCCCGCTGTTCCATCGCGGTTGAGTTCTGTCGGGCGGACCTGATACCAATACCGGATCGGTAGTCCGGCCCGCCTGAGGCGCATGCCCAACTCGCAAGACGGTTCAAAGCCGCACCCCGGCGCCCCCCGCGCCACCGGCCACTCGGAACGGCCGCTGCGCCTGCTGATCGTCGCGTCGCTCCTGCTCCCCCTGACCATCTTTGCCGTCGGCTCCTGGATCTCCTACGGCGACCATTTCGATGCGGCGGAGGACCGCCTGCGACGCACGGTTGGCACGATGCAGGAGCACGCGATCAAGGTCTTCGAGACCTTCGAGATCAGCGAACGCTACATGGAGGAGCTGTTCAACGACGTCAGCAATGCCGAGATCAACAAGGACGAAGCCGAATACTCGGGCCGCATCCGCAACTTCATCCGCGTGCTGCCGCAACTGCGCGACCTCTGGGTGATCGATGAGGCCGGGCATCCGCTGGTGGCCGGCACGGTCTATCCGGTCCCGAGACCGCTCGACCTGACCGACCGCGATTACTTCCGCGCGCACCAGAGCGCCGTCGATACCTATGTCAGCGAAGTCGTCGACGCGCGCGCGGCGAACACGAATTTCTTCGCCATCACCCGCAAGCGGCTCTCGCCGGGCGGCCGGTTCGACGGCATCTATCTCGTGTCGATCGCGCCGGAGTATTTCTCCCGTTATTATGCGAGCCTGCCGCGCGCCGACTTCAGCGTCGCCGGCCTCGTGCGCGCCGACGGCGCGGCGCTGGTGCGCTACCCGGTCGTGCTTCCGGCGCCGCCGCGTCTATCTTTCACGTCGCCGTTGATGAGCGCCATCATCGGCCAGCCCGACGCCGGGCTCTTGATCGCCGCCTCCCCCTACGATCAGACCCAGCGCATCCTCGCCTACCGCAAGCTGCCCAACCAGAACGTCTACGTCTATGCGGGGCTCGATACCGCCGCGGTCCGGGCCGCATGGATGCGCGACATGTCGGTGCATCTCATCTTCGGCGTGCCGGCGACCTTGGCGCTGTTCGCTCTCGCGATGCGGACGGTGCGCAACACGCGCCAGATGTCGGACGCGTACCGGCAATTGCACGAGGAGACCGCGCGGCGGCAAACCGCCGAGGTCGCCTTGCGCCAAGCGCAGAAGATGGAGGCGGTCGGGCGCCTCACCGGCGGCATCGCGCACGACTTCAACAATCTGCTCACCGCCATCATCGGCAATGCCGAATTGGCGATGCGCCGCCTCGACCCCGGCGAGGACCGCGTGAGCCGTTCGCTCGCTTCGATCCGGCAGGCCTCGCTGCGCGCCGCGACTTTGGTCCAGCGGCTGTTGACCTTTTCGCGCCAGCATCCGCAGGAGATCAAGACCGTCGACATCAACCGGCTGGTCCAGGACATGTCGGAGCTCTTGCACCGGACCATCGGCGAGACTGTCACAATCGAGACGGTGCTAGCGAGCGGCCTGTGGAAGACGGCGATCGATCCGAATCAGCTCGAAAACGCCGTCCTCAATCTGGCGGTGAACGCGCGCGACGCCATGCCCGGCGGCGGCCGCCTCACCATCGAGACGTCGAACGCCTATCTCAATGAGGCTTATGTCCTGCGCGCCGGCGGCGAGCTCAAGGCCGGCCAATACGTCATGGTGGCGATCAGCGACACCGGCGTCGGCATGACGAGCGACGTGCGCGACAAGGCCTTCGAGCCGTTCTTCACCACCAAGCCGGCCG
>DASXOK010000137.1:0-3975 GCA_036494425.1 Pseudolabrys sp.
GCGGCGGCGCATGCACCTTCTTCTTGATGCGCGCCAGCGCGGGATCGGCCGCAATCAGACCAAGCCCCGCAAGTGCAATGACAAGCCAGCCGATCTTCATGGTTCTCTCCATCGCGATATCCGTTGCCTATCGGCAAATCGCCAGCCTGGCAACAGTTCCCCCTGCAGGGCTCAATTGCAAGCAACCTAGGCTGAGGCCACTTTGCCGATCGTGGTCGTTTGCACCCACCACGTCTCGCGTTCGGCCTGCAAGCAACGCGCAGCTGTCGCGGCTTCGTCAGCGTCCGCAAACAACGCAAAGCATGTAGAGCCGGATCCGGACATGCGCGCGAGACGCACACCAGGCCAGGCACGTAGTGCGGTTAACACATCCTCGATGACTGGCGCGCACGCAAGCGCGGGCAACGTGAGATCGTTGCCGTGCTTGTCGAGAAACGCGATCACCGCGTCGTAGCGGCTGGGAACGGCGGCGAGAGGCTCCTTGTCACCCTGTGTCGCCTTGAACTTGGCGAAAACGTCGCGCGTCGCCACCGGTATGCCTGGATTCACCAGCACCGCCGGCATCGCCGGGAGATCGACGGGCGCCGACAGCAGTTCACCGATACCGCGCATGATCCGTGGACGCGGATCGAGGCAGACTGGCACATCGGCACCGACGGCGCGCGCCGCCGAAGCGAGACGAGGATCGTCGATTGCGATGCCATTCAAGCGTGCGAGCAGACGCAGAGCCGCCGCCGCGTCGGAGGAGCCACCACCGATGCCGCCGCCGGCCGGGAGAGTCTTGTCCAGCCGGAAATGCCCGGCATTTAAGCCGGGGAGCTGCTCGCCCAAGACGCGGACCGCCTTCAGCACGAGATTGTCTTCGATTGGCCCGCATGCGTCAGAGCAAGGACCGCTCACCTCGAGCGCCGGCGTCGTGCTGGGCGTCAGTGTGAGCATGTCGCCTATACCGGCAAACGCCACCAGGCTTTCCAATTCGTGATAGCCGTCCGCGCGGCGGCCGGCGATCCGCAATGTGAGGTTGATCTTGGCGGGGGCCTTCTCGACGAGGGCGGCGGTCACGCTATGCCTGCCTCACTATCAGCATGACGACCTCATCAGGTTGTCATGGGCCGGGCTGTTCCCGGCCATCCACGTCTCATCCACTCATCGATAAGAGACGTAGACGCCCGGCACAAGCACGTGGTCCGGCGAAGCGGACCTGCGTGCCAAGCATGACAACGCGGAGAGTCCTGGGATCAGCCGCCGTCGCCGCCCTTCTTGGCAGCCTTGGCCTGGGACGACGTCTCGTCGGGCAGACCGTTCTTCAGCTTCTCTTCGATCTTCGGCAGATCATCCGGATCCGGCTTGAGATCGCGCGCATGCGCCCACTGGAACTTGGCCTCCAGAACGCGCCCGACGCGCCAGTAGGCATCGCCGAGGTGATCGTTGATCGTCGGGTCTTCCGGCTTGAGCTCGATAGCGCGCTCGAGCTGCTTCACCGACTCATCGAAATTGCCGAGGCGATAGTAGGCCCAGCCAAGTGAGTCGACGATGTAGCCGTCGTCCGGCCGCTGCTGCACGGCCTTTTTGATCATGTCCATGCCCTGGTCCATGTTCACGCCCTGGTCGATCCAGGAATAGCCCAGGTAGTTGAGCACGTGCGGCTGGTCAGGGAAGAGCTGAAGCGCCTTCTTGAGATCGGCTTCAGCCTTCGGCCACTGCTTCGAGCGCTCGTAGCAGATGCCACGGAAATAGAAGAGCATCCAGTTGCCCTTCTCCGGATTGGCGATAGTCGATACGCCCTTCGCATAAGTGTCGGCGCATTCGGCGAACTTCTTGTGCCCGCGCTGCACATTGCCGAGCGCCATGATGGCCTCGAGATCGTCCGGGTGCTGCTTGATCAGCGCATCGAGCTGCTTCTCGGCTTCGTCGGAGCGATCGAGCGAGTCGAGATCGGACGCCATCTGGATAGCGGCGTTGCGATGCAAAGGCGAGCTGGCCGGCACGCGCTGGTAGACGTCGATCGCCAGGTCGGGCTTCTTCAGCGATTCATAGAGATCGGCGAGCGACAGGAGCGCCAGCGGATGGTTGGGCGCGAGGTACAGGCCGAGCTGGAGGTAGACGAGGCCGAGATCCTCGCCACCGCGGCGGCCGAGGGAGGCGCCGAGGCCGTAGAGCGCTTCCCCGGCGCCGGCCTGAGCCGAGGACACCAAGAGCGGCAGCTTCTCGCCGGCCTTGAGCCTTTTCATCTCGTCGACCACCAGCGGGTGGTTGGGCAATGTCTTGTCGAAGCTCTGGAAGATCGTCAACGCTTCCTGCGGCGAGCGGTTACGCGAGACCCAGCTTCCGTAGGCCTCGACCACGCGAAGCGCCGAGGAGTCGAGCTTGTAGGCGTTCTCGAAGCGCTTGCCGGCCTCTTTCTCATTGCCGGCGAGGTCGTAGATCATGCCGGCATGCAGGTCCTTGAAAATCGCATACCAGTCGGGCCCCGCGAGACGGTCGATGCTCGCCACGGCGCCCTTCGAATCGCCGGCGCCGAATTGGCTCCAAGCGGCGAGCAGCGTCGCGGTGAGATCGGTGATCGGCCCGCGCACCGACTGGGTCAGATCCTTGCGCGCAGCGGGATATTGTTTGCGTTTGAGTTCGCTCACACCGATGACCAGGCGTGCGACCCGGTCGCTCTTGTCGGCCTGCGCGACGCGATCGGCGAACTTCACAGCCTCGTCGATATTGCCGTCGACCAGAAGCGAGAGGAAAGCGCGGTCGAGCAATTCACCGTTCTTCGGGTCGCGCCGAAGCGCCGCGCGGTAATAGGCGGCGGCGGCCGCGGCGTCGCGTTGCTGACCGGCATGACGGGCGGCGAGATAGCTGCCCGATGCGGTGAGGCCCACGAGATCCTGTGCGTTGGGCGCTTGCGCGGCCGCCAACGTCATCGGCACGGTTACGATCATCACGGCGGCAAGCGCGGTGCCGGTCACGCACCGGGCAAAGCTCGAAGAGGTCACAGGCGACGCTCCAATGGGGCGGGTGGCTGCGAAAAGGCGCGCACACCGCACAGGTTAAGCCGAGAATGGCCTTTTTGCGCCGCCCCCGCAAGAACAGCCGCAGCGGTGTTTGAAGCCACACCTTGAAAACCACGATGTGGCGGTATCGTGGCCGAAGCCGCGGCTTGCATATCACATGTTGGGATAGTTCGGGCCGCCGCCGCCCTCCGGAGGAACCCAGGTGATGTTCTGATTCGGATCCTTGATATCGCAGGTTTTGCAGTGGACGCAATTCTGCGCGTTGATGACGAATTTAGGCGCGCCGCCCTCCTCCACCCACTCATAAACCCCCGCCGGACAGTAGCGCGCCGACGGCCCGGCGAAGACGTCGTGCTCGGAGCGCTTCTGCAGGTCCATGTCTTTGACCTTCAGGTGCGGCGGCTGGTCTTCCTCGTGATTCGTGTTGGAGAGGAAGACCGACGAGAGCCGGTCGAAAGTGATCTTGCCGTCCGGTTTTGGATAGGCGATCGGCTTGCATTCTGCGGCAGGCTTGAGCGAAGCATAATCCGGCTTGCCGTGCTTCTGCGTGCCGAACAACGAGAAGCCGAGCGTATTGGTCCACATGTCGAGACCGCCGAGCGCGATGCCGACGAAAGTGCCGAACCTCGACCACAACGGCTTGGCGTTGCGCGCCTTCCACAAATCTTTGCCGATGGGCGACGCGCGCCAAGCGCTGTCGTAGTCGGCCAGCTCGTCTTGCGCGCGGCCGCCGGCGAGCGCCGCAGCCGCCGCTTCCGCGGCCATGATGCCGGACAGCATGGCGTTGTGACTGCCCTTGATGCGGGGCACGTTCATGAAGCCGGCGTCGCAGCCGATCAGCGCGCCTCCGGCGAACGTCAGCTTCGGCACCGACTGATAGCCGCCCTCCGTGAGGGCGCGGGCGCCGTAAGCGAGGCGCTTGCCCCCGACGAAAGTATCGCGCACCAGCGGATGCGTCTTGAAGCGCTGG
>DASXOK010000138.1:0-12068 GCA_036494425.1 Pseudolabrys sp.
CGCCGCGGCTACAAGTTCTCGACCTACGCCACCTGGTGGATCCGCCAGGCGATCACCCGCTCGATCGCCGACCAGGCCCGCACCATCCGCATCCCGGTGCACATGATCGAGACCATCAACAAGCTGGTCCGTACCTCGCGCCAGATGCTGCACGAGATCGGCCGCGAGCCGACCCCGGAAGAGCTGGCCGAGAAGCTGCTGATGCCGCTGGAGAAGGTTCGCAAGGTCCTGAAGATCGCCAAGGAGCCGATCAGCCTCGAGACGCCGATCGGCGACGAGGAAGACTCGCATCTCGGCGACTTCATCGAGGACAAGAACGCGGTGCTGCCGCTCGACGCGGCGATCCAGGCCAACCTGCGCGAGACCACCACGCGCGTGCTGGCCTCCTTGACCGCCCGCGAGGAGCGCGTGCTCCGGATGCGCTTCGGCATCGGCATGAACACCGACCACACGCTGGAGGAAGTCGGCCAGCAGTTCTCGGTGACGCGCGAACGTATTCGTCAGATCGAGGCGAAGGCGCTGCGGAAGCTCAAGCACCCGAGCCGGTCGCGGAAGCTGCGGAGCTTCTTGGATAACTGACCTCTCTTGTCCCGGGCGCGGCGCAGTGTGCAACGCTGCGACGCAGACCCGGGACCCCGGTTTTTTCGATCTGAATCAAAACGGCGGGCCAAAAGCCCGCCGTTTTGCGTTTCTGCCGCTCCCGCACGGCCGCGCTATCCACCATATGCAACTTACGATAGTGGAAGCCCATGCCCACCATCGCGATTTTCAACGGAATCATCATCCAGATGTTCTTTGAAGATCATAACCCGCCGCACGTGCACGCCTTTTACGGTGACGCCATAGCGCTGGTGCGGATCCGTGACGGCGTGATCATCCGGGGCTCGCTTCCCCGCAGGCAGGCGAATTTGGTAAAGTCCTGGGTCGCGCTCCGGTAAGCCGAACTGATGGAGAACTGGCACCATGCGCAAACGGACGGCCGCTGCTTCAGGGTCGCAGGTCCTGCCAATGATTGATGTCGTGTCCGTGAAGACCGTGGGCGGTTACAGACTGCGCGTGGGCTTTTCCGACGGCTCCGTCGGCGTGCACGACTTCTCGGCGACGGCTGCGCGCGATGGCGAGATGGTGCGGCCGCTGAAGGACCCTGCTTTTTTCGCTCGCGTATTTATCGAACCGGGCGCGCTGACCTGGCCGAACGGATTCGACCTTGACCCCATCGCGCTTCACGACCGCATGGCCGCGGCGGGAGAATTGACGCAGGTCGCGGCGGAATAGAGTGCTAAGCAAGATCGCACGTCTGGAAAAACTCGGCGGTTTCCGCCTGCGCCTTCGCTTCACCAATGGCAGCGAGGGCGTACACGACTTCGCCGCGCCGGTGAACGAGCGGGGGCCAATGCTCGAACCGTTGCGAGATGAAGGTTATTTCAACCGCGTCTTCCTGGAATTCGGCGCGCCGACCTGGCCCAACGGCTTCGATATCAGCCCCGAATGGCTGCGCCGCGAAATGGATGCGGCGGGAGAGCTGTCGGGCGTTGCGGCGGAGTGATCCGTGACGAGCAGGAGCGCACGTCGCGAAGGATGGAGCTAAGTCAAGTGTTGTCGGCCAACCAGCTAGGCGACGCGTTTTAGCCAATTATCTCCCTCGACGTCTTGGTGTGACGCATCCCTGGCGCGGGTAGCTCTCAATGTGCTGTCAACCAGTTCGTCGGGCTCCAACTGCTCTCCGCATCGAAACAGATCAGCCAAACGAGAAATCCGGCGGACCGTGAGCGACGTTGCGTGGCTCTCATGTAGTTGCACCAAGAACCTTCGTCATCCAGATTGAACTCTGCACAATACGAATAAGTGGGTAGCAGAAGTTCCTGGGCCGAGTAATCGGAGTAGTGGGTGAAGGACCGGCAAATCGCGATGAGCTGGTTCAGTATTTCGCGCTCGGTATCAGTGTAAACATAGTCGTCCGGCCGTCGGGATTCGTCCCGAAGCCATTTCTCTTCCCAATCAGTCCAATCGATATCCGGGGCGCACATCAGCGCCATCACGGTCGCGCGAAATTCGTCTGCCTCAAGAAGCTTTTGGCTTCGACGTTTTGCCATTAGCGGCTCCCCTTGAAATATCTTCGGGTGGACGCATCAGCACTGTGAACAAACTGTGAGAACCTGCGCAACACTACGCCTGATTCGACGTGTGCAATTGTGGCATGAAAATTCTAAGCCCGCAGATTCAGTGTTCGGGCGAGTCAAATGCCTTATTTTATGGGGCTTATGCGCGGCTGTGAATTGCGGGGATAGCGGTTCGGCGTGAGCTATTTGTACGCGAACGTTTCGGCCGTAGCCGGCCGTTCGGAGCCATGCTCGCTAGGCCGCTTGTCCCACGTAACAGGCTTAAGCCCTTATTGCAGACTGGGCACCTGCATGAACCGGTTTTCAAGAAACCAAAATTCACCGCGCCACGGCGCTAATAAGAACAAGAAAGGAGGCCCACAATGGTACGACTAACCTTTGCGGTCAGTTTCGGACCCGCGACCATATCGGTCGCTCTCGACATGTGAGAACATGAGAGGATGGAGCGCCTAGCGGGAAACCGCTGGGCGTTTTCATTATTTGGGCAGTTGCTCACGATGTTGCGAATTTTGTTCGTTTGAATTCAGAACTGTTTTGCGGGCAATGTCTCTATAGTCCTCAAGCATCCATTCGCGAAAAGCCGTTGGGGTATGGCATAATTGCTGTAAGAGGGTAGTTAGCCGAACAATCGCTGATACAAATTTTCTAAGTTCATCCAATGTTATCGACTTGCTCATTTGGTCGACGGACAAGTGGGCAACCCCAAGGTTTCTGAAATGAGTTAAACGACCGTGCGCGCCCCAATCGATTCTAGAGTAAGCTTCTAAGAAGTGTGAAATTAGTTCGTCTCGAGTCAGCGGAAACATATCATCCAAGCCCTATTTGTCGCTCAATCGGCATTTCAATGCGATTTGTGTTGAGGGTGATTTCAGCCTTCGGTAAATCGTTTGAAAGCTTACTTTGGTGTCGTCGCTATCCAATAGTAGGGTTGCTCGCAAAATGGCGATCATGAGTGTTCCATCTTGGAAGCCTGCGGCAGCCTGATGCCAATCGTCCGTTCCTTGGATATTAGTTTTTATTGCCTCATTTAATCAATCGGCCAGGCCGAATGAGATAACGCACATCGTTGCCACCCTAACTAGCGCTCCGAATGTGTAAGAATAAAATCTACATCATTTTCTGGGTTGACGGACACTTGGTCGATCTTCGTTTCAAGAGTCGCTTGGCAATGTGCGTCAGCGTGATTTCATCATGATAGTGCGAACCGATAAGGCTCGATAGCCTTTGAAACCAAAAGACGCAGCGCTTCGAGCCATCAGTCACCTGCCCCTCCAACCCTCCGCTATACTCCCCCAATGCCGCCCCGCTCGTCCGTCGAATCCGCACTCCGCCATCTCGCGCCGCGCATGCCGCAGCATGAATTCGCCGCGGTGGTGGATCATGCGATGGACAGTCCCGGCCTGCGCGTCGCCTCGCCGGAGAATGCGGCGTGGCTGTCGCTGGTGGCCTATGCGCGGCACATGGCGACCGAGTACGACGATCTGCTGGCGCAGGGCTACGACCGGGACAGCGCGCGGTTCTTCGTGGCCGACGAATTGCAGAACGTGCTCGCCGCCTGGGGCGTGCGGCGCAAGCTCGATCCCGAGGAATGAGCGCAGCGCGCGGACGAGCGCAGGGTGAAGCGGGTGATGCCGTGCTGAACGGGGGCCCGTTTCTGCGGCGCGCCGCTTACGCGCTGCGCCGCGCCCGGGAGAAGGAAGCCGCGGCCCGGCGTTGCGCCGGGCGTCGGCGCGCTCACTGCCCGCGCTGCGCCTCCGCCACCAGCACCGGCTTATCCCGCCACACATCGGGAAACAGCTTCTTCAGGTTCGTGACCTTCGGCGCGTCGTTGAAGGCGATGTAGGGCTGGTTGGGATGGTTGATCGCATAGTCCTGGTGATAGCCCTCGGCCGGGAAGAACGCCGTCTTCATCGTGCCGGTCTTGGTCACGATCGCGCGCTTGAACACATGCGCCTTGTCGAGCTGCGCGATGTAGGCCTGCGCGACGCTGCGCTGCGTGTCGCTTTGCGGGAAAATCTCCGAGCGATATTGCGTGCCGGAGTCCGGTCCCTGGCGGTTGAGCTGCGTCGGGTCGTGCGCGACCGAGAAATAGATCTGCAAAATCTTGCCGTAGGAGATCTGGCGCGGGTCGAAGGTCACCTTCACGCTCTCGGCGTGCCCGGTGCGGCCGGTGCTCACCGTCTCGTAGGCGGCGTCCGTCTGCGCGCCGCCGGCATAGCCGGAGACGGCGCTGGTGACGCCTTTGACGTGCTGGTAGACGGCCTGGATGCCCCAGAAGCAGCCGCCCGCGAGCACGGCGGTCTCCAGCCCTGCTTGCGGCGGCTCGGCTTGCGACGGCGGCGGGATGGTCACGGCGGGCTCGGCCTGCGTCGCGAAGGGCGAAAAGGCGAAGGCGGCGGCGATGAGGCCGGCGCCCGCGATCAGAGCGGTGGTCGAGCGGCGCATGACGTGTCTCCCCGGGGTGGTTTCTAAGCGCCCATACTTACGGGCGAAAGCGTCCGGCGGCACGACACGAAGTTACACGTCTGCGTGAGGGGCGGGTGACAGTGCCCCTACTTCCCCTCCACAAACGCCTTGAACGCCGCCGCGTAATCCGGATGCCAGCGCGAGAGGGGCGGGCGGTTCTCGACGATGTCGCCCACGGCCCAGAGGATGCGCCGCTCGTCGAGCGCGCGCGGCACGTCGTTGTCCGGGCAGAGGATGTAGAAGTCGCCGGCGTCGAGCTTCTCCAGCATGAAGTCGACTGTCTGCTCCGGCGTCCAGGCGGCGGCCGGCTTCTCGGTGCGGCCGTGCGCGGCCAGCGCCGTGAAGACGAAGCCGGGGATCAGGAGATGCGCGCTGATCTTGCAGTTCGGCGTGTTGCGCAGCTCGTGCTGCAGCGCCTCGGTGAAGGCCTTCAGCCCGGCCTTGGCGGTGTTGTAGGCCGGGTCGCCCGGCGGTGTCGTGATGCCCTGCTTCGAGCCGGTGTTGATGATGAGCCCCGGCCGCGCGCGGGCGATCATATTGGGCGCGAACACCTGCGTGCCGTTGATGACGCCCCACAGGTTGACGCCGAGCACGCGTTCCCAGTTCTCGCGCGGGCCGAACATCTGGCTGCCGGGCTGGATACCGGCATTGTTCATCAGCACGTCGGTGCCGCCGAAGCGTGCGCGCACCGCGGTCTCCAGTTTCTCCACGGCGTCGAGGCGGCTGACGTCGGTCTCCTGCGTCATCACCTCGGCCTTGGGCGCGGCTTTGGCGATCTCCGCCGCCGCTGCGGCGAGCCGCTCGGCGCCGAGATCGGCGATGCATACTTTGAGCCCCAGCCGGGCGAAGCTCTTGGCGGCGGCGAGGCCGATGCCCGCGGCGCCCCCGGTGACAACGGCGACGGCATTGGGGACGAGAGCGGGATGTGGCATTGGATTCTCCTTGCGTGCGGAATTGCGAGCCCTCATAGCGCATCGGGGCGCCGCGCGGTTTCCCGATTCGCACGCAGCAGGGAAGCGCTGAGTTCCCGCGCGAGAAATCTTGAATCGCGGCCGCGCGCGCCTAACATAAGCGGGCGTTGCGCATTTTGAGTCGCGCGCCGCGAGGGGGGCTCAAGCCCGAGATGAACATCAACGCGAGCCTTGCTCCGCCGCCGCGTTTCCTGATGTGCCGCCCGCTGCATTTCGCGGTCGCATACAGCATCAATCCCTGGATGGATCCCGCCGCCTGGCGCGAAGGCAGCCGCGCGCTGCATACCACTGCCGTGCGGCAGTGGCAGGATCTGCACCGCGCGCTTGCGATGCACGGCGCCGCGATGGAGTTCGTCGAGCCCCAGGCCGGCCTGCCCGATCTCGTCTTTACCGCCAACGCCGCGGTGGTGCTCGACGGCAAGGCGCTGCTGGCGCGTTTCCGCCACGACGAGCGGCGCGTGGAAGAGCCGCACTTCGCCGCCGCGTTTCGCGCGCTTGCAGCGCGCGGGCTGATCGCGGAAGTGATCGCGCCTCAGCGCGCGCCCGCGCTGGAAGGCGCCGGCGACTGCGTGTGGGACGCGCAGCGCAAGCAGTTCTGGATGGGCTTCGGCTTCCGCTCCGATCACGCCGCGCATCGTCTGGTCGAAGAGACCTTCGGCGTGCCGTGCATTCCGCTCGCGCTCACCGATCCGAAGCACTACCACCTCGACACGGCGTTCGGCGCGCTGCCCTGCGGCACGGTGATGTATTATCCGCGCGCCTTCAGCGCCAAGGCGCTCGCCGCCATCCACGCCAACACCACGCCCGATCAGCGCATCGCGCTCGACGCGAGCGACGCCGCGGCCTTCGCCGCCAATTCAGTCTGCGTCGGCCGGCGCATCGTGCTGTCGAGTTGCGGCGCGGCGCTCGCCGCGACGTTGAAGGAACGTGGCTATACCGTGGTGCAGACGCCGCTCGCCGCCTTCCTGCGCAGCGGTGGCTCCGCCTGCTGCCTCACGCTGCGGCTCGACCATCGCGCGCACGCCGCCCACGCCGTTCTCACGGGCGCCAACCCCGCCTCGTAAGCCTGCTTCCCCCTCCCGCTCCCGCATGCCATTGTCGCCGCGTTTGTGGCTAACCCTGAGGCCGGCATGATCCACCGCGCGTTCGCCATCCTGTGTCTCATCACCCTCGCGGCGCCCGCTTACGCGGCGCAATGCGGCGGCGACTTCAACACCTTCCTCGCCGGTATGGGGCGCGACGCGCAGGCCGCCGGCGTCTCGCGCAACGTGATCGACCAGGCCTTCGCCGGCCTCTCGGTAGACCAGAGCGTCCTCGCCTTCGACCGGCGCCAGCGCTACACGTTCCGCAAGAGCTTCGAGGAATACGCCGCCACGCGCGTCACATCTTCGCGCATCAATCGCGCGCGCGCGCTGATGGGCCGTTACGCGCCGCTTCTGTCGCGCGTCGAGCAGCGCTTCGGCGTGCCGAGGCAGCTGTTGATGGCGATCTGGACGATGGAGACCGACAATGGCGGCGGCGACATGGGCAAGCTGCCGGTCATCCGCACGCTCGCCACATTGGCGCATGACTGCCGCCGCAGCGAGCTGTTCCAGGGCGAGCTCATCGCCGCGCTCAAGATCGTCCAGCGCGGCGACCTGCCGCTGAGCGATCTCAAGGGCGCTTATGCCGGCGAGATCGGCCAGACGCAATTCCTGCCCTCGTCCTACATCAAGTACGGCGTCGACTTCGACGGCAACGGCCATGTCGATTTGCGCCACTCTGTGCCGGACGTGCTCGCCTCAACCGCCAATCTCCTGAAGACAAATGGCTGGCAGGCCGGCCAGCCCTTCGGCCCCGGCACGCAGAATTTCGAGGTGATGCGCGAATGGAACCGGGCCGAGGTCTACCGTAAGGCGCTGGTGCTTTTCGCCGAAAAGCTTGGTGCGCAAGGCGCCGAGTAAGCCGCCTCAAACCTTCGTATGACCTGCCGCGACCTCTCCGACTACGCAGGCCTAACCTGCGTAGGATTGAGGCATTGCGCGCCTTCATTAGATTCGTGGAAGCCAAGAGCGATCAGGAGACGGCGATGCTCAAAGCCAACCACTACTACCGCAAGATGGACGAAAACCGCTGCGCCATCTGCGCCGGCAAATTCGGTCTCATCCGCTACTATTCCTGGAACACCGGCCTCTGCTCCAAGCGCTGCCGCGACCGCCACCGCGCGCGCCAGGCGGGCGACCTCAAGTGGCTGTGGCGCGCCGAGACGGCGTGAGGATCTCCGCCTCATCCTGAGGAGGCCGCGAAGCGGCCGTCATCGCAAGTCGGCTGTAGCCGACTTGCGTTCTTATAATCCGATCTCGGGAAAACCCGAGATCGGTGGATGAGGTGGCCTCGTGCTTCGAGACGCGTCGCTGCGCGACGCTCCTCAGCATGAGGCCTTCATCACTTCTTCTTCGCGCCGGAGCGCGCGATGCTCTTGATCTCCAGCGGCGCGCGGCCCGACTTCTCGGCGATCTCGCGATCCTGCTCGATGATGAAGCCGCGCGCCGGCTCGTCCTTCTCCAGCCCCCCGAGGATCTCGGCCGGCACGCGCCGGTTGGAGCGCTGCGAGCCGTCCTCGTAGATGACGTCGAAGAACACGAACTCGCCTTTGGGGTTCGTTCCCGGCTTTTTCGGCATGGGCGTGATCCTTGAAAACAGAAAACCCCGCGCCGGGGCGGGGTGTCACGCATCGTATATAGGCCCTTGGACCGCCTTTGCAAATTGCGGTTTCGTCATGCGCGCCAAGCCGTAGGGTAGGCTACGGCGCGTCCGCCGCAGGCGGCGCGCCTTAGCCCACGATGGCCTTCGTCGTCGAGGGAGAGCCAGCCGGTGGGCTCGCTTCGCTTAGCCCACCCTACGAAGCGCAACGCGCGTAGCTCCCGACAAAAACCTTCGTATAGCTTGGCGAACCGAAGTCAGGTGCGCGCTGTCCCTCACGTACAATGTCATTCGGCCCGGGCACATGACATGTTCAATGGCATCGCAGAGGGGCGATGCGCGGGCGAAAAAAGACACGGCGCCCGGCCGCAGCGTCCACCGGACAGCGAGTGGAGGCGAAACATGTTCAACAATTCTCACGAAACCCGGGCGCGCGCTCCGCAACGCTGCCCCGTCTGCAACGGCAAATTCGGCCTCGTCCGCCAATACGCCTGGCGCACCGGCGTGTGCTCGAAGGCCTGCCGCGAACGCGCGCGCGGCCGCGGCATCGGCCGCGTGGTGCTCGGCTGGTTCGGCCTCGTGCCGCCGGCGCACGAAGAACTCGTGCCGGTCGCCGCTCTCATTCCAGTTCGTCGCGAAGGCCGCGATGGCCGCCTCGTCGTGTCGCGCTGGCGTTGTGACTGAGGAAGGTCTCCTCACCCTCATTCCGGGCATCCGATGAAGCATATGGCGCAGGCGGACCAACCCGGGATGCTAACTAAGTGCCACGCAGAAGTAAGTGCTACGCAGACGTAAGTGGTACGCAGAAGTACGTGCTGCGCACCTGTATAAACCTCTCTCCGCCTCATCCTGAGGAGCCCCGCCGAAGCTTTAGCGAAGGCGGCGTCTCGAAGAACGAGGCGGCCCTAAAAAGAAGACTTCAAATACCGCACCTCCTAACTGTCATGGCCGGGCAATGTCCCGGCCATTTTGCTTATGAGGGCACGGCTTCTCAGCGTCGAGCAGCCCCATGTTATGCGCGCGCGACGCCCGCTGTGGCTGCGTCGGTGCTGAAGGAAATCCAGCGCATCGCCGAGGCGCGGTCAGTGCCGCAGGACGCGCAAGGTCCCGCGCGCGGCAAGCGCGCGCATGCCCGCTCCCGCTACCGCTGTCCCGGAATCGAACGGTGCCCCGGCGCCACAGTGCGCGGAAATCCTGTAACCGGTGCGCGCTCGGCAGGAACGGAGTCGTGCAACCGGCGTTCACGCCCTGGGTACGGAAACGAAGAACGGAGACAAATCATGACGGGTCGTCTCGAGGGCAAGGTCGCGATCGTCACCGGCGCGGGAACCGGCATCGGCGAGGCGATCGCCCACAAGTTCGCGCGCGAGGGCGCGAGCGTGCTGGTCGCCGGCCTGCCGACCGATCCGATCGCCGATGTCGTTGCCACCATCCGCCGCCAGCGCGGCCAAGCGGAAGCCTTTGCCGGCGATCTCGCCGAGGAGCGCGATGCCGAGGCCTGCATCGCCAAGGCGCTCAACACCTATGGCAAGCTCGACATCCTCATCAACAATGCGGGCGTGTTTCCCGAGATCGCCGAGTGTCAGGAATTCGCGGTGCGGAGCTTCGATTATCTCCTGCGCAACAATGTGCGCTCCGCGTTCCTGATGACGAAATACGCGTTGCCGCATCTGCAGAAGACGCGCGGCGTCGTCATCTGCACCGGCTCGGAAGCGGGCGAGGTCGGCGAGCCGACGGCGGCGGCCTATGGCGGAACGAAGGGCTTCCTGCATGCGTTCATGCGCGGCATCGCCTATGAGCAGGGGAAATATGGCGTGCGCGCCAATTGCGTCTGCCCCGGGCCGATCGATACCGCCTGGACGCATAAAGAAACCGGTCCGATGGATGCGGCGATGGAGCAGCAGACGGTCGCCGGCACGGTGCTCGGCCGCCGCGGCACGCCGGAGGAGATGGCCAACGTGTTCTGCTTCGTCGCCTCCGACGAGGCGAGCTACATGACCGGCGCGCTGGTCTTCGCCGACGGCGGCACCACCATCGCCAAAGGCGGCCCGGGCCAGCAGGCCAAGGCCTTCGTCAAGGAGCAGCCGGCCCCGACCCTGGACCTTCGCCACAGCCGCGACGGCCTGCGCAACAAGCCGGCGGCCAACCGGATGCATTGAGCGGCGGTAATGATCTGCCGCCGACATATGCGTCACGGGAATGTCATGGCGCCCAAAAGGTGTGCAGAGGGAAATTATATTTCATAGAATTTTAACGGGATGGCCGAAGAGGGCCGGCTTCGAGGGGAAAACGTTCCGAAAATACAGTGATTCGGCGCCCGCGTGCCTGACGATGCCTCATGAGGTATGCGCATGGGGCATATGCTGCGCCGCACCTAGTGCAATGCACAAATCCGCGTATATTGCGGTGCAACAACAGTAAGAAACGCCGGAAACGCCTTGGGATCTGAAAGGATTAGACCCATGGCCTTCACCCACATCGCCCCGCGCGATCTCGCATATGCAAAGCCCACCGTTCCGCAGGTTCGCGTCGGCTTCTTCCGCCGCATCCTCGACGCGATGATGGCCGCGCGCATGCGCCAGGCCGAGCGGGAGATCGCCACCTACCTCGCCGACACCGGCGGCAAGTTCACCGACGAAGCCGAGCGCGAAATCGAGCGCCGTTTCCTGTCGACACCGCGCCACTGGTGATGAATTGACCGCGGGCCGCGTCGCGGCCTGCATTTGGAGCTGAGAATACGATGACTACGCTGCCGATCCGTGCGCCCCTGACCGCGACCTGGTCGTTTCCTGTCTTTGGCCGCTTCATGACCGTGGCGTCCAACATCCTCGACGTGTTCGTCGAGGCCCAGAGCCAGGCGCGCGCCGCGCACAAGCGCTTCCCGTTCGCCGCCTGGTGAACGCGAGCGTCCATCATTCTGAGGCGCAAGGCCGTCGGCCGAGCCTCGTCGGACGATGGGAAAGAATGTGATGTCCATGCCATCGCCGGGCCGCGCCCGGCGATGTTTGCTTTTTTGCAGATTGAATTAGTCGCCTTCGACGATGCGCATGTCGCGCTCGACATTGCCGGTGCCGAGCGCGGCAAGCGCCTGCTTGTAGCCGGGTGAGTCGTGCGCTGCGATCGCCTGCGCCACGCTGTCGAACTCCACCACCACCACGCGCTCATTCAGTCCGGCCTCGTAGATCTTCGCCGGGTTGTTGCGGATGACGTAGCGGCCGCCGGCCTCCTGCAGCGCAGGACCGGCGAGTTTCGCATAGGCCTGCCAAGCCTCCGGATTCTTCACCGACCGGTAGGTCACCACCCAATAGGCCTTCGGCATGTCGCGCGCTCCTTGATCCGTTTCTGTCGTCCTGCTCCGGCGGGCGGCGCAATCTCGCCCGCACCGCGCCGGAAATCCAGCGGGACGCCGCACGCCGTCGCAGTCTCCGAGCTTCCGCGCTTATCCCTCCCCAGCAAGCGGGTAGGGATGGAAAAAGCGCCGCGCTCGCATGGGTTCAGAGTGGGGATAAAAATATTCCTATAGGACTATTGACCTTTCGAGCATTTTCTGATTAAAGTCCTTTCGTCCTGCTCAACTGGGGGCACTGTCATGAGGCGTGGTGTTGGCGGATCAGGATGCGGCGCCCGCGGGCGGGAGACGAACGCTCCTCCCAAGCCCCGGGCGGTGACGGGGCTCCGCCTGGAGGCACTAACACTACTTTGGCAGATTGGTTCACGCTGCTATCCTGCGCCGATCCATCTTCGGCAGTGCGGACATCGCTGAAGCGGTATTCGCCCGATGAGATCGACGATCGCCTGCCGGACGGCCGGCAACGTCGGTTGTGGCGGC
>DASXOK010000139.1:0-4334 GCA_036494425.1 Pseudolabrys sp.
GATAAAATTGGCAAGTTGATCGAGGCCAAGCTTGGCTGTCATGTCCAGGTGTTCATCGCGACCAGCTACAACGCCGAAATCGAAGCGATGCGTAATGGCAAGCTCGAGGTCGGTGAATTCGGTCCGCTTGGCTACGTGCTCGCGCATGAAGTTGCGAAGGCGGACGCAGTAGCTGGGTTCGGCGGCAGTGACGGTAAGCCGTCCACCTATTGGGCGAGCCTCGCCACCTATCCGGGATCCGGTATCAAAACGGTGCAGGATATCCGCGGCCATTCCTTCGCATTCGCGGACCCGGCCTCGACCTCCGGTCACCTGTTCCCCGCCTATGCGCTGCGTAAGGCGGGCTTAGACCCGGACAAGGACATCAAGGGGATCTATGCCGGCAGTCACACCGCCTCGTTTGAAGCGCTCTATAACCACAAGGTCGATGCCGGCGAGTTCAACAGCAATCAACTCGAGTCGGCCAAGCAGCGTGGCCATTACAAGGACGGCGATTTGGTCATCCTCTGGAAGTCAAATGCGATTCCGAACGATCCCGTCGCGGTTCGTCGCGATCTGCCCGAAGGCTTCAAGAACAGGCTCGCGGAGGTTCTGAGGAATCTCGATCTTTCCAGCCTTTCGGAGGCGGACCGGAAAATCATGGTGGGTCAGGGCATCACCCGCATGGTCCCGCAGACCGATGCGGCCTACGACGAAATTCGCGACATGGTGCATATCCTCAACATCGATCTGACGAAGCTGAGCGGCTAGTCGCACGCACAACGGAGGAGACGGTCACCATGTTGTCGGTTCGTCAGCTCTCGCTGCAGTATCCGAACGGTAAGCGCGCGCTCGCCGACTTCAATCTTGAAGTCAGGGCCGGCGAACTGGTGATCGTCCTCGGCGGCAACGGCAGCGGCAAGACGACGCTGATGCGCTGTATCACCCGGACCATGGCGCCGACGTCCGGCGAGGTCTGGCTGAACAATGTTGATCTCACCCGGCTCACGGGTGAGAAGCTGCGTTGCGCGCGGCTGGAGCTGGCGATGATTTCGCAGCACGCCAGCCTCGTGCGCCGCAAGAGCGTGCTGCGGAATGTGGCGGCCGGCTCGCTCGGCCGTCATGACACGGTGTGGACTGCGCTTGGCGGCCTTCCGGCGGACGAGTTGCGCGCGGCGCATCATTATCTCGACGAAGTCGGCCTGGCGGATCTCGCGCATCAGCGGGCGGGCACGCTGTCGGGCGGACAGGCGCAGCGCGTCGCCATCGCCCGCGCTTTGGCGCAGAAGCCGAAGGTTCTGCTGGCCGACGAGCCGGTGGCGAGCCTCGATCCGGAAGCGGCCGAAGACATTATGCGTTTGTTGCTTCGCCTGGCGGTCGAGGAGAACCTCGCGGTCCTGTGCGTTCTGCACCAGGTCGAACTGGCCTACGCTTATGCTCATCGGGTGATTGGCATCAAGAGCGGGCGGGTCGAGTTTGATCTGCCGTGCGCCGATGTCTCCCGCGATACCGTGAAACGACTCTACATGAGCGAGGCGGCGTGAGCGCCAGCGTCGAATTCTCGCGGGCCAAAGCGCCTCAAGTATCGGACGGGTGGGGCGCGACCCTGACCGCCGCTGCGCGGATCATCGGGGTGCTCGTTGCCATCCTGATCGTCATCCAGTCGCTGATCGTGGTCCAGGCCCGGCCGCAGGACCTCATCACCGGCGTGCACGGCATGGCGGACATCCTGCGCCGCGCCTGGCCGCCGGACTTCAGCAAATGGCGCGACACCGTGTGGCCGGCGCTGGAGACCGTCGATATCGGCATTTTTGGCACGATTGCCGGCGTCATCCTGGCCATCCCGCTCGCAGTGCTCGCCGCGGCCAATGTCACCCCGTCGCGTTACATGTATTACCTGGCGCGGGGCATCATCGGTTTCACGCGAGCCGTGCCGGATCTCGTCTGGGCGCTGTTCTTCGTGACCGCCGTGGGACTCGGACCGTTTCCGGGCGGGCTGGCGCTTGCGGTGCATTCGATCGGCATGCTCGGGCGCCTGTTTGCGGAGACGATCGAACATATGGATATGGCGCCCATCGATGCCTTGTCGTTGACCGGCGCGCGGCGCGTCCAGGTGTTCACCCACGGCATCATCCCCTCGGTGCTGCCCTCGCTGCTCGGCATCAGCCTCTATCGGCTCGACGAGAACATCCGCTCGTCTTTGGTGCTCGGCTTCGTCGGCGCCGGCGGCATTGGCTTCCAGCTTCTGAGCGCGATGAATCTTTTTCAGTACCGGGAAGTGTCGCTGCTGCTGATCGTCATTTTCATCATCGTGGTGGTGGTTGAGCGGCTATCCGCATTTCTCAGGCAAAGGATCGCCTAGACGCCAAACTGCGACAAATAGCCCTTTCATGGTGCTGTGCGCAGCCGCGCTCGATCGGTCCATTTATCCTGCACGCCCCATCCTATTGATGCGCCACGGCTTTAGCGGCAGTTCCCGTGTGGAGAACAGGCGCCGCCGGCTGTCACATTCATCGGCCTGTCACACGCCGTTGTTAGCGATTGTGACAGTCAACGGAGGTGCCGCGTGACGGTCGTGGTCGATGCCAAAGGCATCTCGAAATCATTCCAGCGCGGCGTGCGCGTGCTGGACGATGTGAGCTTGACGCTCGAGCGCGGCGAAATGGTCGCGCTGATCGGCGCATCCGGCTCCGGCAAGTCCACCTTGATCCGCGCGCTCGCGGGACTCATCGCCGTCGACAATGCCGGCAGGGACAACGAGGCCGGCCGCATCACCATGATGGGCGAGCCGATCCAGCGAGGCGGACGCTTGGCGTGCAGCCGCGCGCTGCGCGCGCGCATCGGCGTCATCTTCCAGCAGTTCAATCTGGTGCCGCGCCTGTCGGTGCTCACCAATGTGTGCTTCGGGCTGCTCGGCCGGTTGCCGTTGCTGCGCGGCTCGCTCGGCCAATTCAGCGACGCGGACAAGCGCAAAGCCATGCAGGCCTTGGCGCGCGTCGGCATCGCCGAGCATGCCTTGAAGCGCGCCAATGAATTGTCCGGCGGCCAGCAGCAGCGCGCGGCCATCGCGCGCTCGCTGGTGCAGGGGGCGGAGCTCCTGATCGCCGACGAGCCGATCGCTTCGCTCGATCCGGCGTCCGCGCGCCGCGTGATGGACCTGATCGCCGACATGAACCGCAAGGACGGCCTCACCGTCTTCATCTCGCTGCATCAGGTCGAATATGCGCTGAAATATTGCCCGCGCACCATCGCGCTGAAGGCGGGCAAGGTCGCCTATGACGGGCCCTCGAGCGCGTTGACCCCGGCTTTCCTCAACCAGCTTTACGGCGCCGAGAGCGAAGATCTGTTCCTGCCCTCGTTCGAGGAGCGGGCGGCGTCCATGAACGGCGCACACGAATTTCCGGCGCGCGTCGCGTCGCATCTGGCCGCGGCCGCCATGGCCAAGCGGCCGATTTCGGAAGTCGAGCGGCTGTCCGCCTGAGAGCGGACGGCATCTGTTCGAACTGGCGTTCCAAGCGAACACGCAAAACCTAAAACAGGAGAAGGCGACATGCGTAAGCTAGTCTTCATTGGCGCGGCTATGGCCGTGGCCGCCGGCATCGCGGCCACTGCGGCCCGTGCCGAAACGCCGACGGAACTGAACTTCGGCGTCATCTCGACCGAAGCCTCGGTCAACCAGAAGAAGAACTGGGAGCCCTTCCTCGATGCCATGTCGAAGGCGACCGGCATCAAGATCAACGGCTTTTACGCCACCAACTACGCGGGCGTCATCGAGGCGATGCGCTTCAACAAGGTGCAGATCGCCTGGTTCGGCAACAAGTCGGGGATGGAAGCGGTCAACCGTTCGAGCGGCGAAGTCTTCGCCCAGGTCGTGGCGGCCAACGGCAATACCGGCTACTACTCGCACATCATCGTCAACGTCGACAGCCCGTACAAGAAGCTCGACGATATCCTGAAGTGCGACAAGACGCTCGACTTCAGCATCGGCGATCCCAATTCCACGTCGGGCTTCCTGGTGCCGACCTCTTACATCTTCGCGGCCCGGAACATCGATCCGGCGTCCTGCTTCAAGACCCTGCGTAACGCCAGCCACCAGGCCAATGCCATGGCGGTTGCCAACAATCAGGTTGCCGCCGCCACCAACAACAGCGAGGACCTCCAGCGCGTCGAACAGAACGCGCCGGAAGCCCGCAAGAAGATCCGCATCATCTGGACCTCGCCGATCATCCCGCTCGATCCGCTGGTGTGGCGCAAGGATCTCGATCCGGCGGTGAAGTCCAAGCTCTATACGTTTCTGATGAGCTATGGCCGCACTGGCACCCCCGACGAGATCAAGATGGCGAAGGAGATCCTCG
>DASXOK010000140.1:0-2460 GCA_036494425.1 Pseudolabrys sp.
GCCGTTGAATGTGTGCCGTTATTGGAATCCAAGCAAAGCCAAACGCGCAATCCGTCCAGTACGTGAAGATTTGCAGCCTGTACGGTGCGGGGTTCTATTACATCCCGGGCACCGATATGTGCTTGAAGATCGGTGGCTGGGCACGGTTCGAAGCTGCCTATGGCGACAACGGCAACATCTCGAACGGTCCGTTCGCCGGCAACGTGAACAACCGCACGACCAACAACAGCACGTGGCGGGTGCGCGGCTACATCACGGCCGACGCGCGTAACCAGACCGAATACGGCACGGTGCGCAGCTACATCGCGGTCGGCATCAGCACGAACACGGTCGGTACTGACAGCGCCTCGAACTCGTTCAGCTCGAACCGCGTCTTCATCCAATGGGCGGGGTTCACGTTCGGTCGCGCCCAGTCGTTCTTCGACTTCTATAGCAACGCGGCGACGTCGTACTGGGGTGATTTCCCGTCGTCCGACACCGGCGACCCGGGCTGGGAAGTGGCGTCGTATACGGCTCAGTTCGGCAACGGGCTCTCGGCCACGATCGGCGCCGAAACGCGTCGCATGACGCAAATCATCGGGCAAGGCGCTACCGCAGCCTCCTTTGCTGCTGGCTCGATTGCTGCTGGTACAACCGGATTCCCGGGTGGCGGGTACGGCGGCTTCAACGTTCCCGACATCGTGGGTAACCTGCGCGTCGACCAGGCGTGGGGCTCCGCTCAAATCATGGGCGCGCTGCACGAAGTCAACGGCACCTATTACACCGGTACCGAGGCCAGCGGCGCGGGACTCGACGACAAGTGGGGCTTCGCCGTCGGCGGCGGCCTCAAGCTGAACGCGCCGATGTTCGGCCAGGGCGACTACTTCCAGGGCCAGGTCAACTACGCTCAGGGCGCGTCGCGTTACGTGATCTTCACGCCGGAATTCAACTACGGCTTTCGTGAAGGTGGCAGCACCGCATTCGGCCTTCTGTCCGACGCGGTTTTTGGCGGTACCGGTGCAACAGCGTCGTCAGTGGAGCTGACCACCGCCTGGGGCGTCAACGCGGCCTATGAGCACTTCTGGAGCCCGCAGTGGAAGACCTCGGCCTACGGCGGCTACGCGCAGATCAGTTACAGCAGCCAAGCAAACGCGATCCTCTGCTCGCTTGAGGGCGGCGGGAACGCGATCGGCGTCGGTTCTGCTGCTGTGGCGGCCTCAGGTTGCAGCAACGACTGGAACACCTGGTGGGTTGGTTCGCGCACCCAGTGGAACGTCACCAAGGACTTCTATCTCGGTCTCGACGTGATGTATCAGAAGCTGCAGAGCGCCACGACCGCCACTGGTGTGACGCCGACTGGTATCTTCTCGGGCATCGGTACGACGTCGGTGTCCGACCAGGACAACTGGGCGTTCCGCTTCCGCGCTCACAAGGACTTCTATCCCTGATCGTCTGATTGGGATCTAAAGTCTGGAGCCCCGGCGGGAAACCGCCGAGGCTTTTCTTTTGCTGCTATAGTCGCGGCCCAACTTCTCCGGGGGACGCGGCAAACTGCGCCTTGGAAGCATCGAAATCTGGGGCGCAGATGGCGAAACAAAATATTCACGGGCGTGGCCGCCTCTCTGGCCACGAGGTCAAGCAGGCCATTGCGCGCGCCTTGGCGGCGCACCAAGCGGGCAGGTTGGACGAAGCGGAAGTGCTCTACCGCGCACTGCTGGCGGAAGACAAAAAGCAGGTCCAGGTCCTGCAGATGCTGGGGCTGCTCACGGCGCAGCGGGGACGGTACGACGAGTCCGAAGGCCTGCTGCGGGACGCTCTGCGGTTGAAGCCGAACGAGGCCGGATGGCAATTCAACTACGGCAACGTCCTGGTTGCGCTCGGCCGCTTCGACGACGCAATGGCGGCATTCGACAAGACGCTTGCGCTTAATCCGCGCTTTGCCGACGCGTATCTCAACCGCGGCGGCCTGCTGATACGACAGAAGCGTTTTGCCGATGCCGTGGCGTGCTTCGATGCGGCCATCGCGATCAATCCGGCTTACGCCGCGGCGCACAGCAATCGCGGGTACTCCCTTGAAGAACTCAAGCGATTCGACGACGCACTCGCCAGTCATGGTACAGCGGTTTCGCTCGAGCCGCGCCGCGCCGACTTTCTGGCGGCCCGAGCGAATGTCCTGCATAAGTTGAAGCGTTTCGATGAGGCGCTCACCGATATTGCTCAGGCCCTCGCTCTTGCGCCCGGCAATGCCGAACTCCTCTATAACCGCGGCAATATCCTGTATGAATTGAAGCGCTACGAAGAGGCATTCGCCGCCTACGATGCAGCGTATCAACGCGATTCACGCTTGGAATTCCTTGAAGGCGATCGGCTGTTCACGAAGCTTTTGATCTGCGACTGGACGCAATGGGAGGCCGAGACGTTTCACCTTGCGACGGAGATCGCTTCCGGCCGGCCGGCGTCACGACCGTTCTCATTCCTGCC
>DASXOK010000141.1:0-5961 GCA_036494425.1 Pseudolabrys sp.
TTGCGGCGGCAAGGTCATCCAGAAGATCTGGCCGGCGCTCGGCAGCAAGGACTTCGGACCCTATCTCCCCTCGATCAAGCCGGATGCCGACGCGGTGTTCACGCTGATGGTCGGGCCGATGGCGCTGCAATTCCCCAAGCAGCTTCGCGCCGCCGGCTACAAGAAGCCGATCCTCGGCGGCGGCACCAGCTACGACGAGTTCGCATTGCCCTTCATGGGCGACGAGGTGGTCGGCGACGTCTCGGCACTGCAATACAGCGCGGCGCTGGAGACGCCGGCGAACGAAGCCTTTGTGAAGAAGTACCGCACCAAATACGGCAAGGTGCCCTCCTACTTCTCCGAGGCGAATTATTCGACCGCGATGATGATCCACGAGGTGATGAAGAAGACCGGCGGCAAGTGGCCGGGCTCGGAGGAGTTCATCAAGATGATGGCGGCGCTGAAGGTCGATACGCCGCGCGGCCCCGTCGCCTTCGACGACATGCGCAATCCGGTCCAGAACATCTATATCAAGAAGATCGAGAAGGAACAGATGTTCGGATATGACAAGCCCGAGCTTTGGAATGTCGTGATCAAGACCTATCCGAACGTCAGCCAGTTCTGGACTTACGGCAAAGACAAGTTCCTGGCGCAGCCCGTTTACAGCCGCGACTTCCCGCCTTGTAAGTATTGCGAATGACACTGGGATAGCGCGCAACGCTGCTTTACGTCGTTCGCATGGCAAAGCCCCGGCCGCGTGCCGGGGCTTTCATTTAAGCCTTGTCCCGCAACGCTTTTCACGCACGACAAACAAACGTCACTGAATTGTCAAGGGAAAAACTAGCAATTTCCGACAAGCGCAGTGTACTGCGGAATCATACTTAACGGCCATCAAGCCAGCCGACGCGGTTAGAGCGCGGAAGCTGTCACACTCGGTACAACAGGAGATTCATCCGATGAGGACACTCGTCATCGGCGCGGCTTTGGCTACCCTGATTGCCTCGCCCGCATTCGCACAGGCCTACGATCCCAGCTACGGATCCGGCGCACTTGTGTTTCCGCCCGGCGCTCCGAATAGGGCAGACCCTGTCGTCCCGCCACGGGCTACGGATAATGTCACTCCCGAAATGGCCCACCGCCTTGCAGTTGGGTCCGACTCTGGGCCGGCGCATAGCTATGCATATTCGCCCGCATCTCGGCCCGCGCATGCACAACAACCGCGCCACCGGCGAGTGCATGTCCAGAACCGTCGCGACGACATTCAGAAGTGACCAAACGAATTTGCGGTCGAAATACAAGGAGAGCGAAAATCCCCGTCCCAGTTGGACGGGGTTTTCATCTGTCATCCGGCGTAGCAGCCGCGTGCGAATTGCTCGATTCAGTGACGGCGTGATTTCAACGATACGTCCGCGCGCCCAAATTTATGCCGCGGATACGGCTATTCACTTTTCACAAGCAGCAATGCAACAAGCCAAAATAGCAATTTCGAGCAAGCCGACAGAACCGCTGTCTTTTACCTCAACGCCACGGCTGAAGCCGATTCGGCGCAGGCCAATTGCTGGGTATGCAATCCAAACATGGGGACATCTACAATGAGGACTCTCGCTATGGGCGCGGCCTTCGCGGCGCTGTTTGCGTCGACGGCCTTCGCGCAGTCTTACAATCCGAGTTACGGCACCGGGAACGTTAGCAGCCCGGCAGCCGAGATGAATGGCGGCAAAGACATGGCCATGCCGACCTATTCGAACGCCACCGCTCAAGCTGCGAGCGCCGAGCGTCTCGACGGTGTTCGCGCCGAGGCACCGAAGGCCAAGCGCCGCCGCGCGCATCCGGTGAGCCAACAATAATAAGGCGTAGCATCCTGTTCACACGTGATAAAGCCCCGGCCACAAAGCCGGGGCTTTTTCGTTTGATGCATACTGAATGAGGTTTTCAGCCCAGGCCGCGGCGATACTCGCTCGGTGCGTAGCCGGTGGTCTTGCGGAAGGCGGCCGAGAACGAACTGGTTTCGGCAAATCCCACCGCCAACGCTACGTCCGTCACCGAGCTCGATGGCGCGGCCAGCAACTCCTTGGCGCGCTCGACGCGGCGGCCGACATGATAACGGTGCGGGGGCACGCCGAAGGATTGCTTGAACGCGCGCGCGAAGTGATAGGGGCTCAGGTCGACCATCTCGGCTAGCGTGCTGAGCCGAATTTCCTCGGCGAGATGCTCTTCGATGAATTCCGCGACCCGCTTCTGCTGCCACCCGCTCAAGCCTCCGCGGGTCATGCCGCGCGCGCGCGGCGCGCCGTCGTTGAGCCGGATCAGTTCGTGGCCGAGCAGGACGCTGAGCGCCTCGCCGTAATGCGGCATGCGCTGCCCGCCGCTGATGGTTTCGCCCTTCAGCTTGGCGGCGATGCGCCAGATGTCGGGGTCGAAGAAGAACAGCCGCGGCTGGAAGTCGACGCCGGAAAACTCCAGTGCTTCATCGAGCAGCGGCGCGTGCGGATCGATGTAAAGAAAAGTCGTGCGCATCAACACGCGCGGATGCTGCCAGCCGTGGAAATCGTGGCCGGCGGGAACGAACGTCAGCTTGCCGGTGATCGTATGCAGCGTCGACTTTGGCAGACCCTCGACCAGGGTCTCACCTTCGTCGCGCTCGCAGTGCTCGGCCGCGATGAGCAGATGGTGGTTGGACCTGAAACGATAGTCGAAAGGCAGGCGCTGCCGCACCTCGACAACGTCCACCTTCAATCCCTGCCATTCGCTGAAACGACGTTCGACCAAATGGGATGGAGCAATATCGACGTGTTGCTGCTCCTGCATGCATCTGTCCAGCATGCGATCTCCTTCATGCACTAATAGTCCGAGACCGCCGCTCCTGGGTTCCCCGCGCACGCCGCAAATCTGATTCGTGATCGTTAGTTGGTTGGTCGCGCGCCACTCGGTCTTCGGAAGAAAGACGTCGGACCGAATCGCGCGCAACATCCCCGGCGCATCGCGGATATCGGCGTAGCCTCGAACACACGCAACACACGCCTCTGTGATATTTACACAATCGATATGCATTTTGCTGCAATGCAGGAACGCGCTGCTGCATGGCTAGTCCGAGCTCGCAACTCCTTACAAACCCGTAACAATCAGCGTCCATCACGCCTTCATCACAGGCACTTCATTATTGCGACTGCTAAATGAGCAACCGCTCACACAAGCCAGCAATCGCGAGCAAGCAGACTCACCGGGCTCGTCCCATTTGATGGGCGTGGCGACGGACAGTCGCTGTGCCGGAGGCCGAAAAAGCCACCGGCAACAACGAACAAAACATAAGGACACAAGCTATGAAAAAACTTCTCTTGGGCGCGCTGTTGATCGCGTCGGTTGCGACTCCGGCTCTGGCCCAGTCGTTCACCCCGGAATTCGGCTCGGCCAACGTTCTCAACATGCCGCAGGCCGAGCGCACCGATGGCCACGCCGGCTACGGCGCCTATGCCTATGAGCCCGCTCCGTCTCAGTACTACTCCGCGCCGCGGCACCACCGCCGCTGGAACTCTCCGACCAAGGAGCAGTTTCAGACCGCGCCGTACCAGGACGAAAACTACTAATCACGCGCGACTCGATTGGTCGCGCCAACAAGGACAGAAACCATGAAGAAGCTACTTATCAGCGCGGCTTTTGCGGCGATGATTGCGTCGCCCGCGCTGGCCCAGTCGTACACGCCGGAATTCGGCGGCGCCAATGTGGTGAACACCTCGCAGGCCGAGCGCACGGGCGGCGATTCATACGCTCGCGCCTTTGGCTTCGCTTCGCGCGAGCACGCGGCACGCGCCAGCCACTGGCGCGGCGAGGACGCCCGCGCAGAAGCGACGGACGGTGACTCCTACGCCCGTTCCTTCGGCTTCGCTCCTCCGCCGAATGCGGACGAGAACTACTAAGACCTCGCGGCCACCGCAGCCGCGATCGGAATGACGAAAACCCCGGCCAACTCGGCCGGGGTTTTTCGTTATGCTTATGCAACCGGTGAACGCTTAGTGCATATCCGGGATCGGCGTTGCCGGGGCAGTCGGCTCGCCGGCATTGGGATTGGACGGGCCTTTGAGCGGCCGCTCTTCCAGCGCGACGGTGAAGGCCATGGCGAAGGCGACCACCAGCGCGCAGGCGATGAACACGAAGCGGAACGCGACCGCCAGTTCGTGCGCGGAGGCCGCGCGCATCAGCGTCTCCATCGAGGCGCCGGCCGTGCCGCCGAGGCCGCCGAGCACGATCGCGCCCAGCACCGCGACAACTAGCGCCGAGAACAGCGCGCGGAAGAAATTGGCGGCGCCCGTGGCGATGCCCATCTGCCCGTGCGGCACGGCGTTCTGCAGGCAGACGGTCGAGATCGGAAACAGCGAGCCGAGCCCCGAGCCGACGATGAAGAGCAGCGTCAGCACGCCCCAAGTCGGCAGCGACGCCGGCCAGATCGCCAGCGCCAGGAGCGCGAGGATCGCGAGTGTCAGGCCGGCGAGCGGCACGCGCTTGTAGTGCTGCATGTGCATCATCAGCCGGCCGGTGATGGTCGACCACAACACGGTGGCGAACATCAGCGGGATCAGCGCGAGCCCCGACTCTCCCGCCGAGAGATGCAGCAGCACATCGAAATAGAGCGGCACGAAGATGGTCATGCCGACCAGCGTGCCCATGCAGCACGAACCGGCGAGCGCGGCCGAGCGCACCACCGGATTGCCGAGCACCGAGAGCGGCAGGAACGGCTCGGCGGTCGCAATGAGCCGCCAGGCGAACAGAGCCCACAACGCGGCCGAGCAAGCGAACAGCGCGCCGATCTGCGGCGATATCCAGGCGTAGCGCGCGCCGCCCCACGACAGAC
Organism: Pseudolabrys sp.; assembly: GCA_036494425.1. GTDB lineage: Bacteria > Pseudomonadota > Alphaproteobacteria > Rhizobiales > Xanthobacteraceae > Pseudolabrys. Next base: position 4,826 of record DASXOK010000141.1, read on the forward strand.
CGAGCAGCAGCGCGACCGACGCCGCCATCATCAAGAGCGCACCGAGGATGTCGAGCCGGTGCTTGCGCGGATGAAACGGAATGAGCCGCAGCGCGCTCGAGGTCATGCCGAGCGCCGCGAGTCCGAGCGGCACGTTGATCCAGAAGATGTACGACCAGCTCAGATGCTCGGTGAGCAGGCCGCCGACCACCGGCCCGCCCACGGACGAGCACGCGAACACCGCGGAGATGTAACCCTGATAGCGCCCGCGCTCGCGCGGGCTCACCGCGTCGGCGATGATGGTCTGCGCCAGCGCGATCAGCCCGCCGCCGCCGAGACCTTGCAGCGCGCGCGCCAGCACTAGCGCCGTCATGCTGTTGGCCAGCGCGCAGGCGATCGAGCCGACGATGAAGATCGAGATCGCCGTGAGCATGATGCTGCGGCGGCCGTGGATGTCGGAGAGCTTGCCGTAGAGCGGCGTCACCGCCGTGCCGGTGAGCAGGTAGGCCGTCACCACCCAGGACAGATCGTTGAGATTGCCGAAGGTGCGCCCGATGGTCGGCAGCGCGGTCGCGACGATGGTCTGGTCGAGCGCGCCGAGGAACATCGCCAGCATGATGCCGATCATGATGGTGCGGATCTCGCGATGCGCGAGCGCGCGCAGCGTGTCGTGCTGCGCAGCCGGCGCTGCGTGTCCTGCCTTATGCGCGCCGGCGTGATGCGGCCCGTCGTGCGCCGGATCATGCGCGCCGTGCGGCGCGTGCTTGGAATTGCCGGAGTGGCGTGCGGGCTCGGTCGATGGCATTGCGTTCAAAGGCTGTGGAACGGGCAGTTATGGCGAATACGCCGGCGGCGTGCGCGGGATCGCCCGAAGGAAATCTACCAGCACAAAGCCGACCCCGGGAGCAGCCTCCCGCGATCGGAACTCGGTTCGGTGAAAATCCGGCGCGCTGCCTACATGCCGCGCTTGTGCTGCCTTAGCAAGCACCTGCGGCGCGGAGCCGCTATGCGGGGGATCAATCACGAGCGTGCGGCGGAGGAGCGGCGCGGCCACGTGCGCTGGCTGCGGCCCGACTATCAGATTCCGCGCTTCGGCAAGGACGTGGACAAGATGGCGTCGAAGGAGGAAGGCGCGCAGATCGCGGCCGACCTCGGGC
>DASXOK010000142.1:0-6349 GCA_036494425.1 Pseudolabrys sp.
GGGCCGGCCTGGAGATATTCGGGGATATTGGCGTTCACCAGCCATATCTCGCCGTCGCGCGCATCGGCATAGGATTCGGCTATCGTCGCTTTGCCGGCGCGCAAAGACTTCACCTCGCTGCCGGTGAGCGCAATACCGGCCTCGTAGCTCTCTCCGATCTCGTAATTGAACCGCGCCTTGCGGTTTTCGGCGACCACTTTGAAGCGGCGCTCGGGTTTCGCTGCCATGGTGGTCCGATATAGGGCCTTCAGCGCGCCTTCAACAGGTCGCGGATTTCGGTGAGCAGCTCTTCCGACTTCGTCGGCGCGGGCGGCTTTTCAGCCTCCTTGCGCATCAGGGTGGTCATGGCCCGGATCGCCAGGAAAAGCACGAAAGCAATGATGACGAAGTTTATCACGAGGGTCAGAAAATGTCCCCAACCCAACACTGCGCCTTGCTTTTTTGCGTCGTCGAGCGAGACGGCAGTGACCTTCGACGAGAGCGGGATGAAGTAGTTGGAAAAGTCGATCCCGCCGGTCACCGCGCCGATGACCGGCATGATGATGTCGCCGACCAGCGAACTGACGATGGCGCCAAAGGCCGCGCCAATGATCACGCCGATCGCAAGATCGACGACATTGCCCCGCAGCGCGAACTTTTTGAATTCCTCGAGCATGGCATTGTCCCCAGTTAGGGTGTCGCCTAGTTGATCAGGCCGGCGTGCACCATGGCCTCGCGCACCTTGGCCTTCGAGCCCTCCGAAAGCGGCACCATCGGCAGGCGCACGTTCTCGCTGAGCTTGCCTAGCACTGACAGCGCGTACTTCGCCGGCGACGGATTGGTCTCGATGAACAGGTTCTGATGCAGCGGCATCAGCTTGTCCTGCAGCGTGAGCGCGGTGGCGTAGTCGCCCTTGAGGCAGGCGCTTTGGAATTCGGCGCAGAGGCGCGGCGCCACGTTCGAGGTGACCGAGATGCACCCGTGCCCGCCATGCGCCATGAAGCCGAGGCAGGTGCCGTCCTCCCCCGAGAGCTGGTTGAAGTCGGGTCCCATCGCCGCGCGCTGCTGCGAGACGCGCAGCACGTTGGCGGTGGCGTCCTTTACCCCGGCGATGTTCTTCAACTCGAACAGCCGCTTCATGGTGTCCACCGACATGTCGATCACCGAACGGCCCGGGATGTTGTAGATGATGATCGGGATGCCGATGGCCTCGTTGATCGCCTTGAAGTGCTGGTACAGCCCTTCCTGGGTCGGCTTGTTGTAGTAGGGCGTGACGATGAGCACGGCATCGGCGCCCGCCTCCTCGGCATGCTGCGACAACTCGATCGCCTCGGCGGTCGAGTTGGAGCCCGAGCCGGCGATCACCGGCACGCGGCCCTTGGCCTGATCGATGCACCACTCGACCACGCGCTTGTGCTCCTCATGGCTCAGCGTCGGGCTCTCGCCCGTGGTGCCGACCGGCACCAGGCCATTGGTGCCTTCGGAAATCTGCCAATCCACCAGGCCGCGGAAGGCCTTCTCATCGACGCCACCATTTTTGAACGGCGTAACGAGGGCTGTGAATGATCCTCGAAAGCTCGTCTTGGCGGTCATGGCACTCTCCGGAAGGCTGTTGAACGATCATAGATATCGGGTCGGCGGCGTCGATGAAAGCCCTGTGGCGCCAGCACCCGGGCACCACCGATCCCGCCCCTGTTTCGCCTATGTTCTTCTATTAGCAGTATCCACAGAGATTTTTCTGGGTATCCTTTCGTCAACCATAGTACCCTATCGGGAGGGGTCCGGCGGTCGACTCAGGCCAGCCGGGTAACAAGGCAAGGGATTGAACCGGTCGTGACCAAACGCCGCCCTGTCGGCCTGACCCTGGCGTTTGTCGGCGCTGGTGCCGTATGCGCCAGCGCGACACTGGCCTCGCCGCAAAAAGTACCGATGCCGCGCGCGCGGCCGCCCATCCACCATTCCACCGCGGCGGCTGCCGTGCCCACACCGGCAGCCCTCGTCGCGGCCATTGCGGTGCCGCTGCCGCGCAAGCGCCCATCCCCGAGCACGGCCACCGTCTCCTTCGCGCAGGCCAATGCCGGGCTGCGCGGCGCCCTGCTCGCGACCCGCGCGAATTTTAATCCTCTGGTGCGCCCCGCCGCCGGACCCTTCGCGCTCGCACCGAGCGGCTCCGCCTCGGCCGCCGATCTTGCCGGCCTCAAGCAGGTGATCGAGTCCACCCGCAAGGGCAAGGAAGCAGACGCCGACGCGGCCGAGCGCGGCATCGGCGATCCCGTCGCGCGCAAGCTCGCCGAGTGGGTGATCCTGCGCAGCGACAACACCACGCCCAGCTTCGAGCGCTATGCGTCGTTCGTCGCCGCCAATCCGAGTTGGCCGCATGCGCCGCTGTTCCGCCGCCGCGCCGAGAACGCGCTGTGGAACGACAAGGTCGATGACGCGACGGTTAAGGCCTTCTTCGCCACCCATAAGCCGACCACGGCGAAGGGCCGTTTCGTGCTGGCGCGGGTGCTGATGGCGCAAGGGGACCGCGAGGGCGCGGCCGCGCTCGTGCGCTACGCCTGGCGCTACGAGGATTGCAGCATCGAGGTCGAGAAGAAGGTGATCGAGACCTTCGGCGGCCTGCTCACGCGCACCGATCACAAGATCCGCATGGAGCAGCGGTTCTATGCCGACGACGTGGAATCCGGATTGCGCGCCGGCGAACGGCTCGGCGGCAACGACCTCCTGATCGCGCGCGCCCGCGCCGCGGTCATCAGGCGCGCCGGCAATGCCAAGGCGGCGCTCGACGCGGTGCCGGTCTCGGCGCGCTCCGATCCGGGCTACATCTTCTCGCGCGCGCAGTGGCTACGCAAAAACGACCAGTCCGATGAAGCCGCGCGGCTGATCCTCTCGGCGCGGCCGGATGCCGACTCCGGCATCGATCCTGACCAGTGGTGGGTGGAGCGGCGGCTCGTGGTGCGCAAGCTGCTCGACGACGGCGATGCGCACACCGCCTATCGCGTGGCGCGCGATGCCGTCCCGCCGATGAAGGCCAACTACCGCGTCGATCAGCTTTTCACGGTCGGCTGGGTAGCGCTCCGCTTCCTGCACGATCCGGCGACCGCAGCCAGCTATTTCGCCCAGATCTCCCACGGCACCGACAATCCGTATGCGCTGGCGCGCGGCGGCTACTGGGAAGGCCGCGCCGCCGAAGCCATGGGCCAGCGCGCGCAAGCCAAAGCCTTCTATGAGGAGGCCGCGCGCCACAGCGCGACATATTACGGCCAGCTTGCCCGCGCGCGGCTCGGCCTGACCGATCTCGGCCTGCGCGGCCCGCCGGTCTTCACGGCGCAAGAGCGCCACATGCTGGACAATCTCGAGATCGTGCGCGCCGCGGAGATGCTCTACGCCCTCGATGAGCGCGACATGCTTGCTTCGATGTATGCCGAGCTCGGCGAGAGCGGGACCGACGTCGCCGGTATGGCGATGCTCGCGGAGGTCGCCGCCAAGCATGACGATGGCCGCTCGATGCTGCTGCTGGGCAAAGGGGCGCTCGGGCGCGGGCTGCCGCTCGACTATTACGCCTATCCGGTGATGGGCCTGCCGCGCTATCAGCCCATCGCTCCGCCGATCGAGGCGGCTGTCGCCTACTCCATCGCGCGCCAGGAAAGCCACTTCAACCAGAAGGTCGTCTCCATCGCTAAGGCCATGGGCCTGATGCAGGTGACGCCGGAGGCAGCGCAGGACACGGCCAAGCGCTTCAAAGCCACTTACAACAAAGGCCGCCTGCTCAGCGATCCCGTCTACAACATGCAGATGGGCGCGGCCGAACTCTCGATGCTGCTGACAACCTATAACGGCTCCTATCCCCTCACCTTCGCCGGCTACAATGCCGGGCGCGGCCGCGTGAAGCAGTGGATCGCCGCCTATGGCGATCCGCGCGATCCTTCCGTCGATCCGGTCGATTGGGTCGAACGCATCCCGATCTCCGAGACGCGCAATTATGTACAGCGGATCATGGAGAATCTTCAGGTCTATCGCGCGCGCTTCGGCGGCAGCCACAGCGTCACGATCGAGGCCGACCTGAAGCGCGGCGGCGCGAACTAACGCCCGTTGGCATGCAGCATTCCGCGACGAGCATCTTCGTCTCCGCCCCCGACGGCCTCAAGCTGCATGCGCGCTGCTATGGATCGCGCAGCGCCGACAGCGTGCCCGTAGTCTGCTTGCCGGGCCTTGCCCGCACCGCCGCCGACTTCGAGACCTTGGCCACGGCGCTCGCGAACGACGGCGAATTTCAGCGCCGCGTGATCGCCCTCGACTATCGCGGGCGCGGCCTCTCCGACTACGACCGCAATCCTGAAAACTACGCTTTCCAGGTCGAGCTCGCCGACATCCTGGCTGTGACGACGGCGCTCGACTGCCTCTCGGCCATCTTCGTCGGCACGTCGCGTGGCGGCATTCTCACCATGCTGCTGGCGGCGGTCAGGCCGACCGCGATCGCCGGCGTCGTGCTCAATGATATCGGGCCGGTGATCGAGCCGAAGGGCCTGATGCGCATCAAGAGCTATGTCGGCAAGCTGCCGCAGCCGCGCAGCTTCGAGGACGGCGCGGAGATTTTGCGCCGGCTGTTCGACGCGCAGTTTCCCAAGCTCACCGCCGCCGACTGGCTCAAGGCCGCGCATCGTGCGTTCAAGGACGAAAAGGGCCGGCTGGTGCCGACCTATGACGTCAATCTCGCCAAGACTATGGAGGGCGTCGATCTCGAGCGGCCGCTGCCGCCGCTGTGGAAGGAGTTCGACGCGCTGCGCAATCTCCCCGTGATGGTCATCCGCGGCGCCAATTCCGACATTCTCTCGGCCGCCACGGTGGAGACTATGGCCACCCGCCACTCGGATCTCGTGACCCTCGAAGTGCCGGACCAGGGCCACACGCCGCTCTTGGTGGAGAACGACGTGATCGCGCGCATCAGGGCATTCATCGGACGCTGTGAGAGAGCAGCGTCAACCGACATTGTTACGCAAACCGTTCCGGCGTCGTAATCAGTGCCGGCGGCTCGTCGCACCGGTAGCGCTCCCACATCACCGTGTAGGCCGCTTCCAGATTTCTGGTGAAGCGTTCGGTGTCAAACAGCGGCGACGACGCGCGCCGCTCCGCGATCCGCGCGCGGATGGCATCGAGCCGCGTGCGGTCGCGCGCCAGGGCCAGCGCCAAAGCCTCATAGTCCGGCAGTGAGGCCGTCACGAGTTCGTCGCATCCGATGGCATGCAATAGACTCGCCCCCACGCGGCTCGCAAAAGTCGAACCGGCGCATGTCAGCACCGGTACGCCCGCCCACAAGGCGTCGCTCGCCGTCGAATGCGCGCCGAAGGGCTGCGTATCGAGAAACAGATCGGCCAGCCGATAGCGCGCAAGATGATCCTCGTTCAATGCCACGCGCGGCGCGAAGACGAGCCTCTCAGGCTGAACACCGCGCGCCTCGGCTTCGCGGCGAAGATTGGCCGTCGCGGCGTCATTGATGTGCGAAAGCCATAAGACGCTGCCATCGATCTCGCGCAAAAGTCGTATCCAAACATCGAAGACCGGCGGCGTGATCTTGTAGCTGTTGTTGAAAGAGCAGAACACGACGGCGGCTTCGGGCAGGCCTTGCTCTGCGCGGCTGGGCGTATGCCGCGCGATTGCCCTGCGGGAGTCGGTCGCCATGTAGGTGTCGGGCAGATAGGCGATCTTCTCGGTGTAGAATTGCTCCTCGCCGTCGGGAATGACGATCTTGTCGGCGATGACATAATCAATATGGTCTGTGCCGCTGCTTCCGGCGTAGCCAAGATAGATCGCCTGGATCGGCGCCGGCCGGTGCGACAGGATCCCCGGCCGCGCGCCTTGCGTCGGGCCTATCAAATCGACGGCGATATCGATCTCGGCATCGTGGAGAAGCTGCGCGATCTCCGCGTCGCCCTTGCCGCGCACGTCGAGGAAACGCTCGAATGCGCGCGCGATCCGGTTCCGCATGGGCCCGGCGTCATCCACACCGCAAGAGATGGCGACTGTCTCAAATCGCGTCCGGTCGTGGTGTTCAAAAACGCCGGCAAGCAGGTGCGCGACCGGATGCTCGCGGAAATCCGCAGACAAGTAAGCGAGGCGGATGCGGTCGTGTTCATATCGCTTCCCCCGCCAGAGCGGCGTAAGGGATGGACACTGGCGCTGAGAGAAGACCTTTGCGCAGGCGAGTTGCAACGGTGGCGACGCCGGAACCGGCAGGAATGAGAACGGTCGTGACGCCGGCCGGCCGGAAGCGATCTCCGTCGCAAGGTGAAACGTCTCGGCCTCCCATTGCGTCCAGTCGCAGATCAAAAGCTTCGTGAACAGCCGATCGCCTTCAAGGAATTCCAAGCGT
>DASXOK010000143.1:0-2726 GCA_036494425.1 Pseudolabrys sp.
CGCTCGCCTTAGCGGGCAGCCGGCGCGGCCGGCGGTTGCGGCGATGTCGCACCGGAGCCCGTCGTGCTCGCTGGCGGAGCGGGGCGGTTGGGGGCGGTCATCGGAGCATTCGTCGTGGTGCTCGGCGTGTTGCTCGCGGTATTGCCGCCGCCACCTGTGGTGTTCCAGCCGGCAATGACGATGAACGCGATCAGCGCCAATACGGCGATGCCGGCAATCCAGCCCCACATGCCTCCGGCACTATCGCTTGTACGCAGCACCGGGTCGCTCAGCCGCGGATCGCTATCACGCGGATCGGTGAAACGCGGATCTGACATGGGCTATCCTCCATCGGTTGCGACGCTCTGCGGCGCCTTACCCTGGAAAACCCGCTGCCCGTGTCCCCGGTTCCGGTCTCACCTGTGAATCGCAGGATGGAAACTCGAACGGAACCGGGCGGGCCGTGGTATAGGCGCTCGCGGCTGCGCTCTCGACGGGGCCGCAATTCGCCTTTACTGCCGGACACTTCATGCCCCTGACGCGCCTTGCGGCCGCCGCCGCCCCCATCCTGTTCGTCATTTTGTGGAGCAGCGGCTTCATCGGCGCGCGTTATGGCCTGCCGTACATCGAGCCCATGACGTTCCTGGCGGTGCGCATGGTGCTGGTGGTGCTCTGCTTCGCCGTCATCGCGCTCATCGCACGTGCCCGCTGGCTCAACGGTGCGGAGATCGGCCACAGTCTGACGGCCGGATTGATGGTGCACGGCATCTACCTCGGCGGCGTCTTCACGGCCATCAGCCAGGGGGTGCCCGCCGGAATATCGGCCCTGATCCCCGGCCTGCAGCCGATCCTCATCTCGACGATCGCCAGCCGCTTCATGGGCGAGACGGTCTCACGGCAGCAGTGGCTTGGTCTGGTGCTCGGCCTGGGCGGGGTGATGCTGGTGCTGCACGACCGCAGCATCGTCGCCGCCGGCACGCCGCTCGGCTGGGCCGGAAGCGTCGCCTCACTGATCGGCATCTCACTCGGCACGCTGTATCAAAAGCGCTACTGCGGCGGCATCGACTGGCGCACCGGCAATCTGGTGCAATATGCCGGCGCCACGGTGCTGTTCACGGTCGCGGCCTTTGCGCTGGAGACGCGCGTGATCCACTGGAGCGGCGAACTGGTCTTTGCGCTGGCGTGGCTCGTGCTCGTGTTGTCGATCGCCGGCGTCGGCCTGATGTACTGGCTGATCCGTCGTTCGGCCGCGACGGGCTTTGCCAGCCTCTTTTATCTTGTGCCCGCGGTCACCGCGCTGATGGCCTTCCTGCTGTTCGGCGAACGGCTCGATGCGGTCTCGGTCGCCGGCATGCTGGTCTGCGCGCTCGGGGTCGTGCTCGCCAATCGCGGCAAGGTGGTGAAGCCGGCGGCGGCGGTGACGCGCGAGGCTTGAGGTTACTTCTTGCGCTCGAGCACGAGCTGCGTCTGCGTCACCAGCGCGCAGAGCTTGCCGTCGCCGCGCGTGATGCGCGTCTGCCAGACCATGGTGGTGCGGCCGCGATGCAACGGCGTGCATTCGGCCTTGGCGACATCACCGATCGGAATGGCGGCAAAGAAGTTGGTCTTGCTCTCGATCGTGGTGGTGGACTGACCGGGGCCGAGATTGGCGGTCGTCGCGGTGCCGCCGAGATTATCGGCCAGCGCCATGATGGCGCCCCCATGCATGATGTCGAAACGGTTGTTGAGCTCGTCGCGCACCACGAGCTCGGCCGAGACGCGCTCCGGCGAGACGTGCGTGATCTTGAGACCAAGAAATTCGGCAAAGGGCGGTTGTCTATTGGCCGCTTCGTTCATGACGACATCGCTCACTGCAAAACACTCCCAACAGTCGCCCCCCAAAACCTCGCGCGAGGCGGCCCGCACCATCGGGGGCGCAGCGGCAGAAAGCAAGACCATGGGCGTTGCGGGACGCGCGGGGGAGAGCAGCCAGAAAGAGCAAGGGCGCGGACATTGCTGCCCACGCCCTCGGCTTTGATCTCAGCTAAATGGTCGTATCAGTCGCGCGGCTGCGGCACGATGCGGATATAGGGCCGCGGCGCTTTGAAGCCCTGCGGGTAGAGCTTCTTGGCTTCCTCGTCACTGACCGAGCCGGCGATAATGACGTCCTCGCCCTGCTTCCAATTTGCCGGGGTGGCGACGCGATGCTTCGCCGTCATCTGCAACGAGTCGAGCACGCGCAACACTTCGTCAAAGTTGCGGCCCGTGGTCATCGGATAGACAAGGACCAGCTTGATCTTCTTGTCCGGTCCGATGATGAAGACGTTGCGCACGGTCTGGTTATCGGCTGCGGTGCGGCCTTCCGAGGACCCGCCGGTTGCGGCCGGCAACATGCCATAGGCCTTCGCCACCTTGAGGTCGGTATCGCCGATCATCGGATAGTTCGGCGCGAAACCGACGATCTCCTGGATATCGACCGCCCACTTGGCATGGTTGGTGACCGGATCGACCGACAGGCCGATAATCTTGGCGTTGCGCTTGTCGAATTCGGGTTTGAGCCGGGCCATGGTGCCGAGCTCGGTGGTGCAGACCGGTGTGAAATCCTTCGGGTGCGAGAACAGCACGCCCCAGGAGTTGCCCAGCCATTCATGGAAACGGATTTTACCTTCAGTGGTTTCCGCCTCGAAATCCGGGGCGGTATCGCCGATCGCCAATGTCATGATGAGCCTCCAAGCGTCAAAAACACGCGTGCGTTGTTGCGTAGTATA
>DASXOK010000144.1:0-1782 GCA_036494425.1 Pseudolabrys sp.
TCGGTCCAAATCGCGGCGATTTCAAGCCACTAACCCGGTTTGTCAGCCATCCGACGCTATGCTACCGCCGGAAATCCCATGAAACGAGGATGAAATGCCCGACGCGCTCGAATTGCTGAAATCCCGCCGCTCGATCAAGCCGATGGAATTGACCGGCCCGGGGCCATGCGCGGCCGAGATCGACACATTGCTCACCATTGCCTCACGCGTGCCCGATCACGGCAAGCTCGCCCCCTGGCGCTTCATTGTGTTCGAGGGCAAGGCGCGCGAGACCGCCGGCGAGATCATCGCCGAAGTCTTCCGCGCCGACCGCCCCGACGCGACGGCGGAACAGCTCGACTTCGAGCGCAAGCGCCTCGCCCGCGCGCCGCTGGTGATCGCGGTCGTGTGCCGCGCTGCCCCGCACGTGAAAATCCCGGAATGGGAGCAGCAATTGTCCGTCGGTGCCTCGGCCATGAACCTGGTGATCGCCGCCCATGCCATGGGCTACGCGGCGAGCTGGATCACCGAGTGGTATGCCTATGACCGGCGTGTGGTCGAGCGCCTGGGTCTCTCGGCCGACGAGCGCATCGCCGGCTTCGTGCATATCGGAAAGATGTCGAAGCCGCCCGAGGATCGCGACCGTCCCAAGCTCGACGCCATCGTCACCCGGTTTCACGGCTAGGTCACGATGTTCTACGAGCCCGAGAAGCGCGACCGACAGCTCCTGCCGCACGATCCGTTCAAGGCCATCGTGTCGCCCCGCCCGATCGGCTGGATCACCTCGATCAGCGTTAGGGGCGAGGTCAATCTGGCGCCCTACTCGTTCTTCAACGGGGTCAACAGCCGGCCGAATATCGTGATGTTCGCCAGCGAAGGGCGCAAAGACAGCGTTTCCAACATCGCCGCGACGGGCGAATTCGTCTGTAATCTCGCGACCTTAGACCTGCGCGACCCGATGAACGAGACCTCCGCGCCGCTCCCCCATGGCGCCAACGAGATGATGCGCGCGGGGCTGAAAGCCGCGCCATCGCGGATGGTGAAGCCGCCGCGCGTGGCCGAGTCACCCTGCGCACTGGAATGCAAGCTCATCAAGATCGTGCCGATGGAGACCTTCGACGGGCATTCGGTCGACGCGCATGTGGTGTTCGGCCAAGTGGTCGGCGTCCATATTGACGACCGTTTCATCGTTAACGGCCGGCTCGATACCGCGGCCATGAAGCCGATCGCTCGCTGCGGCTATGACGAATACGCGGTGGTGGAGAGCCTGTTTGCCTTGCAGAGGCCTGCAACTTAATGGCGGCTCACGCATTTACTACGTCCTTGTAACAATCCTTGTCATACCTTCACACCTCCGTGTCACTATTCGGTCACAGGCATAAGCGAGCACTCTTCACCATGTTGAGGTGAAGTCCTTGTCCTTTGACTCGGCCTGGTCGGAAGATTGGGCGAGGAGATTTAGGTTTTGGTGTTCGAAGGTTTATTCGCACGCGCGCGCAACGGCGACCGAGCCGCTGAAGCCACCTCGCAGCCCCAGCCGGCAGCGACCCGACCGACCATCGGACTGGCGCTGGGCGGCGGCGCGGCGCGCGGCTTCGCACACATCGGCGTGATGCGGACGCTGGCGGCGCACGGGATCGTGCCGGACGTGATCGTCGGCACCTCGATCGGTGCCGTCGTCGGCGGGTGCTACGCGGCGCATGAACTCGACAACCTGGAGGCCTGGGCGCGCGGGCTCAATGTGCGCAGCGTGCTGAGCTATCTCGACGTCAACTTCTCCGGCTCCGGCCTCATTCGCGGCGG
>DASXOK010000145.1:0-6096 GCA_036494425.1 Pseudolabrys sp.
TGCACCATCCTCTCGGGTCATCGCCGCGTGCGGCCCTTCGGCCTCGAAGGCGGCGAGGCCGGTCAGGTCGGCGAGAACTGGGCGCGGCGGAAGGACGGCACGATGGAGCAGCTCAAAGGCGCCGACGAGACCGTGATCGACTCCGGCGAGGCGATCATCATCCAGAGCCCGACCGCCGGGGGATTTGGGCAGACGTGAGCGAAGCAGTTCGTTGCCACAATCGTCATGGCCGGGCTTGCCCGGCCATCCACCTCTTGCTTAGCTGAATGACACTAGTCTAGGGGGCGAACCCTACCGGCACGGGCTGCAAGAACAACTGGCGCCGTTGGACGTGCAACTGCAACTCTCACCGCCGGTGCACAACCTCTCGCAGCCTCCCGCGGCACACTGTTGTCTGAATCTGTCTGGATGGGTCTTTCTCAATTTTGAGTACTGCATGTCGAGTTGACGATGCAGGCTGTCCAAAGATTTTGCTACGGACGGATCAACAGCTGTTCCCGTGTCCTGTGCGAGACACGGCGAAGCTACCAAAAGTAAGCATGGCAACAAGATCAGGACGCGTTTCATGGACGTTCCCTCCTGTCTGTCCCGGCAGTCCGTTCGGTAGTGTTCCTTTACATTTAAGCAGCCCGTTCGACCCGGCTCTACGGGTGCACCTTGCCGCCTTCTCCCGATCTTCAGGTGGCACAAGTGAGCGCACATTCAGGAGAACGGAAATTAGAGACGGGGCGCCTCCCTGCTACTTGGAGGCACCAACACGGTGACCAGAGCCCATCAGAAAAGCGCAGCCAGTGCGCGATTGCCACCAATTCGTTTCGACGTCATCGGGCAATCGGCGCACTGACCGAACGTCGTCAGTAGTCACAGTACGGATATACGCCCGCGTACGGATAGCATGAATCGAAACCGTAGTAGCCGCCGCCCCAATATCCGCCGCCCCATCCGCGACGACCGCGGAAGCCACGGCGATCGCCGCGATCATGCACAGTAACATGGGACCGGCTTTCGGCGAAAGCATGCGACCCGGCAAAGCTTCTGCCCAGACCACCAATATGGGTGCCGCCGAAGTGACCGCCTCCGAAGTGGCCTCCGCCAAAATGGCCTCCGCCAAAGTGACCGCCCGCGTGGCCACCGCCCCCATGACCACCACCTCCGTGGCCGCCGCCGCCTCGAGCGAAAGCAGTTGTTGGGATTGCCGAGCCGCATAGAATGACAGCGGCAACAGTCATAATCATCGCTTTTTTCATCAGTAGCGCCTCCGTGCGCAATTTTCTTTGTGTACCGTCGATACAAGTTTCGCCTGATCGTCATGCTCAGGTGCGAACTCTGCGGTATCGCGTCACGGCGGTATTTAGGCGTAGATTTCTGCCATGCTTTGGCGCCATTGCCGCTGTTTGTGCGACTTTGCCGTTATCTGCGGACAACTTGTTGCGCGAGTGAATGATTGAACCACCGGAACACGTCCGCCGCTCGCGTCTTCGCAGACGGAGCGACAACCGCCGACGCACCGGAATTTCGCTAATGCGCCTCGGCAGGCGCAGCGGCGGGCACCGGGCGCTTCATCACCACGCCGGCAGCGGCAAGTGCGACAAACAGGATGGTGAGCATCAGGAACACGTCGGCGAAGCTCATCACGCTCGCCTGTTGACGCACCAAGCCCATCATCTGCTTGAGCCCCATCAGTTGCGCATCGGAGCCCTGGAAGCGCTGCGTGATATTGTCGAGCGTCTCCAGTGCGGGAACGCGCGACCACGTCACCTGTTCGTGCAAGCGCGTGAGGTGCAGGTCCATGCGGTCGTTGAGCTGCGTGTTGATCGCTGCGAGGCCGATGGCGCCGCCGAGATTGCGCGTCAGGTTGAACAGGCCGGACGCGTTCTTCACCCTGTCCGGAGGCAACGTGCCGAGCGCGGTGTTGGTAACCGGCACGATGGAGAGCATCAGCCCGATGCCGCGAAAGATCTGCGGCCACAACAGCTCCCGGAAATCCCAGTCGCTGGTGACGTAAGTCATCTGCCAGGTGCCGAAGGCAAACAGCAGGAAGCCGGTCATCAGCACATAGCGCGGGTCGATCCGCTGAACGAGCTGGCCGGCCACCGGCGCGGTGGCGAACATCGCCAGCCCGGAGACGAACATCGTCTCGCCGATCATGCGCGCATCATAGCCGCGGACCTGCGCCAGATAGAGCGGATAGATGTAGGTCAGCCCATAGAGACCGATGCCGAGCACGAAGGAGAACAGGCTGCCGAGCGCGAAGTTGCGGTTGGTGAAGGCGCGCAGGTCGACAATGGGCGCGCGCGCCGTGAGCACACGGGCAAAGAACACCACCGCCGAGAGCGCGGACACGACCGCGAACGTAAAGATCGTGTCGTCGTCGAACCAGTCGTAGCGCGGCCCTTCCTCGAGCACGTATTCGAGCGCGCCGAGGAAGCCGGCCATGCTGATCAGGCCCCACCAGTCGAAATTGTCAAGCAGCGAATAATCGGGCTTGTCGAAGTCGACGAGCACGAGCGTCGCCACCGTGACGATAATGCCGGGTACGATATTGATGAAGAACAGCCAGTGCCAAGACAGAACATCGGTGACATAGCCGCCGATGGTCGGGCCGACGGTGGGCGCGAGCGTCGCGATCAACCCGATCACGGGTATGACCATGGCCTGCCGCTTGCCGGTGAAGATCGTATAGGCCGAAGCGAACACCGTCGGCACCATGCCGCCGCCAATGAAGCCCTGGAGCGCGCGCCAGACGATCATGCTGCCGATCGACGACGAAAAGCCGCACATCAGGCTGGCGAAGGTGAAGCCGGCGGCGGAGATGGCGAACAGCGTGCGCGTGCCGAGCGCGCGCGACAGGAACCCGGACAACGGGATCGCGACCACCTCGGCGACGAGGTAAGCGGTCTGCACCCACGGGATTTCGTCGCCGGAAGCGGACAGGCCGGCCTGGATCTCATTCAGCGAGGCCGAGACAATCTGGATGTCGAGGAACGCCATGAACATGCCGAAGCACATGGCGATGAAAGCAAAGACACGGCGCGGCGAAAGACGGTCCGCGCCTCCGGCTCCCCCCGTCGGGGATCGGGAAGAGGCCGAAGGCGCGGCAGTGGTGGCGGCTGTACTCATGACACTCAGCCCTCCACCTTGGTTAGCGGACGCTCTCGCGCCCGGCCGCTTGTGCGGCGAATGACAAACCACTGTCGATGGTCGCTGCACGCGTCGACTTGGTGTTGACGCTCACCACCACCGACATGCCCGGCCGCAGCAGACGCTGCGCCGTCACACCAGGCGGGAGATGGATGCGCACCGGCAGGCGCTGCACGATCTTGGTGAAGTTGCCGGTCGCATTGTCGGGCGGCAGCAGCGAGAACATCGAACCGGAGGCCGGCGACACGCTCTCCACGGTACCCGTGATGTCGTGGTCGGGCACCGCATCGACGCTCACGTCAACAGGCTGGCCCGGGCGCAGATGCGCAAGCTGCGTCTCCTTGAAATTGGCATCGATATAGACGTCGTCGAGCGGCACGATGCTCGCGAGCCGCGTGCCGGTCTGCACGAAATCGCCGACCCGCACCGCGCGGTTGCCGATGACGCCGTCGATCGGCGCGCGAACCTGTGTGAACGACAAATCGCGCTCGGCCTTGGCTTGCGCCGTTTGCAACTCCTGCAAGGTGCGGGCGGCTTCCTGCTGTTGCGCGCGCAGCACTTCGACATTGGCGAGTGCGGCGTCGATCGCCGCCTGCGCGCTCTGCACCGAGGCATTCGCCTGATCGCGATTGGCCTGCGCCTGCTCCAGCGTCTGCTGGCTGGCGAAAGCCTTGCCGGCGAGCGACTGCTGGCGCTCGAGCTCCAACTGCGCGCGCGTCGCCGCCGCCTGTGCGGAAACGAGTTGCGCCCTCGCCTGCTCAACCTGCGCCTGCTGCGCCGGAATCTGCTGGCCGATGCGGGTCACCGTCGCACGCTGCGTGGCGACCTTGTCGCGGGCGGCGTCGAGGGCGAGCTTGTAGTCGCCGTCGTCGATGCGCGCGATCACGTCGCCGGCGTGCACGAAACTGTTGTCGGCGACGTCGACCGAGGAGACGTAACCCGCGATCTTGGCTGCCAGTGTCGTCGCGTCGGCGTGGACATAGGCGTCATCGGTCGTCACCAGATAGCGGCCGACGGTGAGGTAGTGCTCGCCGTACCAGCCGCCGGCGGCGAGCACGAGCGCGGCAACGGCGCCGAGCAGCACGCGCTTGCGCCTGTTCCCAGGCTTGGCAGGATCGCCCGCCGCCGGAGCGTTGGGGGCAGGAGCATCGGCGGCGGGCGTCCGGCGAGCCACCTCCGGTTCGGACAGTGGCTCGGCAGGGGTCCGGTCGGCGGCAGGCGCCGAAATTTCATTGGAAACGGTAGCCAAATGTAGGGCCCGGGCCCGCTGAGCGGCGTTCGGACCCCGGACCCCAACGAGGCGGTCTGAAACGGGGGCTAATTCGGTTTGGTCGTTACGTTCCGGTTGCATTGTCCACTCCAACCATCGGCAGCGGTCTATTGACCGAACGGTTCAGTCAACATAGATTGCCTTTTGGCGGTGTCAATAACTTTTTTGACCGAACGGTTCGGTCATTAGTCAAAAGTCTGATACCGGCGTTGGGGTTCACCAAGGGGCACGGCATCCAAATCGCTAATGGCGTTTGGACCCGTTATCGTTAGACACTGCTTGGAATCGCGCTGAAGGGAGCGCCAAACCCATGTCGGAACTCGCGGAACTGCTTCGGAACCCGCCCGCTTTGGCGGATGAGGACAATGCCAAACGCCGTCAGATCGTGGACGGCGCCCGCCGGATCTTCCTGGCGCGCGGCTTTGACGCCGCCAGCATGATGGACATCGCCAAGGCGGCCGGCGTCTCCAAGGGCACGCTCTACGTCTACTTCAAGAACAAGGAAGAGCTATTCGCCGCCATCGTACACGCGGAATGCTGCACGCACGCCGAGACCATGTTCGGGCTCGATCCTGCCGATAACGACGTCGAGGCCGTGCTGACTCGGCTCGGCGTCAACTACGTGAACTTCCTCTGCAATACCGGCAAGGCATCGTCGCTGCGCATCGTCATCGCCATCGCCGACCGCATGCCCGAAATCGGCAAAGCCTTCTACGAGACCGGCCCGGCCGAGGGAATTGCGCGGCTCAAGACCTATCTTGACGCGCAGGTGCACGCCGGCGTGCTGGCGATCGACGACACCGAAGTGGCTTCGAGCCAGTTTCTCGATGCCTGCCAGTCGACGCTGTTCAAGCCGGTGGTGTTCAATTTCGCTCCTCCTCCGCCGGACGAGCGCGTCCGCCACGTGGTCGGCATCGCGGTGCGCACCTTCCTCGCCGCCTATCGCATCAAGTAATTCGGCAAGGCACCGTTAAGCATGCGCGTGCGACGCGGCTTGATTTGCGCCTGCGCGCTGCCAGTCTGGGCTGAGAGGATATGCCGATGACACGTGTCCTGCTCGTTGCAACGGCCTTGGCTACGCTCGCCGCGCCGGCATTGGCCGACAGCTATCCGGTGTCTGGCCGCTTCGGTCCCGGCAGCAGCGATAAAGGTACGATCGATTGCAGCGGCAAGCGCGTCATCGCCTTCGACGGCAATCAGCGCACCGACAGCAACGGCGGCGTGCCGGCCTACCGCAACAAGTCGGTGACTGCGGATGGCGCATCCCGCTGGCGGGTAGAAGACATCTTCACCACCGGCCAGATCAGTAACGCGCACACCACCTACACGCTGCAACAGGTCGACAACGATCACATCGTCATGGACTTGCAGGCGGGCGGCACGCTAAAATTGCAGCGGTGTAAGTAGGATCACCGCGGTTCGTCGCACTCCGCCGTCATGCCCGCGCTTGTCGCGGCCATCCACGTCTTTACAGCATGGCAGCAAGAGGCGTGGATGGCCGGGTCAAGCCCACGGCTGTCCGGTTTAATGCTGGCATAGATCGAAGGTCCACTGGCGCTGATCTTTGGTGAGGGGCGGAGGAGGTTCGAGCAGCCGATCGATCGGGCGCCTGTGCATGAGGTTTGCGCGCACCAGGCGAGTGAAGGTGAGCAGACTGTGGACGGTGCGCTGGGTGGCGTGCGCGA
>DASXOK010000146.1:0-30930 GCA_036494425.1 Pseudolabrys sp.
GTTCATTTTCAACAGCGCAGAATTGAATATTTATGGGGCATACAGATTGACCGGCCCCGAAGGCCGGGCAGAAGGAAAAGAGAACTGCCATGCTTGCCGCCATCGTCCGTCTCATCCGTGAGTGGAAGCGCTACAACCAGAGCCTGACGGAGCTCAACCGGTTGGGCGATCGCGAGCTCGCCGACATCGGCATCAGCCGCTCGGACATTCCGCGCGTTGCCTGGGCCGCGGCCCAAGTCCGCTAAGACCTGAATTTCAATTCGTTCGAAGCCGCCCGCGCCTGTCGCGGGCGGTTTCGTTTTGCGGCCCGCGCTTACTCGAGTGTCACCCAGCGCGCCAGCGGCAAGACCTCCGGCGCCTGGCCGTAGCCGCGGGTCCAGGAATCGACCGCCCACCTCACGCCGCTTTTCGTTTCGACCAGCACCGCGGTCGTGTGGGGCGACTGCCCGCCCAGCCATAGACCGCGCGAGACCGGGATATCGACTGTGTGATGGTGTAGCAGGTCCAACTGATCGAGCAGCAACAGGAGCGACGTCGTGTTGCGGCTCGAGTCGATGCAGTCGAACTGGTGCGGATTGTACATATAGACGTAGCCGGCATGTGCCACGTGGTTCTTCGTACCGGCAGCGGGGGCGATGCGCCGGTCGAACCAGGCGCCGGCCGCAGCGATGGCGCGCCGCTCGGCTTCCGGCGAGGCTTTGCCCGGCGCCAGCATCCGGGCGAGCGTGGCCCGATCGGCCTCGGTCAGGTCCACCTGGACGACATATTTGCAGGTGAAGCCGTGACAGATGAACACGTTGTCGCGCGTTGGCGGCGCCACAGAATAGGCGCCATAGGCCACCGCCGCGACACCCGCGATATCGGAGCGGGCTGACACCGCCGACAACGGCGAGATCAGCGCCACAACGACCGCGATTTTCGTCCATCCCCGCATCCGCAGCCCCCAACTCAAAACGTTGCCGCTGCCGCCCCAAGGGCCTAAGTGTACCCAAATGACCTTGCCCAACAAACAACCCGTGCATGTGGTCGGCGGCGGCCTCGCTGGATCCGAAGCATCCTGGCAGCTCGCGCAGAGCGGCATTCCCGTCGTGCTGCACGAGATGCGGCCTCAACGTGCGACCGCCGCGCACAAGACCGACGGCTATGCCGAACTTGTCTGCTCGAACTCGTTCCGCTCCGACGACATGGAGCACAACGCCGTCGGACTGTTGCACGAAGAGATGCGCAGGCTCGGCTCGCTGATCATGCGCGCGGGCGACGCCAACCAGGTCCCGGCTGGCGGCGCGCTGGCTGTCGACCGCGACGGATTTTCCATCGCCGTGACGGAAGCACTTGCCTCGCATCCGCTGATCACGCTGGAGCGCGGCGAAGTCACCGTGCCACCGGAAGCATGGGACAGCGTCATCATCGCCACCGGCCCCCTCACCTCGCCCGAACTCGCCGCCACGATCGGGGCGCGCACCGGCGAACAGTCGCTCGCCTTCTTCGATGCGATTGCGCCGATCGTGCATCATGAATCGATCGACATGAACCAGGCTTGGTTCCAGTCGCGCTATGACAAAGCCGGTCCCGGCGGTTCGGGCGCCGACTACATCAATTGCCCCCTCACGCGCGAGCAATACGACGCCTTCGTCGACGCGCTCATTACCGGCGACAAGACCGAGTTCAAGGACTGGGAAGCGGCAACGCCTTATTTCGACGGCTGCCTGCCGATCGAAGTGATGGCCGAGCGCGGACGCGAGACGCTGCGGCACGGGCCGATGAAGCCATTCGGCCTCACCAATCCGCATCAGCCGGACGTGAAGGCTTACGCGGTCGTGCAGCTTCGCCAGGACAACAAGCTCGGCACGCTCTACAACATGGTCGGTTTCCAGACCAAGCTGAAGCACGGCGAACAGGTGCGCGTCTTCCGCAGCATTCCCGGCTTGCAAAACGCTGAGTTCGCGCGGCTGGGCGGGCTGCATCGCAACACGTTCCTCAACTCGCCAAAGCTTTTGGACGAGAGCCTGCGGCTGAAGGCCAATCCGGCGTGGCGCTTTGCCGGGCAGATCACCGGCTGCGAAGGCTATGTGGAGTCGGCCGCGGTCGGGCTGATCGCGGGACGTTTCGCGGCAGCCGAGCGGCGCGGCGAAACTTTGCCGCCGCCGCCGGCGACCACCGCGCATGGCGCGCTCATCGCGCATATCACCGGCGGTCATCTTGAGACCATCGATGCGGGACCATTGTCGTTCCAACCGATGAATGTGAACTTCGGTCTGTTTCCGCCGCTAGCGGAAACCGTGTCGTTCGACAAAGAGGGCCGCAAGTTCGGCCGCGGCTCGGCGAAGAACCTGGCGCGCAAGAGCGCCCTGAGCCGCCGCGCGCTGGCCGATTTGGAGGCGTGGATGCGTGGCGACGGGCAATCGGTCGCCGCGGCGGAGTGAATTGCTTTCGTATCCCTCCCGCTTGCGGGGGGAGCGTCTGCAGCCCGGATGGGCCAACGGGTCCGCGCAAAGCGCGGCCCGATGACAGGCTCCGCGAAATCCGGGGCGGCGCTTCGGCGTTGGAATCCCGGGTTTCGCTTCGCTCCGCCCGGGCTACAAGTGAAAGCCAACGCTTCACGGGTCCGCGCGAAGCGCGGCCCGTTGGTGAAATCCGGGGCGGCGCTTGTCATCCCGGGTTTCGCTGCGCTCACCCGGGCTGCGGCCTACGGAACACCGCGAATATCCGCTTCGGGTTGCGCGCGGCGCGCCAGAGCAGCCATTGCCGGCGCAGCAGCGAGAGCGGCTCGGGCTGAAAAGGCTGATAGCCAGCGCGCTCCACGTTGCGGAGCTGTGGCCCGACCAGCGCAACAGGCAGCAGCGCGGGCAACATCGCCGCCGAAGGCTGCGCCAGCTGGGCCGCCTGCAATTGCCGGCGCGCATGACGGATCAACTCGGCGAAGGCGGCGCGCAGAGCGTCACTCCCCTGCCCGGCGAGGATCTGCTCGCGATCGACGGTGTGGCGGTCCAGCACTTCGGCCGGGATGAAGAGGTGGCCGCGCGACGCATGGCGCGGAAAGTCGTTGAAAAGCGCGCCGATGGCCAAGGCGATACCGGCATGGCGCGTCACAGCTTCGTTGCGCGCGCCAAGGATGGCCGCGGCGGCGTCGAGCAATGTGCCTTGCGTTGCGGCGCCGTATGCATCGAGATCGTCCAGCGTCCCCATCGGCTCGTCGTAGAGATCGAAGCCGCGCGCATCGATCAAGGCGATCAGCCGCTCGGGATCGATGGCATATTTCGCCAATGCCGTCAGCAGCGCTGCCGCCACGGGATGCGCCGCCGCTTCGCCGCCGCGCTCGCCGCTCAAGACCTCGCGCCACCATTGCAGCCGGATCTCGCCCGGCATCGGTTCGCGTGCCACGTCGCGCACGCGCGCGATCTCGATGTTGAAGGCATAGAGCGCCATCAACGCATCGCGATGCTCCGCCGGCGCGAACAAAGTCGCGAGATAGCGATCGCGATCGGATTCGCGGACAAGGGTCGTGCAATGCTGGAAATTGGAATCCATGACATCAGTCTAGTACGGGGACCGGCTAATTCTCTCCGTCATTCCGGGGCGGACGAAGTCCGCGAGCCCGGAATCCATAATCCCTAACGCTGCGGAGTATGGATTCCGGGCCCGCTCGCTCCGCGCGCGGCCCGGAATGACGGCGTTCAATCAACCGCAATCAGCGCGGCGCCGACGCGGCGGCCTTCGGCGAGCAGGATATTCCAGGTGCGCACGGCCGCGCCCGTTGCCGTGGCATCGACCGTGAGCGAGGCTTCGCGGAAGCGCGTGCGCAGGCGCTCCGGCAGCACGAAGGGATCGCGCCCGCCCCCGATCAGGAAGAAATCGAGCTGATCGGCGCGGTCGAATGCCGGCTGCACGGCGGCGAGAGTGATCTCGCTCACGCGCGTAACGGGCCAGGCCCAGATGCCGTCGGGGAAACACAGCAGCGAGCCGCGATGCGACATGCCGCCGAAGCGGAAGCCGCCGTTGCCATAGGCCTCGATCGCCGCGGGGCGCGGCAGATGCGGAGCCTCGGTGCCGCCCGCCATGGCGCTTAGATTTTGATCTTCTGGTCGGACTTGTTCGGCGATTTGGCCGGCGATTTGCCCGATGACTTATCGCCCGATGACTTGGCCGGTGTCTCGGGTCCCGCGGTCAGCGAGTCGCGTCCCGCGCCGACGCCGAGATAGATGAGGATCGGCGAGGCGATGAACACCGACGTGTAGGTGCCGACAAGCACCACGCCGAACATCATGGTCGCGGTGAAGGAGTGGATCGCCTGCCCGCCGAACAGCAGCAGCGACAGCAGCGCCAGCGACACGGTGACGTGCGTGATCACCGAGCGCGACAGCGTCTGGTTGACCGAGGCGTTGAGCAGATCCGGCATCGGCATCTTGCGGTAACGGCGCAGCATCTCGCGGATACGGTCGTAGATGACGACGGTGTCGTTGAGCGAATAGCCCAGAATCGTGAGCAGCGCGGCGATGCTGGTGAGGTCGAAGTCGACGCGCGTCACCGACATGAAGCCGATGGTGAGCACCAGATCGTGCACGTTGGCGATCATGGCGCCGAGCGCGAACTGCCACTCGAAGCGGAACCACAGATAGATCAGGATGCAGAAGATCGCCAGCATCAGGCCGATGACGCCGTAGGACAAGAGCTCGCCGGATACGCGCGGACCGACCACTTCGACGCGGCGATAGTTGACGGCGTCGCCCAGCGCGGTGCGCACCTTGCCGACGGCCACCTGCTGCGCCTCGTCGCCGCCCGGCTGCTCGCCGATGCGGATGAGCACGTCATCGGGCGGGCCGAACTGCTGGAGCTGGACTTCGCCCAGGCCGAGGCCGTTGAGCGTCGCGCGCATCTTGGAGAGATCAGCGGGTCCCGACTTCGTCTGCACCTCCATCAGGAGGCCGCCTTTGAAGTCGATGCCGAAATTCAGCCCGTGCACGAAATAGAGCGTGATCGCCAGAATCGACGCGATCGCCGAAATGGGAAAGCTGATGCGCCGGAAGCGCATGAAGTCGAATTTGGTGTCGTCGGGTACGATTCGGAGGAGACGCATAATGCCGGGCCCTCAGATCGGAACACGCTGGGGGCGCCGCCAGCGGACCCAGGTGGCGACGATGAGCCGCGTCAGGGTGAAGGCGGTGAACACCGTGGTGATGATGCCGATGCCGAGCGTCACGGCAAAGCCGCGCACCGGGCCGGTGCCGATGTAGAACAGCACCGCGGCGGCGATGAAGGTGGTGATGTTGGAGTCGAGAATCGTGGCCAGCGCGCGCGAGAAGCCGGCGTCGATGGCGTTGATCGGCGTGCGGCCGCCGCGCACTTCCTCGCGGATGCGCTCGTAGATCAGCACGTTCGAGTCGACCGCAATGCCGACGGTGAGCACGATGCCGGCGATGCCGGGCAGCGTCAGCGTCGCATTGAGCAGCGACAGGAGCCCGAAGATCATGGCAACGTTGATCGCCACGGCGACGTTGGCGAAGAGGCCGAACAGGCCGTAGGTGACCAGCATGAAGATGATCACCATGGCCGCGCCGACATAAGACGAGAGTTTGCCCTGGGCGATCGAGTCGGCGCCGAGGCCGGGGCCGACGGTGCGCTCCTCGATGATGGTCAGTGGCGCCGGCAGCGCGCCGGCGCGCAGCAGGATGGCGAGGTCGTTGGCGCTCTGGACGGTGAAGTTGCCGGAGATCTGCCCCGAACCGCCGAGGATCGGCTCGCGGATTACCGGCGCCGAGATCACCTCGTTGTCGAGCACGATGGCGAAGGGCTTGCCGACGTTCTCCTGCGTCACCTGGGCGAACTTGCGCGCGCCATTCGTGTTGAAGCGGAACGAGACGATCGGCTCGTTGGTGCGCTGGTCGAAGCCCGGCTGCGCGTCGGTCAGGTCGGCACCGGAGACCAGCACGCGTTTCTCGACGAGATAAGGCGTCTTCGGCGGGCCGCCGGTCGAATAGAGCACTTCGTCGTCCGGCGGCGTGCTGCCTTGCAAGGCCTGCTCCGGCGACATCGACGTGTCCACCATGCGGAAGTCGAGCTTGGCGGTCTTGCCGAGGAGTTGCTTGAGGCGGGTCGGATCCTGAAGGCCGGGCACCTGCACCAGGATGCGGTCGGTGCCTTCGCGCTGAATCAGCGGCTCGACGGTGCCGAGTTCGTTGACGCGGCGCTCGATGATCTGGATCGACTGATCAACCGACTGGCGCACGCGCTCGGTGATCGCCGGTTCGGTGACGGTGAGGCGGATCAGACCGCCGTCGTTGGTGATATCCAGATTGTTCTGGCCAGCGCCGGCGAGCAGTCCGCCCAGCGGCTGTTGCAGCGTGCGCAGCTTATCGAGCGCCTGGCTCGAATTGGCGCCCTCACGGATGCGCACCTCGACGCTGTTGCCGCGCACGACCAGGCCGGTATATCCGATGCGGGCGTCGCGCAGCACGCGGCGGACATCATCGCGCACCGACTCGAGCATGTCCTTGCGCACCGTCTTGGTATCGACCTCGAGCAGCAGGTGCGAACCGCCCTGCAGGTCGAGGCCAAGCACGACGTGGCGCTGCGCCCATTTCGGCCAGCTATCGACGGTCTTGGCGGGAATGAAGTTCGGCACCGCGCACAGGCACACGATCAGCGCCGTGAGAACAATCGCCGCCGCCTTCCACCGCGTAAAATACAGCATGATGTTTCGACTTGAGTGACGGGCCGCAATCGATCAGCGCGCCGCCGCTTCTTCCTTCACGGGTTCACCTTTGGCGCGGACGTCGCTCACCATCGACCGCATCTGGCGGATGCGCACGCCGTCCGCGATCTCGATCTCGATCTGATCGTCGTCGACCACCTTGGTGACCTTGCCGATCAGTCCGCCATTGGTAACGACGGTGTCGCCCCGCCGCACGTTCTTGACCATTTCCTGGTGCGTCTTCACCCGCTTTTGCTGCGGACGCAAGATGAGGAAATACATGATCACGAAGATGAGCACGAAGGGCAAAAGCGACATCAGCATGCCGCCGTCGCCACCCGCCCCGCCGAACAGCGAGCCACCTTGCGCGAATGCGGGCGTCGAAAACATCTTGTGGTCCTCGTTTGGGTTCCGGCCGGGCCGCTGGGGTTAAACCCCTCGCCAGCCCCGTAAATTCGCGCGGACTATAGCGGCCGCCCGTCCAATTGCAACGCCGCCAGACCCTCGAAACTGGCCGTTTCGGGCGCTTTCCGGCCCGTGGCGAGCTTGCCCGGGCAGGCCTCCCCGGCTAAGAGCAGCGCACCCTCGGAAAGCAGCGCACAATGGCCAAGACAGCATCCCAAAAGCCCAATTCCATGCCGAAATCGAACGGTCCCGCTATGACTCGGCCCGACGTGCTGGAGCGCATCGCCGACGCGCTGGAGCGCCTGGCGCCGAAGGTAAAGGCCCTGCCCGATCTCGATGCCGCCGACGCCTTCATCTGGCATCCGGATGGGCGGCTTGCACCGGTGCCGCGCGTGAACCGCGTCGAGATGTCGCTGCTCAAGGGCGTCGATCGCGTGCGCTACGTGCTGGTCGAGAACACCGAGCGCTTTGCCCACGGCCTGCCGGCCAATAACGCGCTGCTGTGGGGCGCGCGCGGCATGGGCAAGTCGTCGCTGGTGAAGGCCGCGCACGCGTCCGTCAACGCGATGATCGCGAAGGAATCAAAGGGCCATCCGGTGAAGCTGGTCGAGATTCACCGTGAGGACATCGAGACCCTGCCCGAGCTGATGACGCTGACGCGCGGCTCCGAGTACCGCTTCATCCTGTTCTGCGACGATCTGTCGTTCGACAACGACGACACCAGCTACAAGTCGCTCAAAGCGGTGCTGGATGGTGGTATCGAGGGCCGGCCGGACAATGTGATCTTCTACGCGACGTCGAACCGGCGGCACCTGTTGTCGCGCGACATGATGGAGAACGAACGCTCCACCGCGATCAATCCCGGCGAGACGGTCGAGGAGAAGGTGTCGCTGTCCGACCGCTTCGGCCTCTGGCTCGGCTTCCACCGCTGCAGCCAGGACGAATTCCTCGACATGGTCGACGGCTACGTCACGCACTACAAGATAAAGATCGATACCGAGGAGATGCACCGCGAGGCGCTGGAATGGTCGACCACGCGCGGCTCACGCTCGGGCCGCGTGGCGTGGCAGTACATCCAGGATTTGGCGGGACGGCTGGGCGTGGCGTTGAAGGATTGAAAGAGCTTGCGCGCCCCGGACGCGGCGCAGCACGTAGCCATAAGCGCGTCTACGCGCGTCTTCGACGCGCTATGGCGAAGTAGTGCGCCGCAGAGCCGGGGCCGGAACGAATTCCGAGTTCGCGACGGTCCCGGGTCTGCAGCGCGTCATGACATGCCGCGCCGCGCCCGGGACACGGCCCCGTGCCTTACGCCCCGCCGAGATATTTGGTCGGATCGACCGGCGTTGAGCCCTTGCGGATCTCGAAGTGCAACTGCGGTGACGAGACGTTGCCGGTCTGGCCGGCATGGGCGATCGTCTGCCCGCGCTTGACGCTGTCGCCGCGCTTCACCAGCAGTTCGCTCGCATTGGCATAGGCCGAGACGAAGCCGTCCGCGTGACGGATCAGCACGAGATTGCCGTAGCCCTTGAGCTCGTTGCCGGCATAAGCGACGACGCCGTCCTCGGCGGCTTTGACCGGCGTGCCTTCCGGCACGGCGAGATTGATGCCGTCGTTCTGTGCGCCATTCGTCTTGGAGCCGAAGGCGCTGATGATGCGGCCCTTCACCGGCCAGCGGAATGACGGCAAGCCGCCGGCGGCATCCGCTTGCTTCACAACGGTATCGGTGCTCGCCGGTTCTTCGGTAGCCATGCGCGCGGTCTGCACCGGCGCGGCTTCGACCTTCTGCACCGGCGCGGCGGCTTGCGGACGCGCGATCTGCGGCGGCGGAGCCTGGACGGGCGCCTGCATCATTTGCGGCTGCGCGGCGGCGGTGCGCACCGGGGGCGCCGGACGCGCGGCCGCGGCCTCACGATGGCCGCCGGGGATCACGATGCGCTGGCCGATGTCAACCTTGGTGTAAGGTTGCATCTTGTTCGCCCGCGCAAGCTCGCTCAGCGGAACGTCGTAGCGGCGCGAGATGCGCATCAGGCTTTCGCCCGCCTGCACGGTGTGGACGGTTTCGCCGGCTGGGGCATGCATTGGCGCCGGCGCGTAAGTCGGAGCCGGCGCCACCGCGGCGACGTGCGGAGCCTGCACATGCGGCGCGCCGTCGGCGACGTAACGCGGAATGACCAGGCGCTGCCCGGGGTGAACCGCCGAGGCTTCGCGGATTCCGTTGGTCTGCATGACCGCCCAGGCCGGCACATTGTACCGGCGGGCGATGCTGTCGACCGTCTCCCCGTTGCGCACGCTGACCGGCGTACCGCCGTCCCAGGTCCAGTGACCGGCCGGCTTGGGCGGCTCGGCGGCGATGACCGGAGCCGCGGCGGCCGGACGTTCGGTGACCGAGCCGGTCACGTCGGACGACGGACGATAAGCACCGAGGCCCTGCGCGCCGTACGACACGCCGCCCGTATTCGAACTGACGCTCGGCGCGACCGTCGCCGGCCGGCTCGGCGCCGGAAGCGGCTGCGCTTCGATCGGCCGATACATCGGACGCTGACCGCCGACCGAGCCGGTAACCTCCTGCTGGGGAGGCGGAGCCTGATGGTTCGAAGCGAAAGGATTAGAGTCAAAGCGGGCGGAGTCCGCACAGCCAGCGGCGCTGACGCCGACCAGAGCGAGGACTGCGACGCTCGCAAAGGCACGCGAACGAGACGACACGGTGGGTCGCGGCATATGGTTACTCACTCATACGCGATGTAACGAGAGCTTGAAATAAAGCAGCCGCGAGTAAATAAGGTTTTAAGAATACTGAATTCTTACCGAAGACTTGGCGTTCGACCGTAGACTTGAGCGCTAGCCTCGCGGCTCAACGTGCTGAGAATGTCTAGAGTTCTCGCGCCCGCCCGTGCAGCAAAGGCACAAAGCGTACCGCAATCAGATCCTCGCGATCGAGGCCCGTTTCCATTTTGGTAAGCTTGACGATGTTTTGCGGCCCGTCCTGCGGACCGAGCGGCAGCAACATGACACCGCCGTCGTCGGCGAGCTGATCGACCAGCGCCTGCGGGACCTCCGGCGCCGCGGCCGTGACGATAATGCGATCGTAAGGCGCCTTCTCCGGTGCACCGGCAAAGCCGTCGCCCACCACCACATCGACATTGTCGTAGCCGAGCGCACGCAAGCGCTCGCGCGCCTTCTCGGCCAGCGTGCGGTAGCGCTCAATGCTGACAACTTCACGCGCTAATCGCGACAGCACGGCCGCCTGATAGCCCGAGCCCGTGCCCACTTCGAGCACGCGATGCTCGGGGCGCAGGCGAAGATGCTCCGTCATATAGGCGACGACGTAAGGTTGACTGATGGTCTGCCCACACGCAATCGGCAGCGCCTGATCCGCGTAAGCGCAGTCGGCGAAGTCCTCCTCCACGAACTGCGCGCGGGGCACCTCGTCCATGGCGCGCAGCACGGCCTGGTCGGCAATGCCGCGGCGGCGCAACGTGAGCAGGAACTCCATGCGGCCAACGTCCTGCTTTTCAGCCTGTTGAATCACCCCAGTCCCCCGTTTCCGCCATTTTTAACACGTTTGCTACCGGTTCAGGTAAGCTCGCGTAAAAACCCGGCGGTGTGAAAAGGAACCGGCGGAGCGTCATCGGGTGGTGGATCGGGAGCAGGCAATGGCGGAATCAGGGCAGGCATCACCAAGGCTCTTGGTGGTGGAGGACGAATACCTGATCCGCATGTTGCTGGAGGATATGCTGATCGATCTCGGCTACTCGATCGCCGCCGCGGTCGGCACGATCGCCGAGGCCAGCGAATTCGCCAAGCACGGCGAGTTCAACGCGGCCATCCTCGACGTCAATCTCGACGGCCAGGAGATTTATCCGGTCGCTGAAATCCTCACCAAGCGCGGACTGCCCTTCGTCTTCGTCACCGGCTATGGCGAGAACAGCCTGCCGGCGATCTATCGCGACCGGCCGGCCTTGCAGAAGCCGTTCCAGTCCGAGCGGCTGCAGGAGACGCTCGAGACCATGCTGCTGTAAGGCGTGGCGCTCGGCGCGAACCAAACGTTTCCTTAGCCCGAATCGCTATCCTCTATCCGTCATCCTGAAGTGCGAGCCGCGTATCGGCGAGCCTCGAAGGATGCACGGCCACAGAGCCGCCACTTGTTGCCGCGCCCTGGCCGTCGCCCACCGATCTCGGGTTTACCCGAGATCGGATTATTAACGGCGCAAGTCGGCTATAGCCGACTTGCGATGGCTCGCGACCTGCGGTCGCTCACACCTCAGGTGACGGAACAAGGCTGTGCGCATTTTGAACAGATACGATCGCGCTCTAGGTGCGAACGGCCTACTCCAACTCGACCACCTTGCCTTCGCGCAGCGTCACGCGCCGGTCCATGCGGGCGGCGAGCTCCATGTTGTGCGTGGCGATGATGGTCGCGAGACCCGACGCGTGCACGAGCTCCATCAGCGCATTGAAGACGTGATCCGACGTGTGCACGTCGAGATTCCCGGTCGGTTCGTCGGCGAGCAGAATCCGCGGCGCATTGGCGACCGCGCGGGCGATGGCGACGCGCTGCTGCTCGCCGCCCGACAACTCGGCCGGACGGTGAGTGAGCCGGTTCTCCAAGCCCAGATAAGACAGAAGCTCGGTGCTGCGCTTCGCTGCCTCGCGGCGCGAGAGGCCGCGAATCATCTGCGGCAGCACGACGTTCTCGATCGCCGAGAATTCAGGCAGCAGGTGGTGCGACTGGTAGACAAAGCCTATCTCGTTGCGGCGGATGCGCGTGCGCTCGTGGTCGGGCAGGATCGCGGTGGCGCGGCCGTCGATATAGACCTCGCCGTGATCGGGATGCTCGAGCAATCCGGCGATGTGCAGCAGCGTCGATTTGCCGGCGCCCGAGGGCGCCACTAGCGCCACCGACTGGCCAGGCCAGATCGCAAGCTCGGCACCGGTCAGGATGTCGAGCGTCTCGTCGCCCTGACGATAGTGGCGCTCGACCGCGTGCAGAAAGAGCACCGGAATTTCCTGCTCGTCCTGCCGCGGCTGTTGCAGATCGGTGTCCGGCTCGACCATCGTGTCACTCATAGCGCAGCGCCTCGACCGGATCGAGGCGCGCGGCGCGCCAGGACGGGTAAAGCGTGGCGAGGAACGACAAGACGAGCGCCATCACGACCACGGCGCTGGTCTCGGCCGTATCCATGTCGGCTGGCAGATGCGAGAGGAAATAGAGCTCGGGCGAGAACAGCTCGGTGTTGGTGAGCCAGGAGAGGAACTGGCGGATGTTCTCGATGTTCAGGCAGATCACGACGCCGAGCAGGAACCCGACCAGCGTGCCGACCACGCCGATGGCGGCGCCGGTGATCAGGAAGACGCGCATGATCGATCCCTGGCTCGCGCCCATGGTGCGCAATATGGCGATGTCGGAGCCTTTGTCTTTCACCAGCATGATCAGGCCGGAGACGATGTTGAGCGCGGCCACCAGCACAATGAGCGTCAAGATCAGGAACATCACATTGCGCTCGACCTGGAGCGCGTTGAAGAAGGTGGCGTTGCGCTGGCGCCAGTCGATCATGAAGATCGGTCTCTGCGCCGCGGCCTGTATCTCCTTGCGGTAACTATCCACACGGTCGGGATTGTCGGTGTAGACCTCGATCGCGGTGACGTCGCCTGCCCGATTGAAGTAAGCCTGCGCCTCCTTCAACGGCATGAAGACCATGGCGGAATCGTATTCCGACATGCCGATCTCGAAGACGGCGGCGATCTTGTAGACCTTGATGCGAGGGGTCGTGCCCATAGGCGTGACCGCGCCGCGCGGCGCCACCAGCGTGATGTTGTCGCCGGCGCGCAACGAGAGCTGGTCGGCGAGCCTGCGGCCGATGGCCACGCCCTGCCCGTCGTCGAAGCCCTGAAGCGTGCCCTGCTTGATGTTGTTGACGACCGAGGGCAGGCCCTCGAGGTCCTTGAGGCGGATGCCGCGGATGAGCACGCCGCCGGCATTGAACGGCGACGACGCCAGCGCCTGCCCTTCGACGATGGGCGCCGCGAGGCGGACACCCTTCACGCCGGAAATGCGCGCGGCGACCTCGTTCCAGTCGGTGAGTGGCTTCTCCAGCGGCTGGATCAAGAGATGGCCGTTGAGGCCGAGGATCTTGTCGAGGAGTTCCTTGCGGAAACCGTTCATCACGGCCATCACGATGATGAGCGTGGCGACGCCCAGCATGATGCCCAGGAAGGAGAACCCGGCGATGACCGAGATGAATCCTTCCTTGCGCCGTGCCCGCAGGTAGCGCAGCGACAGCATCCACTCGAACGGCGAAAAGGGCCGCGTCCCGTTTGGCTCGGTCATTGTTTGATTGGTTCCCACCAGTGTCGGATTTTCACACGATTCTGGCGGTTTCAAGCCCTCGGCGCGGCGAAAGTGCTTGGTCGCACACAGGTTTCTTGCCGAGAGGGCGCGCGATCGGGGTCAGCCATCGCATTCGGCCGCGCGCCGCAGGAGAAACGCCCTCTCACGCGCATTCCGACTGAGGGCAGCCGCACGCTCAAACTCCGCTTTTGCTTCGTCACGCCGGCCGGCGCGCAATAGGAAATCTCCCTTCGCTGCTGGCAAGGGGAGGTAGTTTCGCAACGCTGCGGCATGCTCGATCTCATTCAGCAGTGTCAATCCCGCTTCGGGCCCGACGGCCATGCTATAGGCCACGGCCCGATTAAGGTCGACCACCGGCGACGGCGAAACCTCGCGCAGCCGGTCGTACAGCGCGGCGATCTTCGGCCAATCGGTCTCTTCCGCCTTGCGTGCGCGCGCATGGCAGGCGGCAAGCGCAGCTTGCAATGCGTAAGGCCCGTCTGCGCCGCCGAGCGCTTCGGCGCGTGCGAGCGCAGCAAGGCCCCGGCGGATGAGGAGTTGGTCCCAGCGGGCGCGGTTCTGCTCGGTCAGAGGGATAGCCGCACCGTCGGGACCCACGCGGGCCGCAAGGCGCGAGGCCTGGATTTCCATCAACGCGAGGAGGCCGAAGACCTCGGGCTCGTCGCGCGCGACGCCGGCAAGGATACGACCGAGACGCTGAGCCTCCGCGCAGAGTTCGACGCGGATCAAGTCGTCGCCGGCGGTGGCGGCATACCCCTCGTTAAAGATGAGGTAGATGACGGCGAGCACTGAGGCGAGACGCTGTTCCCGCTCGCGGCCGCGCGGGACCTCGTAGGCCAGGCCTGATTCGCGCAGCGTGTTCTTGGCGCGAACAATGCGCTGCGCGATCGTTGCTTCATTCGAAAGAAAGGCGCGCGCGATTTCTTCGGTCGACAGCCCGCCGATCAGCCGCAACGTCAGCGCCGCGCGCGCCTCCGGCGACAGCACGGGATGGCAAGCGGTGAAGATGAGGCTCAAGAGCTCATCGCCGACGTCGTCGTCCAAGCCCTCTTCGATCGTTTCGACGCTCGTTTCGCGCTCATCGGCGAGATTGCGGCTGATTTCGTCATGCTTGCGCGCAAGCATCTTGTCGCGGCGAAAGCCATCGACCGCGCGGCGTTTGGCGGCAGCCATCAGCCAGGCACCGGGCTTGTCCGGAACGCCGGCCTTCGGCCAGTCGGCGAGCGCAGTCACGAGCGCGTCTTGGGCCAGCTCTTCGGCGAGGCCCACGTCCCGAACCATCCGGGTCAGGCCGGCAATGAGCCGCGCCTGTTCGATTCGGAAGACCGTCTCGATCGCCTGATGGGTGTCGTGCGTCGCCACGCACCCCGCTTAAGTGACAAGCGGGGTGCCTGGCAAGTGCACCGCCAGGCGGCGTTTCAGCGCGTCTTGCTGCGGCTGCGATCGAGCAGTTCGGTCAATTCGGGCGTCAGCACTTCGCCGAAATCGGCCATTTGGTAGACTGGCCGAATTTCGATTTCGCTCGGGCCCGGCATCGGATTGGGGCAGCGCTTCACCCATTCGACCGCCTCAGCCATGTCCTTGACTTCCCACAGCCAGAAGCCGGCGACCAGTTCGCGCGTTTCGGCGAAGGGCCCGTCGATGACGGTCCGCTTCGGCCCGTCGAAGCCGACACGCTTGCCCTCCGACGACGGCTTGAGCCCATCGGCCGCCAGCAGGATCCCGGCCTTCACCAGTTCCTCGTTGTATTTGCCCATCGCCTCGAAAAGTTCCGCTGTCGGCATGACGCCCGCTTCGCTGTCTTTCGTTGCCTTCACCAAAACCATAACCTGCATCGTCGTCTCTCCCTTGGCTGATGAGGCCCCAACGGCCTCTCCGCCCACACGACGAACGAACACCGGCGGCATCGACATGGCGCCGGTGATTTTTTTGCGAATTTTTTGCTGGCCCTCGCCGCGACTGGCAGCCGCTTAGCCGCTCAGCGCGTCAGCAAATCCACCGCCGCGGCGGGGCTCATGGCCTCGCGGTCGCCAGTGGCGCGGTTCTTCACCTCCACAGTGCCTTCGGCTAGGCCCTTGGGGCCGATCAAGACCTGCCACGGAATGCCGATCAGATCGGCTGTCGCGAACTTGCCTCCGGCACGTTCGTCACGATCGTCGTAGAGCACGTCGATACCCTTGGCCGTGAGCGCGCTGTAGAGGCCTTCGCACGCGGCATCGGTCTCGCCGCTGCCCTGCTTCAGGTTGAGGATCGCCACCTTGAAGGGCGCGACCGGCTCCGGCCAGATGATGCCGGCTTCGTCATGCGAGGCCTCGGTGATGGCGGCGACCAGACGGCTCGGGCCGATGCCGTAGGAGCCCATGTGCACGGGGACCTCCTTGCCGTCGCCGGAGGCGACCACGGCTTTCATCGGCTCGGAATACTTAGTGCCGAAGTAGAAGATGTGACCGACCTCGATGCCGCGCGCGGACACCTGGGCCTCAGTGGGCACCTTGGCGAAGGCCGCCGCGTCGTGCATGTCCGACGTCGCCGCGTATTGCGATGTCCATTGATCGACAATGGCTTGCAAGCCGGCTTTGTCGTCGAAGTTCACGTCGGCGGGCGGTACCGCCAAGTCGAGATAGTCTTTGTGGCAGAAGACTTCCGACTCGCCGGTCTGCGCCAGGATGATGAACTCGTGCGAGAGATTGCCGCCGATCGGTCCCGACTCGGCGCGCATCGGGATCGACTTGAGCCCGAGCCGCGCGAAGGTGCGCAGGTAGGCGACGAACATCTTATTGTAGGAATGTTGCGCGCCGGCCTGATCGAGGTCGAACGAATAGGCATCCTTCATGAGGAATTCGCGGCCGCGCATGAGGCCGAAACGCGGACGTACCTCGTCGCGGAACTTCCACTGGATGTGATAGAGGTTGAGCGGGAGATCCTTGTAGGAGCGCACATAGGCGCGGAAGATCTCCGTGATCATTTCCTCGTTGGTCGGGCCGTAGAGCATCTCGCGCTCGTGCCGGTCCTTGATGCGCAACATCTCCTTGCCGTAGGCATCGTAGCGGCCGCTCTCGCGCCACAGATCGGCGGACTGGATGGTCGGCATCAGGAGCTCGATGGCGCCGGAGCGGTTTTGCTCTTCGCGCACGATCTGCTCGATCTTCTTGAGCACCCGCAATCCGAGCGGCAGGAAGGCGTAGATGCCGGCCGCCTCCTGGCGCAGCATGCCGGCGCGCAGCATCAGCCGGTGGGAGACGATCTCCGCCTCTTTCGGCGTTTCGCGCAGGATGGGCAGGAAGTAGCGGGACAGGCGCATGGAAGCCCTTGAATTTGGTGAGTTCGACGGGGGTCAGTGAAAGCGGATCGGCCGGGAAAAGACAAGTCCGGACGCCGCGACAGCCCTAGAGGCTGTAGTGCGCGTAGGCCTTGAGCTTGTCCGCGTGCTGGGCGACCGAGAACGAAATCCAGGCGCGGTCGCGCAGATGCGGGATGCGTCGTACATCCATCGCTGCCGCGAGCTTGCGCAGATAATAGAGTTCTTCCTTGGACTGGATGTTGAAGGCGGCGTACTCCACCCGCCCCTCGCGGAAATCGCCATCCGAGATCGCCGCCTCGAAGCGCCGCTTCCACCCGGAGCCCTGGCGGCCGGCATCGAGCCCGGCGCCCTCCCCGAACGGAATTTTGGTGCGGTCGCGGATCGAGCGCGGCAGTGCGTCCGGGTAAAGGTCATAAAGCTCGCGCAACGGCATCTTGCCGGTCGGAATGCCGTTGAGGTCGCGCACCAGCGCGGCGTTGTCGAGGCCGAGCGCGTAGTTGACGACGGAGGGATCGAGGAAGGGCTCGCGCGTCTCGACCTGGTGACGCATGGAGCAGCGGTCGACGCGCTGCAGGCTCACACGCTGCATGAGGTCGAGGCATTCGTCGCGGATGGCGCGGGCCTCGGCGCTGCCCTCGTTGAAGGCGACCTCGAGCGGCGGGTAGCCGCAGAAGAGCTCGTCGGCCCCCTCGCCGCACAGCGCGACGCGGAAGCCATCCGCGTGCATACGTTCGGCAGCCATCAGCGAGCAAACGGCGCCGCGGATGAGGTTCGGCTCGAAGGATTCGGACGCCGCGATGACGGTATCGAGCGCCGCGAAGGTCTCGTCGCTCTCGGGATCGAACGGCACCAGCCGCAGATCGAAGCCGGTCATCGCCGCGTAGTCGGCGGCATAGCGGAAGTCGGGCGCCTCGGTATGGCCGACGAAATAGCCCGGCGCCTCGGGCCGGATCTGGCGCGTGTAATGCGCGATCAGCGTCGAGTCGATGCCGCCGCTGAACAGCGTAGCCACCGGCAGATCGGGCGGCAGGCGCAGCCGCACGGCGTCGGACAGGATGCGGTCGAGCGTTCTCACATCGCTGGCGACCGGCGTCTCGTTGCGCGGGAACACCGGCGATTTGAAGCGTGCACAGGTCTTGCGCGTGAGCGCGTAGCCGGGCGGCAGCAGCATCACGTCGCCGGTCTCGATGGTCTGCAGCAGCGGCCGCATCTCCGAGCAGAAGACGAAGCCGGTCTTCGACTGCATCACGTAGAGCGGCTTGACGCCGAAGGGGTCGCGCGCGGCGAGGAAATTCCCGGTCACCAGATCGAGCGCGACGAAGCCATACATGCCGACGATGCGCTCCAAGGCGCGAAAGCCCCAGACCTGCAGCGCGTTGGCGAGGACCTCGGTGTCGGACTCCGTCTTGAACACCGCGCCCAGTTCAGTGAGCTCGTGGCGCAGCTCGGCGTGGTTATAGATCTCGCCATTGAAGGAGACCGCGAGCCGCCCGGTGAACGAGACCTGCGGCTGGATGGCGTGGTCGGCATCGACGATGCGCAGGCGGCGCGTGCCCATGGCCGTATTCGGCCGCGGCGACACGATCGGATCGGTGACATCACCGCGGTGAAGGATGCCGATGATCAGGCGCTGAACGACGGTCTCGGCTTCGGGCCAGTCGATGGCCACCGCGAATCCGCACATGAAAACTTCGTCCCCGTCACGACGGCCTTCGCGGCCCTGCTGCGCCTGAATAATCTGACCGGCGCCGCCGGGGTCTTCAGGTTGCGTTTACCATAAGCGGCCAAGCGTGAACTTTGCCTTAACCTGTTGCGGCGCGGGCGCGCCTTTGGCAGAGTTCGGCAAGTTTTGAAGCAGGGCTTTTGGGGCATGCGGGCGGGCGTCAAAAGGACGCTGAGCGTGGTGGCGATCTATGCGATCGCCCTGCATGCCGTGCTATGGGCCTTCGCCGGCCAGATCGCCAATGCCGCGCCGGGCGTCGATCCTTTCACCGTCATCTGCCATAGCGTGGCACCCGACGCTGCCGATGACGGCCAGACGCCGGCTCTACCGGGCCACGGCCCTTCAAGCGCCTGCGACCACTGCAACCTGTGCAGCGCGGTCACACCGCCGCCGCTCCCGGACGTCGTGCTGCTTGGGCGCATGGCGCCGGTCCGTGTCCTCGATATCGTGCGGCCGGCCGATCTCGGCCGACATGATGGGCGCGCCTCCGATCCGAAACTCGCCCGAGGTCCTCCGCACCTGACGTGAAGCCATGCGGCCGTCCCGGCCGCGTCTGTGCCATCACTTCAGTTGTTTGCAAGGACTACCTTATGTCTCGCTTGAGCCGTTGCGGCTGTGCGCTGGCCTGCGCCCTATGCTGCACGACGCCTGCCCTCGCCCAGACGGTCGAGATTCCGGAGATCGAGGTGAGCGCCCCGGCTGCGCCGTTAGACCTGACGCCGCCGCCGGTCAAGCAGCGCTACCAGCTTCCGAATTCCTCGGCGAGTACGACGGCGGCGCGGATTGAAACCACGACCAATTCGGTCGATGCCGCCGACACCATCAAGTACCTGCCGAGCATCCTGGTGCGGAAGCGGAACTACGGCGACAACCAGCAAGTCCTTGCGACCCGCTATTGGGGGATCAACGGCAGCGCCCGCAGCCTGGTCTATGCCGACGACATCCTGCTGTCGGCGCTGATCAACAACAACAACAGCAATGCGACGCCGCGCTGGGGCCTGGTCGCGCCGGAGCAGATCGCACGGGTCGACATGCTCTACGGGCCCTTCGCAGCCATGTATCCGGGCAACTCCATGGGCGGGGTACTGCTGTTCACCACCAAGATGCCGGACAAGCCGGTCGCCACAGTGCGACAGTCGGAGTCGTTCCAGACCTTCAACTTCTACAATACCAAAGACACATATCGCACTGACAATACGAGCGCTTCTTTCGGCAACCGCGTGGACAATTTCTCGTTCTTCGTCGGCGCCAATTATCAGAACAGCTACAGCCAGCCGCTGACCTGGGTGACGACGACCGGCGTGCCGACGGGCACGAGCGGCACGATCCTCCAGCCGAACCGGACCAACACCGGGCAGGCCAACGTGGTCGGCGCGGGTGGGCTGCTGCACACAGAGCAGACCAATCTCAATCTCAAGGCGGCCCTCGACATCACCCCGTGGCTGCGCCTCACCTACGGGCTCGGCCTCTGGTCCAACAATCAGGACTCGACTGTCCAGACCTACCTCAGAGACGCCGCGGGAAATCCGACCTATGGGAACACGGGGGCTTTCGCCAACAATTATTACAACCTCAAGCAAACGGATCTCGCCGATTCTCTTTCACTGAAGACCGACACCGGCGGCGCCTTTGATTGGGACGTGGCGGTCAGCCGTTTCGACTACCTCCAGGACATTCAGCGCAATCCGTTCACGGTGACGACGACCGGCACCGGGTTCACGAACACGGGCAAGATCGCGCGCATGGACGGCACCAACTGGACGACCGCCGACGCCAAGGGCCTCTGGCGGACGTCCAGCCCCGTCGGGCCGCATGAGATCAGTTTCGGCGCACACCTGGATTACTACGTGCTCGACAACCCGACGTACCAGACACCCACCTGGTACGGCGGCCCGGACTCGACCAACACGCTCTACAGCCGCGGCGACGGCAAGACGGAGACCTTGGCCCTCTGGGCGCAGGACGCCTGGCGCTTCGCGCCGCAGTTCAAGCTGACGACCGGAGTGCGCTGGGAAACGTGGCGGGCCTTCGACGGCTACAACTTTATCGGCAACACGGCCACAAATTCCACAACGGGCGCCATCATATCGACGAGCACCTTGATCCCGCCGAATCGGAGCGAGCAGCGCGCATCGCCGAAGGCGTCATTGAGCTGGGAACCGAACAAGGACTGGACGGTGACCGGCTCGTTCGGGGTCGCCAACCGCTTCCCGACGGTCGGCGAGCTTTATCAGGTCGTCACCGCCGGCCCAATCCTCGCCAATCCCAATCCGAACCTCCAGCCGGAGACGGCCTATGACGAGGAAATCGCCATCGAGCGGAAATTCAGCGACGGCCTGGTGCGGCTGTCGCTGTTCAATGACGACACCTATGACGCGCTGATCTCGCAAACCACCAGCGGCGCCGGCACGTCGACCGCGTTCGTGACCAATGTCGACCACATCCGCAACCGTGGCGTGGAATTCGCCTGGCAGAAGAGCAACCTGCCGGTCGAGAAGGTCGAGATGTTCGGCAGCGTGACCTATGTGGACTCGGTGATCGTCAGCGACCCTAACTTCGTCGGCACCAACGGCTCAACGGCGACCGGCAAGCAAGTCCCTTACGTACCGAAGTGGCGCGCCACGTTCGGCGCGACATGGCGCCCGACCGACGCCTTGGCGCTGACGGTCATCGGCCGTTACCAGAGCAAGATCTACGCGACGCTCGACAACACCGACTACGTCCAGAACGTCTACCAGGCCTTCGATCCGTTCTTCGTCGTCGATGCGCGCGTTGTCTACACGGTGAGCAAGAACGGCTCGATCAGCTTCGGCGTCGATAACCTCAACAACGACAAGTATCACCTCTTTCACCCGTTCCCGGAGCGGACTTACGTGGTGCAGGGCCGGCTGACGTTCTAAGGCGACGTCATGAAGCGGCACTGGCTACGAGAGCAACAAAGGATTCATCGCATCATGCTTCGACGAACAGCGCCCTTCATCTTGGCCATGGCGATATCGGCGGCGCTCATGCCACCAGCTGGCGCGCACGCGATCCTCGAGCAAAAGCAGGCGCCGCTCGGCACGCCTTACAAGGCGGTGTTTCGCGTGCCGCATGGCTGCGGCGACTCGGCCACAGTGCGATTGAGCGTTCACATTCCCGAGGGTGTCGTCGCGGTCAAACCGATGGCCAAGCCGGGCTGGCAGATCGACATCACGCGCGGGCCTTATGAGAAAAGCTACCTCACAACTCACGGTGCGCGGATGACCGAGGGCGTCAAGGACGTGATCTGGAGCGGCGGGCGGCTGCCGAACGAGTTATTCGACGACTTCGTTCTCTCGACCTTCATCGCCAGCGACCTGACGCCCGGAGCCACGCTCTACTTTCCGGTTGTCCAGGAATGCGAAAAGGGAACCCATCGCTGGGTCGAGATCCCCGCCGCCGATCGCCCAACCGAACCGCTCGACGAACCTGCCCCTGGCGTGACCCTGCTTCCGAAACAACAGGAAAACTCCCGACCATGATGATGCAACGTCCGGCCGTCGCGGCCGCCTGTCTCGGCGCGCTGCTGCTGGGACCCGTGCGCGCGCACGCGCACGCCCATCTCGACCACGCCAGTCCGGCCGTTGGCGGCGCGGTCGCGACGGCGCCGAAGGAGGTCGTGCTCTGGTTCACCGAGGCGCTCGAGCCGAAGTTCAGCGGCATCGTCGTGCAGGATGCCACCGGCGCAGCCGTGCAGGATGGTGCGGCCACCATCGATGTCGGTAACACCGCGGAATTGCACGTCGCCGTAAAGGCCTTGCCGCCCGGAACGTACAAGGTGATCTGGCACGTCCTTTCGGTCGACACCCATCGCACGCAGGGCGACTTCACCTTCACGGTCAACAAATGAGGCGTGAGAGCCAGGCATCGCGGAGAAAGCCGTGATCGATCCTCTGGTGCTGACACGCTGGATCCATTTCGCGGCGAGCCTGTTCGCCGCGGGAACGCTTTCGTTCGCGGTGCTGGTGGCGCAACCCGCCGCGACGACGTCGGGCGTCGACCTGAAAAAGCTCGGTCGCCGCCTGCGGTTCTGGGTGTGGTCGGCGCTCGCTGTCGCGTTCGTATCCGGCGTGGTCTGGCTGCTGCTGGTGTCGGCCGACATCCTGGGCCTGTCGATCCTCGATGTCTGCGTGCATGGCGGGGCATGGTCGATTCTGGGCGAGACCCGCTTCGGCACCGTCCTGAGCGTCCGCCTGCTGCTCGGCGCATGCACGGCGACGCTGCTCCTCTGGCCGCGGGCCAATACGCTCGCGTTGGCAGCGGCAGCCGGGTTCGTAGCCTTGCTCGCGTTTATCGGCCACGCCGGGGCGACAGCGGGACCGGCCGGTCGTGTGCATCTGGCGTCTGACATCGGCCACCTGATGGCGGCCGGCGCGTGGCTCGGCAGCCTGCCGGCGCTCGCTCTGCTGCTGGCGTGGTCGCGCAAGGCCGCAGAGTTCGATGAATTTGCGGGCCGCGCGACCGCCCGCTTTTCGTGGCTTGGCACGGTCAGCGTCGCCGTGCTGCTGGCGACTGGGATCATCAACAGCTGGTTCCTTCTGAGCGGACCGCGCGACTTATGGGCCACCGAGTACGGCCGGCTGGTGCTACTCAAAGTCCTGCTGTTCGTCGCCATGGTTGGGATCGCGGCGGTGAATCGCTTTCGTCTCACGCCGCGATTGCCGGCGGCAAACGCGCTGCGCTCGCTCCAGCGCAACAGCCTGGCCGAGACCGGTCTGGGCCTTGTCGTGCTGCTCGTCGTCGGCGCGATGGGAACCATGGAGCCGGCAAAACACGTCCATCCCGCCACGGACGCGGTGCCGCCGGACGCGGCCTATGTCCATATCCACACCAGCGAGGCGATGGCCGATCTCACCATCGATCCCGGTAAACCCGGGCGCGCCAATGTCACCATTCGCGTGTCGCGTGAAGACTTCACAGAGCTCACTGTAAAATCGGTACGCCTCGCGCTCGATCCGCCGGAGCATGCGGGCGGCTGCGTCGAACGCGCGGCAAATCATGCCGATGATGGAACCTGGAAGATCGCGGCATTCACGATCGATAGACCAGGCGTGTGGACGACGCGAGTGATCGTCACGCCGATGTCCGGTCCGCCAATCGTTCTCGACTCTCCAGTGGTAATTGAGCCGTAACCGCAGCGCGAACGGTACGTTCTGCGGGCGTCCCGAACATTGAATCGCACTCATTTAACAACTGATTTTCGTTGAAAGATTTGAATCGCGAATTGGTGCAAAGCAGCACGAAAAAATCGTGACTCCCCGAAAATGTTCGGCTAGCTTCCGCTCGTCCGTGTGGGTGGAAATCGGCCATCTGACAAGACCGGTTCCGAACTTGCGGTCCAAGTCTTGGGAGGGAAGCAAGTCCTTGGCGCGGAGCACCGCAGCCGCCCTGATCGAAGCAAAAGAATCGGGGAACAGGACCAAGTACGAGACGAGCAGGGCACCGTGCCCTGCTCTTTTTTTTGTGGAGCTTTTCCGCGAATTTTCCTGAAGGACCGCCCGTCAATACCGCCGCGGCGGGCCCGAAATCGCCATCAGCCAATCGAACGGAATGATTCCCGAGCGGTAGATCACCACCAGCACGACGAAGACCGCGGTGGAGATGACAGTGGTCCAGCCGAGCGAGCGCCAGACGCGGTGACTGATCGGCGCGCCGGGGTCTGTGCCCGGTGCGATCTCGGTTGTGCCTTCGTGCTGGCTGCGCACACCCCAGGGAAGGACGGCGAACAACACCACCCACCAGATCAGAAAGTAGATCGCGATGATGGTGGTGATGCTCATGATAACGTTTCCCCAGCAGTTCCGTGATTCCGGGACGGCCCCAAAGGCCGGGCCCGGAATCCATACGCCGCAGAGCTGCGGGTTATGGATTCCGGGCTCGCCCGTCTACGCCCTGCGGGCTTCGACGGGCGCCCCGGAATGACGGCGTTTTTTTAAGCCTGTTCCAATTCCACCAGCGTGCCGCAGAAATCCTTCGGGTGCAGGAACAGCACCGGCTTGCCGTGCGCGCCGATCTTCGGCTCGCCGTCGCCCAGGACGCGGGCGCCCTGCCCCTTGAGCCTATCGCGCGCGGCTCGGATATCGTCCACCTCGTAGCAGACGTGGTGAATGCCGCCGTCCGGGTTCTTCTCGAGAAATTTGTTGATCGGCGAGCCCTCGCCGAGCGGCTCGAGCAGTTCGATCTTGGTGTTCGGCAGGTTGATGAACACGGTGGAGACGCCGTGGTCCAGCTGCGCGACCTTTGCCGAGACATCGGCGCCCAGCGTGTCGCGGTAGACGGCGCTCGCCTTGGCGATATCGCGCACGGCGATGGCAACGTGATTGAGACGGCCGATCATGATGTCCTCGCTCCTTGGTCATTCCCGGACGGCGCGCAGGGCAGGGCCCGGAATCCATACGCCGCAGCGCTGCGGACTATGGATTCCGGGCTCGCCCGCCTTCGCCTTTCGGGCTTTGGCGGACGCCCCGGAATGACGGAACAGATCATACAGCCAGAACGTGCACGTGGCACATCGGCTTCTTGCCCCAGCGCTCGTTGACCGCAGCTCGCACGCCGCGGCGGATCGCCTCGGCGACGGTGTCGGGATCGCGCCGCTTGCCGCGCGGCAGCGACTCGAACGTCGAGAGCACCGCGTCGTAGGCGATCTCGTACATCAGCGCGCCCTCGCGGTCGCGCTCCGGGATGCCGATGAGGTCGAGCGAGGGAGCGTCGACCATCTCGCCTTTGGCGGTCAGCGCCAGGGCGACCGAGACGGCGCCGGCAAAGCTCATGCGGCGGCGGTCGGCAACAGTGCGCGCCTCGGCCTCGACCAGCAGCCAACCATCCTTGTAGACGCGGCCCGCGGGCACCTCGTCGATGAGGCGGGCATCGGGCGAGAGCCGCACCAGGTCGCCGTTTCGGCAGCGGAGGACTTCCTTGATGCCGCAGCGGCGGGCGAGCGCGGCGTGTTCCGACAAATGCAGCGCCTCGCCGTGCACAGGCACGACGATGCGCGGCTTGACCCAGCCGAGCAGTTCTTCGACCTCGGCGCGACGCGGATGGCCCGACACGTGCACCAGGTGGGTCCGGTCGGTGACGACCTCGATGCCCTGGTCGATCAGGCCGTTGATGACGCGGCCGACGGCCTTCTCGTTGCCCGGGATGGTGCGCGCCGAATAGATCACGCGGTCGCCCTTGGAGAGCGTCACTTCCGGATGCTGGTCCTCGGCGATGCGGGCGAGCGCGGCGCGCGGTTCGCCCTGGCTGCCGGTGCAGAGCGCCACGACCTTGTTGGGCGGCAGATAGCCGTAGGCGTCCTGCGGGCGGAAATCCTGCACGCCGTCGAAATAGCCGAGCTCGCGCGCGATGTGGACGGTGCGCTCCATGGCGCGGCCGACGACGACCACTTCGCGGTCGGCGGCGCGGGCGGCCTCGGCGACGGCGCGCAGGCGCCCGACATTGGAGGCGAAAGTGGTGACGGCGACGCGGCCGGGCGCCTCGTTGATCAGTTGGGCGAGCGTCTTGGCGACGTCGGCCTCCGAAGGCGAACGGCCATCGCGGATGGAATTGGTGGAGTCGCCAATGACCGCGAGGCAACCCTCCTCGCCCAGCGCGCGGAGCTTCTTCTCGTCGGTGGGATCGTTGAGGATCGGCGTCGGATCGATCTTCCAGTCGCCGGTGTGAAGCACCGTGCCCGCGGGCGTGCGCAGGATCAGCGCGTTCGCCTCGGGGATCGAATGCGCCATTGTCACCAGATCGACGTCGAAGGGACCCGCGGTGAAACGGCCGCCGACGGGGATGATGGTGACGGGGATCTCCGGCGCGCCGGGCTCGCCCATGCGCTTGGCCTCGAGCAGCGCGGCCGTGAAGGGTGTCGCATAGACCGGCACCTTCAGCTTCGGCCACAGCTCCAGCAGCGCGCCGTAATGGTCCTCGTGCGCGTGGGTGATGACGAGGC
This sequence comes from Pseudolabrys sp., assembly GCA_036494425.1. GTDB lineage: Bacteria > Pseudomonadota > Alphaproteobacteria > Rhizobiales > Xanthobacteraceae > Pseudolabrys. Next base: position 26,424 of record DASXOK010000146.1, read on the forward strand.
CCACGAGGTCGCGGCGCTGCTCCACCAGATAGCGGATGTCGGGCAGGATCAGGTCGACGCCGGGGAGATGCTCTTCCGCCGCGAACGACACGCCGAGATCGACGGCGAGCCATTTGCGCCGGCCTTCAGGACCGACGCCGTAGATCGACAGGTTCATACCGATCTCGCCGACGCCGCCGAGCGGCGCGAACACTAGTTCGTTTGGACCTTGGGCCATCAGTTCACTTTCGGAGGGATAGAGGAGGAAAGTCCAAAGACTTCGCCGGCGGTGACGGCGGTGATGCCGCCTTCGCCGTCGACCAGCAGGCGGCCGGCTTCGTCGAGACCTTCGAAGCGGCCGGAGAATTCGCGCTCGGGCAGGCGCACGCGGATGGTATCCCCGAGACCAGCAGCGCGCTTGAGCCAGTCTGCGCGGATGGCGGCGAAACCTTCGCCCCTGCCCCATTGCGTCAGCCGGCGCAGCATGGCCGCGGAGAGCGCCGCGAACACCTGGTCCGGCGTCACCAGCGCGCTTGCGGCGGCGAGATCGGTCGCCGGATAGGGCGTCCCGGCGGGATGCATGGCGCAGTTGACGCCGATGCCGATCACGGTCGTGAACACCGGCTCGTTCTCGCCTTCGATCAGGATGCCGGCGAGCTTGGCGCCGCCGAGCAGGAGATCGTTCGGCCATTTCAGCCGCAGCAGCGGGCCGAACTGCGGCGCGCATTCGGCGACTGCGTCATGCAGCGCCAGCGCGGCGACGAACGACAGTTGCGCGGCGGCCGTCGGCGGCGACGGCTCGCTCAGCAGCAGCGTGGCGTAGAGATTGCCGGTCTCTGAGACCCAGGTGCTGCCACGGCGGCCGCGGCCGGCCGTCTGGGTGCGCGCGGTGATCCACAACGGGCCGCGCTCGCCGGCGCGTGCACGCGCCAGCGCCTCGGCATTGGTCGAGCCGAGCGTGTCGTAGCTTACGTGTCGGACCCCCGCCAGGTCCGTGGCTTCGCGGTTCATTCGACTCGCGCGGCGCCCCCGGCGCCACGCGCTAGAACAGTGACTTCGCCGCCGCCGTCGCCGCGCCAAGGAGCGGCGCCGGATATGCGAAGAAGAGAATGTTGATCAGGCCGGCCACGCCGAGCACAAGGCGCAACAGGCCTGGCATGCGCTCGAAGCTTTTCGCCGGCGCGTCGAAGTACATCGTCTTGACGATCATCAGATAATAATAGGCGCCCACAACGCTGGTGAGCACGCCGATGACCGCGAGCGCGTAGAGCCCGGCATTGATCGCCGCCAGGAAGACGTAGAACTTGGCGAAGAAGCCGGCGAGCGGCGGGATGCCGGCGAGCGAGAACATCAGCATTGCCAGGAAGAAGGCCATGGTCGGGTGCGTGCGCGACAGGCCGGCGAGATCGCTGATCGCCTCGACCGCGAGGCCGTCGCGGCGCATCGAGAGGATGCAGGCGAAGGTGCCAAGCGTCATCACCACGTAGATCGACATATAGACCAACACGCCCTGCACGCCTTCCTGCGTGCCGGCGGCGAGGCCGACCAATGCAAAGCCCATGTGCCCGATCGACGAGTACGCCATCAGGCGCTTGATGTTCTTCTGTCCGATAGCGGCGAAGGCGCCCAGCGCCATCGAGGCGATCGAGACGAAGACCACGATCTGCTGCCATTCATGCGTGATGCCGGGGAAGGCAACCACGGTCGCGCGCATGAAGATGGCGATCGCGGCGACCTTCGGCGCGGCGGCGAAGAAGGCGGTGACCGGCGTCGGCGAGCCCTCGTAGACGTCGGGCGTCCACATGTGGAACGGCACCGCCGAGATCTTGAAGCAGAAGCCGACGAACAGGAACACGAGGCCGAAGATGAGGCCCACGCTGGCGCCGCCGGCGGTCGCCTTGGCGATGCCCGCGAAATTCACCGTGCCGGTGAAGCCGTAGATCAGCGAGGCGCCGTAGAGCAGCATGCCCGACGACAGCGCGCCAAGGACGAAATACTTCAGACCCGCTTCGGTCGATCTCAGATTGTCGCGGTTCGATGCCGCGACGACGTAAAGCGGCAGGCTCATCAGCTCGAGGCCGAGATAGAGCGCGATCAGGTCATTGGCCGAGATCAACATCATCATGCCGAGGGTGGCGAGCAGGAACAGCACGCCGTATTCGAACCGTTGCTGCTTCTCGACGGCGAGATAATCGAGCGACAGGATAAGCGCGCCGGCGGAGCCGGCCAGCGTCAGAAGCTTGAGGAAGCGCGCATAATCGTCGACGACGAAGCTGCCGTTGAACAGCACGACCCGCCCGGCCGGCAGCCAGACGATGATGGCGCCGACGGCGATCAGGATAAGAACCGACCAGCCGTTGACGACACGCGCGCTCGTCTCACCGGCGAAGGCGCCGACCATCAGCATCAGCATGGCGCCGCAGGCGAGCGCGATCTCCGGCAGCACCGGCAGCAGGTCGTGGATGGAAGCGAACTGGTTCATCGCGCGGCACTCCCTGCGCGCTCGACTTCGACGAATTTCTCTCCGGTCATTCCGGTACGCGCTGAAGGCGCGGACCCGGAATCCGGAGCCACACCCATTGCCCGCGTCTGGATTCCGGGTTCACCCACTTCGCGGGTGCCCCGGAATGACGCCGTTTGATCGGCCGCCTTCGCTGCCGCGACCCCCTTGTTGTAGCCTTCGAGAAGCTGGGCGACCGAGGCCGCCGACATGTCGAGGACGGGCTTGGGCGCCACGCCGAACAGGATGGTGAGCACGACCAGCGGGGCGAAGATCACGGCCTCGCGCCAGCCGATGTCCTTGATGCCCGCGAGCGACGGCTTGAGCTTGCCGAAGATCATCTTGCGGTACAGCCACAGCGCATAGGCGGCCGAGAGGATGACGCCGAGCGTCGCGATCGTGGCCACCTGGATGTTGGCCTTGAAGGTGCCGATCAGCGCCATGAACTCGCCGACGAAGCCCGAGGTGCCCGGCAGCCCGACATTGGCCATGGTGAAGACCATGAACACGAAGGCATAGATCGGCATGCGGTTCACCAGCCCGCCATAGGCTGCGATCTCGCGCGTGTGCATGCGGTCGTAGACGACGCCGACGCAGAGAAAGAGCGCGCCGGAAACGATGCCGTGCGAGATCATCTGGAAGATGCCGCCGGCGACGCCCTGCGTGGTCGCCGCGAAGATGCCCATGGTGACGAAGCCCATGTGCGCCACGGAGGAATAGGCGATCAGCTTCTTCACGTCCTCCTGCATCAACGCTACCAGCGAGGTGTAGACGATGGCGACGACGGAAAGCGTGAACACCAGCGGTGCAAAGTCATGGCTCGCCGCCGGGAACATCGGCAGCGAGAAGCGCAGGAAGCCGTAGCCGCCCATCTTCAGCAGGATTGCCGCAAGGATGACCGAGCCTGCGGTCGGCGCCTCGACGTGCGCGTCAGGGAGCCAAGTGTGCACCGGCCACATCGGCATCTTCACCGCGAAGGAGGCGAAGAAGGCGAACCAAACCCATTTCTGCATCGCCAGCGGGAAGCCGTGATGCAGGAGCGTCGGGATGTCGGTGGTCCCGGCCTCCCAATACATCGCCATGATGGCGAGCAGCATCAGCACCGAGCCGAGCAACGTGTAGAGGAAGAACTTGAAGCTGGCATAGACGCGGCGCGGTCCGCCCCAGACGCCGATGATGAGGAACATCGGGATCAGGCCGCCTTCGAAGAACAGGTAGAACAGCACCAGGTCGAGCGCCGAGAAGGTGCCGACCATCAGGGTCTCGAGCACCAGGAAGGCGATCATGTATTCCTTCACGCGCTTCTGCACGCTGGTCCAGCTCGCCAGGATGCAGATCGGCATCAGCGCGGTGGTGAGGATGACGAAGGGCAGCGAAATGCCGTCCACGCCCATGTGGTAGGAAGCGACGCCGAGCCAGTTGTGCTTTTCCACGAACTGGAATTCCGGCGAGGTCGGGTCGAAGCGCCACACCATCATCAGCGAGATGGCGAAGGTGACGAGGGTCGTCCACAGCGCCACCCACCGCGCGGTGCCTTTGGCAAGTCCGTCATTGCCACGTACGAGCGCGATGAACAGCGCGCCCAGCAGCGGCAAGAAGGTGGTGACGGAAAGGATCGGCCAATTCATTCGCTTTATCCTACGCGGGCTATTTCACCGCGAACATGAACCAGGTGATGAACAAGGCCGCGCCGATCAGCATGGCGAAGGCGTAGTGATAGAGGTAGCCGGTCTGCAGCCGCACCACGTTGCGGGTGACGTCGAGCACGCGGGCGGAGATGCCGTCCGGGCCGAAACCGTCGATGAGCCAGCCGTCGCCGCTCTTCCACAGCGTGCGGCCGATCCACTTGGTCGGGCGCACGAAGATGATGTCGTAGAGCTCGTCGAAGTACCACTTGTTGAGCAGGAACTTGTAGAGGAACTCGTGCTGCTTCGCGAGTTCGACCGGGATATCCGGCCGGCGGATATAGAAGAACCAGGCGATGATGAAGCCGATCACCATCATCCCGGTCGGCAGCAAGCCGATCCA
>DASXOK010000147.1:0-4700 GCA_036494425.1 Pseudolabrys sp.
CCGAATTCGGGGGATTAAGGGATGGGTCGCATCCTTCTCGGTCGACTGGCCACAGCGATTCCGACCTTGTTCGGCGTGATCGTCGTCACGTTCCTGCTGACGCACGCCTTGCCGGGCGACCCGGCCGCCTATTTTGCAGGACCGTCCGCCTCGCAGGAAAGCATTGAGGACGTAAGGCATCAACTCGGCCTCGATCGCAGCTGGCCGGTTCAGTTCGTGCAATATGTCAAAGCGCTTGCCCACGGCGATCTCGGTATGTCGCTCAACACCGGGCAGCCGGTGCGCAGCGAGATCCTGACGCGTTTGCCGGCGTCCGCCGAGTTGACGCTGTTCGGCTTGATGCTCGCCGTTCTGGTGGCACTCCCGCTCGGCATCGTCGCCGCCTTGCGGCCGGGCTCGTTCGCCGACCATGCGTGCCGCATCCTGACGACGGCCGGCGTTTCGTTGCCGCCGTTTTTCACGGGGCTCTTGCTCGTCTACATCTTTTACTACGTGCTCGGATGGGCGCCGGCGCCGTTGGGCCGCCTCGATGTGTTCTATTCACCGCCGCCACAGATAACCGGCTTCAACCTGATCGACACGCTACTGACGGGCGATCTGGCGACGTTCCGCGCCTCGTTCGTGCAACTGCTGCTTCCCGGCATCACATTGGCCGTCTTCGCGATGGCTCCGCTTGCGCGGATCACCCGCGCCTCGATGCTATCGGCTCTCAGCAGCGACTTTGTTCGGACGGCGCGCGCCAGCGGCTTATCCTTCTGGCAGATCGTCGCGGTCCACGCCTTGCGCAATGCCATGCTCCCGGTCGTCACCATTCTCGGGATGGTCTTCTCCTTTTTGCTCGGCGCCAATGTCCTCGTCGAGAAGGTCTTCGCTTGGCCCGGTATCGGCTCATACGCGATCGACGCTTTGATCGCCTCCGATTACGCGCCGGTCCAGGGCTTTGTTCTGACCATGGCGGTCCTCTATGTGATGCTCAATCTCGTGATCGACGTTGCATACGGAGCGCTCGATCCGCGCGTGGGATTCGCGGCATGAAAGAATTCATCCGCCATGGCCGCTACGTGTTCGCCGAGAACCGGATCACTGCGGTTGCGTTCGTATTGTTCACCATCGTCGTCCTGCTGGCGCTGTTCGGTCCTTATGTCGCGCCGCACGATCCGCTCGCCAGCGATGCTGCGCACGCCCTCCAGCCGCCCGATGCGCAGTACTGGTTCGGCACCGATCAGCTCGGGCGCGATCTCCTGAGCCGAATTATCGTCGCGACCCGCATCGATATGGGGATCGCCGTCGCCTCGGTGGCGCTCGCCCTCGTTGCCGGCACCGCAATGGGACTGGTTGCGGGCTATTTCGGCGGATGGGCCGACCGTATCATCGGGCGCTTGACCGATACGATCATGGCCTTCCCGTTGTTCGTGCTGGCGATGGGCATTGTGGCCGCGCTCGGCAACACGATCGCCAATATCATCTATGCGACCGCGATCATCGGACTGCCTCTGTATTCGCGCCTCGCGCGAGCCGAGACAAACGTGCGGCGCAGTGCCGGCTACGTCGAAGCAGCACGGCTCGCAGGCAATTCCGAATTCGGAATTGTGCTGCGACATATCCTGCCGAACATCCTTCCGCTGCTGGTCGTCCAGACGTCGCTGACGCTCGGCTACACGATGCTCAACGTCGCTGGTCTGTCTTTCATCGGCCTTGGTATTCGTCCGCCCGCGGCTGAGTGGGGCATCATGGTCGCCGACGGCGCGAGCGCTATCGTCTCGGGAGAGTGGTGGGTGGCTTTGTTCCCCGGTCTCACGCTCATGCTTGCCGTATTCTCTTTCAATCTGCTGGGCGACGGCTTGCGCGACATTGTCGATCCGCGGAGCCGCACATGACCGATCACTGTGCGTCGCCGTTGCTGACTGTGGACGATCTGTCCGTCGAGTTTCGGACCCGCGACGGTACGGTGCATGCCATCGATCATGTGAGCTTCGACATCGCACCCGGTGAGACGCTCGCGCTTGTCGGCGAAAGCGGATCCGGCAAGTCGGTCACATCCTTCGCCATCATGGGCATTCTCGACCCCGCGGCGCGGATCACGTCCGGGCGGATCCTGTTCCGCGGCGAGGATTTGTTGCACCGGAAGGAGCGGGAGTTGCGCGAGATTCGCGGGCGCGACATCGCGATGATCTTCCAAAATCCACGGACCGCGCTCAACCCGATCCGAACGGTCGGTGCGCAGGTGGCCGACGTGCTCAAGCGTCATAGCGCCGCTGGCGCGGACGCGCATCGGCGGGCCATCGAGGCGCTTGCGCAGGTCAAGATTGCCGATCCGACGCGCCGCGCGCAGTCCTACCCGTTCGAACTGTCAGGCGGCATGTGCCAGCGCATCATGATCGCGATGGCGCTGTCGTGCCGGCCCGCGCTTTTGATTGCCGACGAGCCGACGACCGGGCTCGACGTCACGATCCAGGCGATCATCATGGACCTGATCGATGAGATTGCGCGTGCTCAGGGGATGTCGACGCTGCTGATTACGCACGATCTCGCGCTGGCCTCCGAGCACGCCGATCGGATCGCGGTCATGCACGCGGGGCACATCGTCGAGGTCGCGCCGACGGCGGAACTCCTGAGGGCGCCGCGCCATCCCTACACGGCACGCCTCGTCGCAGCCACGCCGGCGCCCGATGTCAACCTGTCCGACCTTGTCTCAATTCCCGGGTCGTTGCCGGACCTGCGCCGGAACGATTTGCCGACCTGCCGCTATAGCGGACGTTGCGAGCGCCACCATCTTGATTGCGACGGCGTCTTGCCGGTGACGAAGGTGACGCGACAGCACCAGGTTGCCTGCCGGTATCCCCTATGAGCCCGCTCCTCCAGATCGACCATCTCGTCAAACGCTTCCCGGCCGAGCGCAAGGGAGGCTCATTGTTTTCGCGCGCCAGATCGCAAGTCTTCGCGGTCGACGATGTGTCCTTCGCGGTCAACGCCGGTGAGACGGTGGGGCTTGTCGGGGAGTCGGGTTGCGGCAAATCGACGTTGGTGCGGTTGATCGCCAGGCTCATCGATCCAACGTCGGGAACCATTACGTATGATGGCAGCGACATCGGCGCGGTGCCGGCGCGCCGGTTTGGCCGATCACAGCATCGATCGCATATTCAGATCGTCTTTCAGGACCCCACCGACTCGCTTAATCCGCGCTTCACCGCCTTTGCCGCTATCGCCGATCCGATCCGTCACTTGCGTCATATGAATGCGCCCGACGTGCGCCGGCGGGTGGTCGAGGTCGCGCGCTTATGCGGCCTTTCGGAAGAGCTTCTGTACCGCTTTCCGCACCAGCTATCCGGCGGGCAAAAGGCCCGCGTAGGGATCGCGCGCGCGCTGGCGGTCGAGCCGCGGTTGCTGATCCTGGATGAGCCGACGTCCGCGCTCGACGTGTCCGTCCAGGTCGTGATCCTGCATTTGTTGCAGGACCTAAAGGAGCGGCTCGGTCTCTCGTACCTGTTCGTCAGCCATGATTTGAACGTCGTTCGTCTGCTCTGCAATCGCGTCCTGGTGATGTATTCCGGGAAGATCGTGGAGAACGGACCGACCGACTCCGTCTTCGCGGCTCCCGCCCATCCTTACACCGAGGTGCTGCTCTCGGCGATTCCGAGCCTGAACGAAGGCGATCGCCGCGAGCGGATCGTGCTCCCCGGAGAACCGGTCAGCCCGATTGATCCCGATCCGAATGTTTGCCGTTTCCATAGCCGTTGCCCGCGCGGCGTCGAATTGTGCACGCGTGTTTCTCCGCCGTTGACCCCGCTCGACGACATGCACGCGGCCGCCTGCCATTTTTCCAAGACGGCGACGCACCGTGATGCGGTCGACGCCTTGCCGCGACAAGAAAGGTCAGCGTGATGCGTTCACACGATCTATTGCTGCCTTGGATCGGAGGAGCACCGGCCCCGTCGGGGACGAGCGGTTTGACGACACTTATCTCGCCGGTCGATGCGACGACGACGGCGCAATTGGTGATGTCGGACGCAGCTATCGTCGACGCGGCCGTCGTTGATGCTCGCACCGCATTCCTGACGCATCGCCGTGCGTCCACGGCCGCACGCATTGGCTGGCTTGAACTCGCGGCGCGCGCCGTCGAAAGCATAGAGGACGTCGTCGTGCGGTCGCTGATGCGCGACATTGGCAAGCCCCGCCGCGCCGCCGTGTTTGAAGCCAAACGTGCGGCCCAATTCATCCGCGCGTGCGCGACGCAATTGCCGCATCTGTACGGCGAAGTGTTGCCGCTCGATATCACGGCGCCGGGAGCAGGGCGCTTCGGCTTCACGACGCGGGTTCCCTACGGCGTCGTTGGGGCAATCACGCCGTTCAACGCGCCGATCAACCTTCTGGTCCAGAAGCTGGCGCCCGCGCTGGCGGTCGGCAATGCGACCGTCGTCAAGCCGTCACCGCCGGGAACGCCCGTCGCGCTGATCCTTGCGGAGGCCTTCAAGACGGCCGGACTTCCGGACGGCCTGTTCAATGTCGTCCCGGGCGGAGCGGAAACAGCCCGGGCGCTTGCCGCGCACCCGCTCGTCTCAGTCTTGACGCTGACCGGGAGCACCGAGGCCGGACACGATCTCGCGCGTGCCGCGGGAGCCAAGAAATTCGTCGCGGAGCTCGGTTCAAACGCCGCCAACATCGTCTGCGCGGATGCCGACCTCTCCGACGCGGCGACGCGG
>DASXOK010000148.1:0-1603 GCA_036494425.1 Pseudolabrys sp.
AGGAGGGCCATGACCCAGAGCGCCAGCTTGATGATGAAGTAGCCGGGATTGGCGGTGTCCGGAAAGGATTCCAGCAGCAGCGCCGATTGCACGACGGTCGCCTTGCCCGCAATCAACACGAACAGCGCCCAGGGCACGAGCCCGAGCGCCGCGCCGGCCTTCTTGATGAGCGTGCGGGTGCGGAGCGAATAGCGCTGCGCCAGCGTGTCAGCCGCCAGATGCGTACCGGCGCGGGTCGCGGCGGTGACGCTGACCGCGACAAACAGCGCGAAGATCACCTGGCCGAGATCATTGGCCTCGCGCGAGTGACCGCCGGCCAGATCGCGCAGCGGCCATTGGAGGAACAGGAGCACAATCAGCGGGAGCGCCAGCACCTGCGCTCCGGCGATGATACGTCCGATCAGCCGGTCAAGGCGGGCGGCGATATGGGCCACCATTGGCCCTCTCCCTGGCCAAATTCTCAGGCGCGAGCTTAGGGCAATGCCGTGGCTTACGCCTTATGAATCGGATCGATCCAGGGCACGGTCTCCGGCTTCTCCACCGGCTCGATGTCGAGATTGACCACCACGGCTTCGTTATCGCTGCGCACCAGCACGCACTCGAGCACTTCGTCCCGGGCGGCGTTGATTTCCTGATGCGGCACATAGGGTGGGATGTAGATGAAATCGCCGGGTCCCGCTTCGGCGGTGAACTCAAGATGCTCCCCCCAGCGCATGCGCGCCTTGCCGCGCACGACGTAGATCACGCTTTCCAGAGCGCCATGATGATGCGCGCCCGTCTTGGCGTTGGGGGAGATCTTGACCGTTCCGGCCCAGATCTTCTGCGCGCCGACTCGCGCCGCATTGATCGCGGCCTCGCGATGCATGCCGGGCGTCTGCGCGGTATTGGGATCGAGCGAATTGCCGGGGATCACGCGCACGCCGTCGTGCTTCCACTTCGCATCGTGATCGTGGTGATCGCCGCTCATGAGGCCGCTCCCATTCGACCCCCGATATTAGCGCCCGGCGGGTTGATCGGCTACTGGCCGCGCTTGGCGGCACTCGCAAAACGCCGCGCTTCCTCGGCGGCGCGGAACAGGGCTTTCGCCTTGTTGATGCATTCCTGCTGTTCTGAGTCGGGATTGCTGTCGGCGACAATGCCGGCGCCGGCCTGCACGTACATCTTGCCGTCCTTCACCAGCGCGGTGCGCAGCACGATGCAGGTGTCCATTTCGCCGGCGGCGGAGAAATAGCCGACACAGCCCGCGTAGAGTCCGCGCTTTTCCTTCTCAAGCTCGTCGATGATCTGCATGGCGCGCACCTTCGGTGCGCCGGAGACGGTGCCGGCGGGAAAGCCGGCGGCCAGTGCGTCGAGCGCGTCATGCTTGCCGTCCAGCATGCCTTCGACGTTGGAGACGATGTGCATCACCTGGCTGTAGCGCTCGATGAAAAACTGGTCGGTGACGGTCACGCTGCCGATCTTAGCGACGCGGCCGACATCGTTGCGGCCGAGATCAAGCAGCATCAGGTGCTCGGCGCGCTCTTTCGGATCGGCGAGCAGTTCCTCTTCCAGAGCCTTGTCCTCGTGCGGCGTCGGTCCGCGCGGGCGCGTGCCGGCGATCGGG
>DASXOK010000149.1:0-10516 GCA_036494425.1 Pseudolabrys sp.
GTGTCGCAGCCGACATGCGTGCCGGTCAGCCGAAGATTCTCGCGCAGAAACTGCACCAGCAGCGTGCGGGCTTCGACATCGCCGGAAACGGCTTTTCCGTTCACGGTCATGGATACGGCAGGCATGAGCATCCTCCCAAAAAAGTCGGGGTCAAAAGCCCTCTCATCGCCTCGCCCGGCAAGAGCGGCAGCGTGTCGGGCCCGAAATCGAGCCGCTTTCAGCCCGGTTGCGCCTTGGAACGGGCCTAAGTCTGAACCCCCGCCCTAGGCGGGGTCAAGAGATTCGAGGGTCGAACGTGGTGAAAATCGCGAAAATCGACGGTCACGAATCCGTTTGCCGTCGATTTCGCTTCGATTCGGCTCAGAATTGCTGCTTTGCGATCAGCCAGCGGCAACCGCGGCGGCAAATCGCTGAAAGAAATCGTCGGCCACTTTCTTAGCCGCGCCGTTCACCAGGCGCTGCCCGAGCTGCGCGAGCTTGCCGCCAATCTGCGCCTCCACGTTGTAGGTAAGCAAGGTGCCGCCGTCCTTGTCGGTGAGTGCGACGGTCGCGCCGCCCTTCGCGAAGCCGGCGACGCCGCCGTCGCCTTCGCCTGAAATCTTGTAGCCGTTCGGCGGATCGAGATCGGTGAGATGGACCTTGCCTTTGAAGCGCGCCTTGACCGGCCCGATCTTCTGCGTGGCGACGGCCTGGAACTCGGTGTCCGAGGTCATGGTGAGTTCCTCGCAGCCCGGGATGCAGGCCTTGAGAGTCTCCGCGTCGTTGAGCTTGGCCCAAACAACTTCGCGGCTCGCAGCAAGCTGAACCTCGCCCGTCATCGTCATCGCCATCGGCGTCGTCTCCTTCGATCAGCATCGCGGCCCGAGATGGGGCCGGCCACAATGGCCTTTAAGCCTTCGCATCGCCCCTGAAAAGGGCTTTGCAGGCGCGAACGGGCGCATTAGAGGTGGCAGCCTCGCCACGCTGACGCAATCAAAGGTGAAATCAGGGGAAATGCGCATGCCCATGATCAAGGCCGACGACGGCTGCCCGATCCATGTCGAGGTTTCCGGACGCGAGGACGCGCCCGCGCTGATGCTGTCGAACTCGCTCGGCACCAATCTGCATATGTGGGATGACCAGGCGGACGAGTTCGGCAAGCATTTCCGTCTCGTGCGTTATGACCGCCGCGGCCATGGCCAGTCCGGCGTGCCGCAGGGCCCCTACTCCATGGAGCGCCTCGGCCGCGATGTGCTCTCCGTGCTCGACGCGCTGAACATCAAGAAAACCAACTGGTGCGGCCTCTCGATGGGCGGCATGGTCGGGCAATGGCTTGGCGCCAATGCGCCGGACCGCGTGGAGAAGCTCATTCTCTCCAACACCAGCGCCTATTACCCGGACAGGTCCGCATGGGACGCCCGCATCAAGTTCGTCGAGACGAATGGTCTCGCGGCCATGGTCGACGCCAATATGCAACGCTGGTTCACGGAAGGGTTCCGCGTCCGCGCGCCGGAGGCGATGGCCCGCATGACAGAGATGTTCCTGGCGACCAAGGTGCCGGGCTATGTCGCCTGCATCCAGGCACTCGCCGTGATGGACTTCCGTGCGAGCAACGCAAGCATCACTGCGCCGACCCTTATCATCGCCGGCGCAAAAGACGTGGCGACGACGCCAGCAGACGGCGAAGCGATCCAAAAAGAGATTAAAGGGGCAAAGCTCGTCGCTCTCGACGCCGCGCATATCTCCAATGTCGAGCAGCCGAAGCAGTACACCGAGACGGTGCTGAACTTCTTGTTGGGTTAAGGGACATCGCGATGGACGAGACAGAACGCTACGAAAAGGGCATGGCGCAGCGCCGCAAGGTGCTCGGCAACGCCTGGGTCGATCGCGCCAACAGCAAGAAGAGCGCGTTCACGGAGGAATTCCAGAACTTCATCACCCGCGCCGCCTGGGGCGAGATCTGGACGCGGCCGCATTACGACGAGCGCACGCGGCGGGTGCTGGTGATCGGCACCATGCTGGCGCTCGACAAGTGGGACGAATTCCGCATGCACGTGCGCGCGGCGCTCGTCGAAGGCGGCTTCACACAGGACGACATCAAGGAGATCATCCTGCAACAGGCGATCTATTGCGGCGTACCTGCCGCCAATCACGCCTTCAAGGAAGCCGCCGACGTGATCGCGGAAATCGAGAAGAGCAAGTAAGCGGGTATTCCGCGCGTTGGCGCGCAGTTGCTTAGGACCCGCCAAGCGCGCGCGAGACCGCGTTCAGCTTCTCGGTGACCACAGCCGTATATTCGTGCGCGATGAACCAGGCGAGTGCGCCGCGCACGGTCCACAGCGTGAATGTCGCGACCAGGCGGTTCAACATGGGCGCATCCTCGCGGTGAACGGTTACGGATGCAGCGTCGGGCCGACGGCGGACCCGATGGTCGCCGTGGCAACATCATCCGCCTGCTCGCGCCCGGCCTCCGCGAGGTCATAGCCGCCGAAGCTGCGTTCGGCGATGCAGAGCGCGGTGGCAAAGCAGGCCAGTGCGAGTTGCACGGTGTATTCGCGGACGACCTCGGCATTGCTCCCCCACACCGCCGGGCCGACCGAAATGATGCTGATGGCGACGACGAGGATGAGTCCGCCTTCGAGCACCTCAGAATTTGCGCGTCCGCTGATCATGGCGCGGAAGCGGTCGACGACGTGGACGCCGCAGGCGCCGGCGGCGACGAGCTTCACCGCGCCGAAGAAGGCGCCAAGCTTGATCAGGCCGACCGGCCCGAGGCCGAGCATCCGGCCGATGACGAAGACATAATCGGCGCGCCAGGCCTCTTCGAGACCATGGTTTGGCGCGGTGAGCATGCGCAGCGCGTCATAGCCCCAAACAACCGCGAAATAGAGTGCGATCGCCAAAATCGTCGTGACAGTCAGCGTGGACAGCTTCCGCATGGGTTGCTCCTCAAAATTGCAACTTCCGGCGTAATCGCTTCAACTTGCGAATTCAAAAGAAACCAATTCTTTACCTTACTTCTTAGCCGCTTAACCACGCTGGGCGGCGGCTTTATCCACACCACCGCGAGCAGGAAGCGGGTGGGTTTGCGGAACGCGCGCCATTAGGTCCGGTTAATGCAAAAGCGGAGGACCTGATGAGCATGGGGAACATCAGCGGCACGCTGGCACGCGGCGCCGCAACACGCACGCATCCACGCCTCGTGCTGCTCGCGACGTCGCTTGGCGTTCTGGTCGCGCAGATCGACACGTCGGTGGTCAATCTGGCGCTGAAAAGCATCGCCGCCGATCTCAATGCCGGCGTCAGCGCGATGCAGTGGGTGATCGACGCCTATAACCTCGTCTACGCCAGCCTGTTGCTGACCGGCGGAACACTGGGCGATCTCTACGGCCGGCGGCGCATCTTTGCGCTCGGCATCGCGCTGTTCGCCGTCGGCACGCTGATGTGCGCGCTGGCGCCCGACGCCGCGACCTTGATCGCGGGCCGCATCATCAGCGGCCTGGGCGCAGCCTTTGCATTGCCGATGTCGCTGGTGCTGCTGACGATCGCCTATCCCGACAAGGCGGCGCGCGGGCACGCCCTGGGAATTTGGGCAAGTTGCAACGGCCTCGCCTTCATCATCGGCCCGACGCTCGGCGGCTGGCTTGTCGATACGATCGGCTGGCGCAGCATCTTCTACGTGACGCTGCCGGTCTGCGCCGCCGCTTTGATTGTGACCTACACCGCGCTCGGCGAGAGCGCGGAGCCGCAAGGGCGCAGGCTCGACCTTCCCGGCCAGGCGCTCGCGATCATCGGGCTCGGCGGACTGGCTTTCGCCGCGATCGAAGGTTCACACTGGGGCTGGACATCGCCGGTGATATTGACCGTCGCAGGCATTGCGGTCCTCGCGCTTTGCGCGTTCGTCTTCGTCGAAGGGCGCACGCCGGGACCGCTGCTGCCGCTCGCCTTCCTGCGCCAGCCGGTGTTCTCGGCGGCGCTGGCCGTGGCTGCGCTGATGACCTTCGGCATGTATGCGCTTCTGTTCATCATGCCGCTCTATTTCCAGACCATGCGCGGCGCGAGCCCGCTCATCGCCGGCTTCGAACTGCTGCCGATGTCGGTGAGCTTCGTCATCGTCTCGCAACTGGTCGGCCACCTCACGAATAACCTCGGCCCGCGCATCGTAATGACCGCCGGCATGGCCTGCATGGGCGTCGGCGCGCTGATGCTGAGCCGCATCGCACCCGACACGAGTCTCGTCTTGATCGGCGTCGCGCTGTTCGTGGTCGGCATCGGGCTCGGGCTGAACACCGCGCCGGTGAACGGCGTCGCTGTCGCCGCCGTGCCGCCAAACCGTTCCGGCACTGCGTCAGGCGTGCTCAACACCGCGCGCATGGTCGGCGCGACGCTGGGCGTGGCGATCCTCGCCTCGATCTTCGCGGCCTACGCCGGCCAAGAGGCGACGATGGGCGCAGGCTTCCTGCCGGGCCTGCGCGCCGCGCTCACCGGCAGCGGTGCGGCCGAGTTGGTCGGCGCGGTCATCGCCTTCGCGTTCATCAAGCGCAATTCGTTGGAGGCGAAGCAATAATAGTCACCCACCCCTGCCCGCACGAAACGCCTGCGGCGTCATCCCGGTCTGCTTGCGGAAGAAGCGCGTGAAATGCGAGGGATCGGAGAAGGCGAGACCGTAGGCGATCTCGTGGATGCTCTGCGTGGTGAAGACAAGCTGCCGTTTGGCTTCGGTCAACACGCGCTGGCGGATGAGATGCCCGGCGGTCACGCCGGTCGCGCGCTTCACATGATCGTTGAGGCGGTCCGGCGTCATCGAGAGCTTCACGGCGTAGAACCCGATCTGGCGTTCCTTTCTGAAATGCTGGTCCACCAGCCGGCGCAGGTCCTCGATGCGCGCATCCGCGCGCGTGAGCGTCACAGCACCGGTGCGCGCGCGGCTGGCGGCGAGACGCAACACCTCGATGGCGATCAGCGCCAAGAGCGCACGCATGGCAACGCGATGGCCCTCGCGCGCGAGGAAGCTTTCCTCATTGAGATCGGCGCACAACGCCGCCAGGCGCTTCGCTTCTGACAGATCGGCGAGCGGCACCACCGGATCGGTGGCCAGCGCCTTCAGCCGCGCCAGCGCGTCGACCGAGTGCTCGCCAAGCCCGTCGGCGACATCCTCGGTGAAGCTCACGATCCATCCGTCCGTCACCTCCGGTGTGAAGCGGAAGCCGTGCGCCGTGGTGGCGGGGATCAGGATTGCGGCCGGCGCCGAGAACGTCATGGTCGACGCCTCGAAGCTCATGGTGCCGCCGCCATGCGCGATCAGCAGCACCTGAAACAGATTACGGTGGCGGTGCGCGCGGATGGTCCAGTCGTGCACCGACGAGCGCGAAGGGATCGTCTCGATATGGATGAAGTCGAACGCCGAGTCGTCCGGCGGATCGCCATAGAGATGAAACAGCGGAAGTGCGGGCGTGGCCATGACGCAGCATAAGCGAGCAAGCCCGCGCGCGCCAACGTAAGTGTGCAAACGAAAGGCCCCGCCACCGGACGGGGCCCTCGCTCTGATTACAGTGCGTCAGACGTTAGCGGTTCTGATCGTGCTGGCCGCCTTGACCACCCTGCTGACCGCCTTGGCCAGGCTTCTGGCCGCCACCCTGCTGCTGCTGGCCCGGCTTCTGGCCGCCGCCCTGTTGTCCACCGCCTTGCTGACCGCCCTGTTGGCCACCTTGCTGCTGCTGACCCGGACGCTCATTAGGATTCTGGTTCTGGCTCATTTCGCTTCCTTCCGGTGTTGGTGTCGCTCGAAGTTCACCTTCGATGCTCCCCGGCCCAACGCTTGGGATAACGTTCCGCATCTGGCTTGGTTCCGGACCGTGCATATCGCGATCGCACCGGAACCACGCGCAATGCCTGCGAATTCCCTTGTCAACGTAACAACAACAGAGGGACGACCGACATGGGACGCTATCTTTTGCTCTGGCTGCTTGGCATTCCGCTTCCGCTTTTGCTGCTAATCTGGGTCTTCGGCGGGCTGCACTGACGCCGCCCAGCGCGCACGCTAGAACTCGTGGTGCGGCGCTCTGTCGCCGCACCGCCCTCCGCAAAGTCGCGGCACCGCGCCTCCGAAGCACGGCGCCGCGAGCGCCACGCCGGACGTCAGCCCTACTTTCGTATTTCCGTCACGCACCACGTGAATAACGCTGCCCGCAGCGTTGCCGCTGCCGCAATGCCCTGTTAAGCCTTGGAGATCGGAACAATCGGTTGTCGGCCGGGCGACCTGGGAAGGCAAAGGAGACATGGCGGTCTTCCTCCAGCAGCTCATCAACGGAATTACGCTCGGCTCCATCTACGGCCTGATCGCCATTGGCTACACCATGGTGTTCGGCATCATCGGCATGGTGAACTTCGCCCATGGCGATGTGTTCATGGTGTCGGCCTTCATAGCGCTGATCGCCTTTCTGATCCTCACCACGTGGCTGGGCATCTCCTCGGTCGCGCTGGCGCTTCTGATCGTGCTGGTCGTGGCGATGCTGTTCACCGCGCTGGTGAACTGGACGATCGAGCGCGTCGCCTATCGGCCGTTACGCGGCTCCTTTCGCCTCGCGCCGCTGATCTCGGCCATCGGCATGTCCATCTTCCTGTCGAACTTCGTGCAGGTCACGCAAGGGCCGCGCAACAAGTCGATCCCGCCGATGGTGCAAGGGGAGTTCGTGCTCTTCACGCAAAACGGCTACGCGGTCACGTTGTCGCTGAAGCAACTCATCATCTGGGGCGTGACGGCCGTGCTGCTCGCCTGCTTCTGGTATCTCGTCGCCAAGACGCGGCTCGGCCGCGCGCAGCGCGCCTGCGAGCAGGATCAGAGAATGGCGGCGCTGGTCGGCGTCGATGTCGACCGCACCGTCTCGTTTACGTTTGTGATCGCCGCGGCGCTCGCCGCCGTCGCCGGCACCATGTACCTGATGTATTACGGCGTCGTCTCGTTCTCCGACGGCTTCGTACCGGGCGTGAAGGCGTTCACCGCCGCCGTGCTCGGCGGCATCGGCTCGCTGCCGGGCGCCGTGATCGGCGGCCTGCTCATCGGACTGATCGAGACGTTCTGGTCCGCGTATTTCTCGATCGACTACAAGGACGTCGCAGCCTTCTCCGTGCTCGCCATCACCTTGATCTTCCTGCCGCAGGGTCTGTTCGGCCGGCCGGACGTCGAGAAGGTCTGATATGGCCACCGGCCCACAGAGCCGCAGCGTCGAAGTTGCGCGCGCGCTGCGCGACGCGGGGCTGACCGCGCTGATCGCCTTCGGCCTGTTCCTACCGCTGATCGGCTTCCAGACCATCCAGGACGTCCGCAACAACCTCATCCTGACGACCCGCTGGCCGTTGTTGTTGTTGATCGTCGCCGTGGTCGGCGTCGGGCGCCTTGCCTATGCCCTGCTCATCGAGCCGAGAGCGAGGCAGCGCGCGCTCAAGCCCGCCGCCGCGCCCGCCCCCTGGCGCGCCGCCGTCGGCCGATGGTTCGTGCCTTTCGCCATCGGTTTCGTCATCGTCTATCCGGTCATCGTCATCTTCGCCTCCGGCTTCGGCGGCGCGGTGAAATGGCTCGACAATTTCGGCATCCAGATCCTCATCTACGTGATGCTCGGCTGGGGCCTGAACATCGTGGTCGGCCTCGCCGGCCTGCTCGATCTCGGCTACGTCGCCTTCTACGCGGTCGGCTCCTACTCCTACGCGCTGCTCGCCAAGGCCTTCGGCCTCTCGTTCTGGATCCTGCTGCCGCTTGCCGGCTGCCTCGCCTCGTTCTGGGGCATCCTGCTCGGCTTCCCGGTGCTGCGGCTGCGCGGCGACTATCTCGCCATCGTCACCCTCGCCTTCGGCGAGATCGTCCGCCTGGTGCTGATCAACTTCGTCGACCTCACCAACGGCTATGCGGGCATCACCAGCATCCCGCGCCCGACCTTCTTCGGCATCCCATTCAACGCCGACGATGACGGCTTCGCCGCCGTGTTCGGGCTCGAATATTCACCGATCTACCGCACCATCTTCCTCTACTACCTAATTTTGGCGCTGGCGCTGCTCACCGCCTTCGTCACGGTCCGCTTGCGGCGGCTGCCCGTCGGCCGAGCCTGGGAAGCGCTGCGCGAGGACGAGATCGCCTGCCGCTCGCTCGGCATCAACACGACCAACACCAAGCTCACCGCCTTCGCCATGGGCGCGATGTTCGCAGGCTTCGCCGGATCGTTCTTCGCCGCGCGGCAGGGCTTCATTTCGCCGGACTCGTTCACCTTCCTGGAATCGGCGAGCATCCTCTCGATCGTGGTGCTCGGCGGCATGGGCAGCCAGATCGGCGTCGCCATCGCGGCCATCGTGATGATCGGCGGCACCGAGATGTTGCGCGAGCTCGACTTCCTCAAGCAGATATTCGGCCAGACTTTCGATCCGACGCAGTACCGCATGCTGCTGTTCGGCTTCGCCATGGTGTTGATCATGATCTGGCGGCCGCGCGGGCTGATCTCGACGCGCGCACCGTCGGTGTTCCTGAAGGAGCGTAAGGTGATCTCCTCCGATCTCGTGGGAGAAGGGCACGGCTGATGAGCGGGAACGGCGACATCCTGCTGAAGGTCGAGCACCTGCGCATGCGCTTCGGCGGGCTCGTCGCGGTCGATGATCTCTCGTTCGAGGCACGGCAGGGCGACATCACGGCGCTGATCGGGCCGAACGGCGCCGGCAAGACGACCGTGTTCAATTGCATCACCGGCTTCTACAAGCCGAGCGAAGGCCGCCTCGGCCTGCGGCACGGCGCCGCATCGGCCTGGGAGGCGCTGGAGAGGCTCACCGACAGCGGCCAGCGCAGCCTCACGCGCGCCGACGGCGCGCTCTATCTGCTCGAGCGCATGCCGGATTATCTGGTGACGCACCAGGCGCGCGTCGCCCGCACATTCCAGAACATCCGTCTGTTTCCCGGCATGACGGTGCTGGAGAATTTGCTGGTGGCGCAGCACAACCGGCTGATGCTTGCGTCGGGCTATACGCTGCTTGGCGTGCTCGGCTTCCCGTCTTATGGCAAGGCCGAACGCGCCGCGATCGACAAGGCGCGGCAATGGCTCGACCGCGTCGGCCTCTTGGCGCGGGCCGACGATCCCGCCGGTGATCTCCCCTACGGTGCGCAGCGGCGGCTCGAAATCGCGCGCGCGATGTGCACCGAGCCGGTGCTCCTCTGTCTCGACGAGCCAGCGGCGGGGCTCAATCCACGCGAAAGCGCCGAACTCAATGAGTTGCTGCTGACGATCCGCGACGAGAACGCCATCTCGATTCTTTTGATCGAGCACGACATGAGCGTGGTGATGGAGATTTCGGACCACGTCGTCGTGCTCGACTATGGCGTCAAGATCGCCGACGGCGCGCCCGAAGCGGTGCGCAACGACGAGAAGGTGATCGCCGCCTATCTCGGCGTCGCCGACGAGGACGTCGAGAAGGTCGAAGCGGAGGTGGGATTATGATGAAGCCGTCATTCCGGGGCGCCGCGCAGCGGCGAGCCCCGAATCCATACGCCGCAGCGCTGCGGAGTATGGATTCCGGGCCCGCACCTTCGGTGCGTCCCGGAATGACGCGGAGAGAGACCCTCCCCCTTTCAGGGAGAGGGAGCACGGAGGTCATGCCATGACCTCCCCGCTCCTCTCCGTGCGCGGTGTGAAGACCTTTTACGGCCGCGTGCAGGCGCTCAAGGGCGTCGATCTCGACGTCAATGCCGGCGAGATCGTCACGCTGATCGGAGCGAACGGCGCCGGCAAGTCGACGCTGATGATGACCATCTGCGGCAATCCGCGCGCGCGCGAAGGCGCGATCGCCTTCGACGGGCAAGACATCACGCACCTGCCGACGCACGAGATCGCCCGCCTCAAGTTGGCGCAGGCGCCGGAAGGCCGCCGCATCTTCTCGCGCATGACCGTGCTGGAAAATCTCCAGATGGGCGCGACAACCGCCGCCCCGGCCGAATTCGGCCGCGATATCGAGCGCGTGCTGACCCTCTTCCCGCGCCTGAAGCAGCGCATCGGCCAGCGCGGCGGCACGCTCTCCGGCGGCGAGCAGCAGATGCTGGCGATCGCGCGTGCGCTGATGGCGCGGCCGCGCCTCCTGCTGCTCGACGAGCCGTCGCTCGGCCTTGCGCCATTGATCGTGCGTCAGATCTTCGACGCCATCAGAGCGCTCAACACCGAGAGCGGGCTCACCGTGTTTCTTGTCGAGCAGAATGCCTATCATGCGCTCAAGCTCGCGCACCGCGGCTATGTGATGGTCAACGGCGCAATCACGCTGTCCGGCACGGGACGCGAGCTTCTGGAGCGTCCGGAGATCAAGTCGGCCTATCTCGAAGGCGGGCGGCACTGATGGACCAGATCTCCACCGCCTTCTCCGTCCCCGAACTGCTCTACGAGGAAGGCTCGTTCGGCGTCTTCGTGCTGGTCACGGTCATCCTTGGCGGCGGCGCCGGCTGGCTCACCGGCCGCGCCATCGCCGGCACCTGGCGTCCGATCTGGCAGGTCATAATCTATGCGCTGATCTTAGG
>DASXOK010000150.1:0-13242 GCA_036494425.1 Pseudolabrys sp.
GGCGCAGACGAAGGGCCTGCGCTCCTCGTCACGCACCGATCGTCCGCACAAGCCGCATCTCGATGAGATGGGGATCGCGCTCTATCACGAGGTGAAGCCGGCGCGTTCTGGCAAGGACGCTCCGCGCAAGCCAAACCTCGACGAGATGGGCCCTGGTGTGGAGTCGGTCCCCTCGCGCAAGGAAGGCCAGCGCGAAGGCGGTCGCTCGACCATGGGCCGCCCCGGCATGCACGGCGGCTTCAAGGCCAACAAGCGCAGGCGGTAGGCTGCACTGATCCGGCGCTCGACAGCCCGGTAAATCCCAGGCAAGAGTGCTCGCCTGACGAGCGCGGCGAACGCCTCCCCAAGCGACGAAAATCGGCCCTTTGCCTGAATACAAGAATAATTTTGACCTGATCCGGCTGCTCGCGGCGCTTCAGGTGTTGCTGGTCCATGCCGCATCGGCATTGCAATTGCCGGTCCCGTCGTGGCTTGGCTTCGTCGTCAATCAGCTTCCAGGCGTCCCCATGTTCTTCCTCGTCAGCGGCTATCTGGTCGCCTTGTCGCTGTTGCGTGGCCAGAGCGGCACTGCCTCCTATTTTGCGAGGCGCGCGCTACGGATCTATCCGGCTTTGTGGATCAATATCGCCCTCATTGTGGTCGCGCTCATGGTTACCGGAAGCCTATCGCTACCAGTCACGTCTTGGCGGTTCGATGCCTGGCTGGCGGCGGCTTTGGCGCTGGGCAACGATATCTATCCAAGCTTTTTGTTCGGTAAGATCGTCGATCCAAACGGCTTCTACGCCACCTTCCCTTCAGGCGTGCTCTGGACTATTCCGGTCGAGCTTGGATTTTATGCGCTGCTGCCGCTCGTTCTGCTGAAACGCCAGGGCGGAAAGATTTCCTCCGGTCGTCCGATCTTGCTGTTCGGGGCCGGCTCGCTCACCCTCGCCGTGTTGCTGCAATATTTTCAGGACGCACAGCCCGGCGCTCTCGCCACCAAGCTCCTGGTGGTCACCACACCAGCCTATCTTTGGTATTTCCTGATCGGCACGGCCTGCGCCGTCTACTGGCCGCGCCTGCGGGCCTTGTTCGAAGGCAGGCTGGGCTATTGGCTGATCATCCATTTCGGCTTCGCGCTGATCGATTGGCGCTGGCTCGGCAATACTCCGATCGACTTCCACACAATGACGCCGTTGCTACCGCTTCGCATCCTCAGCCTCGCCGGCCTGGTATTTTCGTTCGCCTTTACGTTTCGAAGCCTGTCTTCCCGTCTGAAAGGGACCGACATTTCCTACGGCATCTATCTCTATCACGCCCCTGTCATTTGGACCCTGGTTGCGCTGCATCGGCAGACCGACAGCCGCCTATGGATTGCGGTCCTGGGACCTACAGTCGCGTTCGCGCTCCTGTCGTGGTTCACTGTCGAGCGCCCCGCACTGCGGATGAAGACGGTGACCGATCTATTGTTGTCATCCAAGCTATCCGAAGGCGCCCAGCGCGGGTGACCTTGAACGTGCAACGGCTCGCCCGCCTCTTTACGCCGAGGACTTGGAGAGTCCCGCTCACGTCACCGGCTGCGTCTCGGAGAACATGTCCACGATCGTGTGTGTCATCGCGTTCACGATCAGCACCTTGTTCTTCAGCTTCACGTAACCGTAGTTGGCGACCTGCGGCACCTTGGCGAACAGCGACTGTGGCAGCCCGAGGCCTGTGACGCTGCTCGGCAGTTTGGCGCCGACCGACGGCGTGAAAGCCTGGACCGCCTTTGACTCAACCTCGGTATCCTGGGTCAGCACCGCCTTGCGGATCTGCTCGCGCTGCGCCTTGTCGAGTTGCAGCCGCCCGGGCGGCATGATCTGCGGCACTTGCGTGCCGTTGCTGAGAATGACGGCGCCAGGCTTGACCGCGGCGGTCGATGCAGCGGCCGGCAACATGAGCAGCGCCAAAGTCGCACAAAGGGGAATGGAGCGAGACAGCATGGGTCCGCCTCCTTCAAAAGGTCGCGCCCCTGCCCTCTCAACGCGCAGTCCGCGCCGCGGGTTGCTGCGGACACATTGTGGTGACCGCGGTCATCCACGCGCGTGGGAAAGGATAAGAAGAAACAAGAATCGCAATGGCCGGAGGAACCCGGCCATTGGGAAAGCGAGGAGTTGCAGCGCGCTTAGATCGACTCGCCCTCGCCTTCGACCACCGCGAACTGCACCATATTGGACACACGCTGCCAGTCGCTGCCATTGAAGCCAGCAATGACATTGATGCGCACCACCTGGACCAGCTTGTTCTTCACAGTCTTGGTGTCGAGCGTCTTGTCGCGAACAAAAGCGATCGCCGCCACTCCGCAGGCGCGCCGATTCTTGGCCTGCTTGTTGACGGTTTTCATCGCCGCGTCGGCCTTGGCGCCCTTGGCTTGGAGCGCGAGAAATTGTTCGGCTTGGTCGGACGTATTGCAGATCATGCCGACGCCGACGCTCGGCTGGTCGCCGCCGACCGCGAAATCATCGGCTTTCGCCGCCACGCCGGACAAAAGAAACGCGGCCACCGCCGCGGTCAGAGTAAATCGCGATGACACGCGCATTGAGAGCTCCATTTTCACGTCCCCGCGTCTCGGCGGGAAGAACGCGCAGCCTGCCACAAGGGTTCGCACCCCCACGGGCTTGTGAAATGTAAATAGTCCTTCGTCGGCCGCTTTCGGCTGGCGCGAAATCAGGCAGGCAAAGATGTTGCCGAACGCGGAACTCGGCCATAAAGAGTGCGCGCTAAGGGGAAATCGGGCGGGGCGGCTAAGACGCCAATCCAACAGTGATGGTGAGAGACGATCGATGACGACAGGTCATAAGAGCTTTTCCGTGCCGGGCGGCGTCCTGCTGCTCCTGGCGGCGCTGGCGCTGGCCGGCTGCGAAACCACCGGCATGGGCTCAGGCGCCGCGCCCGCGGCCCAGGCCGCCCTCGCCGGGCCGCCGCAGCCGCCGATGACGCATTCGCGCGCGGCGGCAGAATGCTGGATGGGCACAGAAAAGGGCGCGGTTTCGCAGGACCTTGATAAGCGCGCCGACTACGTGACCAAGTGCATCGATGAGAAGATGAAGTCGGCCGACGCCGCCCCAAAGAGCTGACCGCGGGTCTCGGCCGGCTGCCCGGAAAGGGCGTATCTCCTCTTCGCGTATATACCCTGTTTACGCGGAAGCGTTCGCCGGCTTATCGCGCAACCTCTTGCCGAACCACCGGCGCCGTATCACCATTCGGTGTCCACGAGTCGCAAGGAGATCGTCATGGCCAAAGGTCAGATGCGCGTGCCGAAGGAAAAGAAGAAACCGAAGGCGGACAAGGATAAGCCCAAACAAATGTCCGCCTACAAGCTGTCGCAGCAGGGCTCGTCCAGCAGCGCCACGCCGAAGAAATAGTCCTCAGCGCTGAACCTTGCCCATGCCGGACCCGTTGATCGGCATTTGGTCTGGCATGGCGTTTGCTGCCTTGGCGAGCTCCAGGCAGGTCAACAGCTCGACGTAACTGGGCGATCCGCCCAGCGTAGAGAGCTGGACGCAGTGGTTACGGTCGCTGGCGGAGTACTGTCCCCAATCCTTCTGCAACGTCCCGCGCGCGGTTTCTTCGTCCTGCTTGCAGGAGTTCTCGTCCCGGCTGGCGATGGTGGCTGTCGCCACAGCCGCGCGGCAGCTCGGGGTATAATCGAGTGTGGGCACCTTGTCGTTCGCGGCGAGCACGAGGTGCGAGCCGATCAGGAGCGTAGGCAGAAGGGCGGGCATTGTTGCCTCCTAGGTCCCGGCGGCTCCCTCAATGGGAACGCCATGGGAAAGTTCCAGTTTCATCCGCTCACGGAATAACACAAGCCGATTTCGTCAAAGGCGCGTGAACCTATTCCCGCGACCATGCGACCCATCCAGGATCGCAGGGGAGACTTTACGTGCTCGAGCGTTTCGTCGTCGCATTTCTCGTCTTCATCGCGTCGTTATCCCCGGAGCGTTTCTGCTTGTGCTACTGACGGGACCGGCGGAGCCTGCCGGAGTGCGCCGGCCGCCTCACAACTTTCATATCTTCGCCCCAGTTCCGTGGCACAAGCCTCGGCACGGAATAACCGGTCCGCGCTGGCGTCGGGACAGCGGCGGAAGACCGGGATAAGATCCAGGACGAAGTCTCTTAAGACCAACGCCATTACGACGGGTAAGGGGAGTTCTTCCGCATGCTTGCATGCGCCGTTCCGACCGGTCGCCGGATCGCGGCCGCAGTGGTCTTCATCCTTCTTGCGATGCCCGCGATGGCGCAGGGCCAAAAGTCCGGGGACGAGGCCTATGCGCTCGCCTCCCCGGCGTCGAACCCCATCGACCAGGCCCCATCGTCCGGCAATGCGGTGCCCCCTCCCGACGAGAGCGCCGTGCTCGGTAACATATTGACGTTCGATCCGGCCGCGCTGGCGTCGACGCCGGTCAAGCCGCTCAAGCGGCCGAGCCTAGGT
Organism: Pseudolabrys sp.; assembly: GCA_036494425.1. GTDB lineage: Bacteria > Pseudomonadota > Alphaproteobacteria > Rhizobiales > Xanthobacteraceae > Pseudolabrys. Next base: position 4,451 of record DASXOK010000150.1, read on the forward strand.
GATCGCGATACGTTCGCTGTGACTCGCACCAACTCGCAGCCGGACGGCTCCGGTACCGTGTCGATGAAGCAGGGATTGCAGCAGCCGCTGCCGACCAATTGGAACGCCTATGTCGGCGCCGATCTCGGCCTTGCGTCGGATACGTCACCGATGAGCTCCGATCCGATCGACCGGCCACTGCCGACGCGTGGCGAGCGCAGCTCCGGCGCCGCCTGGGCGACCCTTGGCATCGACAATCTCGCCTCGCTCGATGCGCGCGTCGATCCCACCAGCGACCAGGGCCGCATCGGCACGACCTTGCAGCGTTCGATTCCGTTCGGCAGCCGGTTCTCGCTGACCGTCCAGGATACCTATTCGGTAACCGACTCCTACAACAATCCCGGCACGACGGGGCCGGGCAACATCCCCATGATGGCCCTGCCTACGGCGACGCCGGGCGCCTCGCAGGTCTGGGATAATCAGCGCGGCGTCAAGTTCGGCATCCTCCCCACCGGCACGACTCTTGGCGCATCGACGGCCACGAGCAGCATCGACCCGGAGACGCACAATACCTTCAGCGCGGAGCAGAAGCTGCTTGGCCCGCTGCACGTGATGACGGCGGTCACCGATATCGGGAAGCCCACAGAGAGCAAAAGCATCGCCGCCGGATTCAAGTTTAACTGGTAATTGCGTCGGGTAGCGGACTCTCGCTCAACCCATAATTAATAGAACGTTACCCTTCTCGTTCAAAAGTTTCGCAAGCCGCGATGCTGCCGTTGCGTTGCCGCATCGCCGCCAAAGTCGCATGCGGCTATCGTTCCTTCGGGGGGCGTTGAGCGCAGCGATTGCGCCTCAAGCAGGAGTAGATCATGACGGCTATCAGATCCGATCGCGGTGATGCGGATAAATCCGGAACGGAGACGTCCGGCCCGGAGAAATACGCGCCTCCGGATCGGCGCCAGCCTGAGAAGCTCGGCGAAATCGATCAGGCGGCGGCGAACGCCTTTGAAGGCGAGATTCGCGAATTCGTCCGCCGTGACGTCGCGTTCCTCCGCCGTCAACGCAACGAGGGCGACGCGACTGGTGACCAACCGGTCGCCGAAAACCTGAACGCACTCATCCGGCGCGTGTCCGGTGCGTCGATGGAAGAGATTGACCGCGTCATCAACGAACTGCAGACCGTGCGCGACATGCTGCATAAAGAAGGCGATCGTGTCAGCCGCGAGATCGCCGGCTATGCGAGCTTGAGCCACGCGGCGATGACGGCAATGAAAGTGATCGGCGACAGCATCACGCAGTGGAAGAGCGCGCCGGGCAAGCCAACCCCGACGGCTCCCGCGCCGCGGTCCGAGCGCACGCCGGGCTGACCGAGGACAGACGTAAAAAAACGCCATCGCCGGTGCATCCGGCGATGGCGTCGCTATGTTCGGTTCTTATCACTGGCTGACTTCGTCTACGACCACGCGGGTCTGCGGCTCGACCAGCAACACCCTCGTCTCCGTCTTCATGTAGGTGAGGCCGCCGAGACCAGCGACGCTGCTCACGCTCGCCGGCAGCGGATGCGTGCCCTTGAGCGCCTGATCGATCGTCAGCATGCTCGATGGAAAGAGCGCGTCGGCGCCGGGCGTCGGCTTGGTGTTGTCCGCCATCACAGCTTGGAAAATCTGATGCTGCTGCTGGTCGGTCAGCCACAACGGCCAAGCCATGGTCGGGACGTGATCAATCGCGCTGTTGCGCGCGGAGAACTTGGACGGGATCGTCTGGCCGACCGAGCCGATGGGCCCTGACGGCGGCGGCGCAGCGTTGGCATTTCCGGCGCCGGTCGTGGCCTGCGGCTGGCCGTTGTTGGCCGGCGCATCGCCGGTCGAGGGCTGTGTCGAGACCGGCGCCATCAAAGCGGCGCGCGCAGCCTGCTGCCGCGTGCGGATAACCGCTTCGTGCGACTGGCTGGCGCCCTGTTCGGGCACGCCCGGATTGATCTGCCCGGTGTCGGGGACAAAGCCGGGATCGGCTTCCTTCGTGTAGGCATCCTGAGCTTCGACCGAAGTCACTCCCAGCGGGACTGCGGCGACAAGACCAGCGGCCAATACCGCTCCGATGAAAGCAAAGCTCCGGGATTCAGACATGCGCAACCTCCCTCGTCCCCGCCAGTTAACCGTCGGTCGGACAAGGAAGTTGCATCACAACATTGGTATGCAGCGGTCCCTTGCTTTTCAGCGCGCAAGCGCACGCGAGGGAAACATGGCGCGAATATCAGCGCTCCGCCGCGGGAATCGCGACCTCGGTCAATCCGTCTTCGAAATGGCTGCGGCCGGTCAGATAATCGCCGATTACAAACGCGCCCACCGTCATGACGAACATCGTCGCCGCGCCCAGCATCAGGCCAATCATTCCAAGGGCAGTTCTGTCGGCCATCGCCGGCTCCTAAAATACAACTTGGTGTCGATCAACGGTGCGGTCAACGCGCCGGCGACGACAGGGTTCCTTCGGCCTAGCAACGGCCGTTGGTCATCTCGTACGGTCCAGGGTGGAATCAGTTGGCGGCGACGGCTTTAGCAGCCTTGCGCGGCAGAGGATAGTCTTCGCTGTCGTAAAGTTGACGGATACCGTTGCCGTCGAAACGTTTCTCTTCGACTTCCAGATAGGCGCCAAGCAAGAGCTCGGGCGGCAGTTCCTCGACCGCGAAACGGATCGCCTCGGCGGCTGTCGGGAAACGCTTGTACCCGATCGGGCGACGCGACTTGCGGCTCCGGCTGGGAAAAAGTTCAGACGGGGCCCGGTAGTTGATCATCGACATACAGCACACTCCTCAAAAGGTAATATGGCCCGAAAGGAGCGGAAAATCCAGCTTTTGCGGTTGCGTGCATATCTGCCCGGCACACTGGGGATCAAAAATTATGCAGCAAAAAGCTGCGAAAACAGGCGCGAAAAGGGCCCGGCGCGTGCCGGGCCCTTCTCTTCTGCCGATTGGTTAATCGGCGAACTCCGCCACAACCTCGCTGGTCGCCGGGTCAACAAGCACCACGTGACCGTTGACGGTCATGTATTTGTACTGCCGTACCGCAGGCACTTCGACCGCGACCGTGTCCGGCACTTCATAGAGCTGCGTTTCGGCAGGCACCCGCGTGCCGACGCGATATGCGATCGCCGCTGGCGGCGCCGGCGCAACACGTTCGCGTACAATGGTGCGATAGATGGTCTGCCGCTGTACCGGCGTGAGCTGAAGTGGCTCGGTGGTGACGATCGTCCGTGTCTGCGCGGGCTCGCGTGTGATGATGGTCGTCTGCGCTTGCGCCGCTGTCGCCCCTGCGGTCAGCGCCGCCGCGATCACGGCATGGCGAATGTATGTCATGAGTTCCTCCTCCTGGTCCCGTTGTTTGCCGCACAAGAAACGCTAGTGCAGAGGAGGCGTTCCTCGACTGGAACGCGCACAAGTGATGTCATTGCTCATGATTTGTGAATGACGCGGGGGAACGGAACGCGATTCACAATGTGTGCGGCGGTTCGCCTTGCAGCTTGAGCTTGGCTTCGAGCGTCGCTATGCGCCGCGCGGCCTCTGTGCGCGTCATCTGCGGACTGAAGGCCTCCAGATCATAGGCGTCGCGCGCGAGCTGCTTCAGCCGCGCCGCCTGCGCGTCCGTCATTGGCGCGTCGGCGCCGGTGTTGAGCGTCAAATCGGTCTCGCGCGGGTCCGGATCTGAAGTCATGGCACGCCTATAACGGCTGTCGGTGCGCCGCAGTTCCGCGTCCGAAGCAGACACGGAAACGAAAAACATGAGTCATCCGAATCCGTTAGCGCCCATTGCGCGCCGGCGCGCGAAAACGCGCAATATTCAACACTGACGATTCACGCCACGAATCCTGCGTGTTACCACCAATGCACAGGCTGATTCGCTGAGGCACACAGCATGATCCTCGAATCTGTGTTCGGGTTGTCGCTTGTGTTGAATGTTTCCCTCGACGGCGAAGTCCCCGCCACCAAGTCCACGACATGGCAGCAATTGTCCGTGCCGCAACGGCAGGCGGCATTGTTGCCGATGGTGCGGCGCGCGACCGACTGCATCGTGCGCAAGGTGTCGGCCGATCCGCGATACAGCGCCGACACGCGGCCCGCCGAGATCAACGACTTGATCGTCGATTCGATCGTAGCCTGCGGGCGCGTGGTGCGCGAGATGATCAACACGCATGACCAGATGTACGGCGCCGGCTCGGGTGAAGCCTTCCTGCTCGGGCCTTATCTGGACGTGCTGCCGGCGGCGGTCGTGACGCAGGTCAGGACGAAGGAGCCGGCGCGCTGATCAGGCGGCACGGTCATAGCTTTTCCGGGCGGCGCTCGATCAATGTCGTGCTGACGAAAGAGATGACCAGATCGCCGTTCTGGTTGGTGCCGGTCGAGCGGATGCTCAATAGCCCCGAGCCCGGCCGGCTGCTGGAGGCGCGTGCTTCCACCACCTCACTACGATAGGCGATGGTGTCCCCGGCATAGACCGGCTTGAGCCATTTCAGGTCGCGGAAGCCGAGGGCCGGGCCGAGCACCGCCACGGGCTCGCGGCGGGCACGTTGCTCCTCGATCATGCGGCGGCGATGATCCACCATCAGTCGCATCCACACCGCGGCGGTGTGCCAGCCGGAAGCGCAGAGGGCGCCGAAGTGTGAACGCGCCGCCGCCTCTTCGTCGACATGGAACGGCTGCGGATCGAAGCGCTGCGCGAAACTCTTGATCTCCTCGGCGGTGAACGTGTGCTGGCCGATGTCATCGGCGTCGCCGACACGGATATCCTCGAAATATCTCACGGCTTCGCTCCCGGCTCGCGGCGGCGGAACAACAGCGTCGTGGTGAGCGAGGCGATGATCGCATCGCCGTCGTCGAGAACCTCCATCATGAACTTTGTCAGGCCCATTTCAGGCCGGCTGCCGGAGGCGCGCGTGTCGAGCACTGTTGTGCGGACACGGACAGTCGTGCCCGGCCGCAGCGGCCTGAGCCAGCGCACCTCCTCGATGCCGGGCGAGCCCATCGACGTCGAATCGAGGATGAAGCCGTCGGCGATCATACGCATCAGCAGGCAGCACGTGTGCCAGCCGGAGGCGCCAAGGCCACCGAGAAGGGTCGCGCTCGCCGCGGCCTCGTCGAGATGCATCGGTTGCGGATCGAATTCGGAGGCGAATGCGATGATCTCTTCGCGGGTCACAAGGCGCGGACCGTAGACGGCAACCGCGCCCGGCTTGAAGTCTTCCCAGTGGTACTTCGGCATGACCTCGCCTTCCACCCTCACGCCAACTTACGTCAGGTCGCGAAACGGAAATGCATCACGTCGCCGTCGGCGACGACGTACTCTTTGCCTTCGAGCCGCATCTTGCCGGCGTCGCGCGCGCCAACCTCGCCGCCGGTGGCGATGTAGTCATCGTAGCCGATGGTCTCGGCGCGAATGAAGCCCTTCTCGAAATCCGTATGGATGACGCCGGCCGCCTGTGGACCCTTGGTGCCCTGCGTGATCGTCCAGGCTCGTGTTTCCTTTGGGCCGACGGTGAAATAGGTGACCAGATGCAGGAGCCCGTAGCCGGCGCGGATCAGGCGATCGAGCCCGGTCTCCTTGAGGCCGACGGCCTCGAGATAGTCGGCGCGCTCCTCCGGCGGCAACGTCGCGATCTCCGACTCGATCTTGGCCGAGATCACCACCGCGACAGCGCCTTCCTCCTTGGCGCGCTCTTCTACGCGGCGCGAGAATTCGTTGCCGGTCGCGGCGGAGGCTTCCTCGACATTGCAGGCGTAAAGCACGGGCGCCGACGTCAGCAGTCCTAGCGAGTGGAAAAGCTTCTCTTCGTCCGGCTTGCGCTGGACCATGCGCGCGGGCTTGCCCTCGCGCAAAAGCACGAGCGAGCGCTTGACTAGGTCGAGCATCTCCTTCGCCTGTTTGGCGTCTTCGCCCGAGCCCTTGGCTTTCTTCTCGAGATTGTCGACGCGCTTCTCCAGGCTGTCGAGATCGGCGAGCATCAGCTCGGTCTCGATAGTCTCGATGTCGGCGATCGGATCGATCTTGCCGTCCACGTGGGTGATGTCCGAGTCCTCGAAGCAACGCACAACATGCACGATGGCATCGACCTCGCGGATGGTGGCAAGGAACTTGTTGCCGAGCCCCTCGCCCTTCGAGGCGCCGCGCACCAGGCCGGCGATGTCGACGAAGGTGATGCGCGTCGGGATGATCTGCTCGGACTTGGCCAGCGCGGCGAGCTTTTCCAGGCGCGGATCAGGCACCGCGATCTCGCCGACGTTCGGCTCGATGGTGCAGAACGGATAGTTCGCCGCCTGTGCCGCCGCCGTCTGCGTCAGCGCATTGAAGAGCGTCGATTTGCCGACGTTCGGCAGGCCGACGATGCCGCATTTGAAGCCCATGACTAGTCCCGCGTCTCTCGTTTTATGTCGTCAGTTCGAGCCGGCCGGCTCCTTGTCCTCGCCAAAGCCTTTGGCGACCATGGCGAGGTGCACTTTGTTCTGGAACGTCGAATCTTTCCCCGAAACCAGAACGTCCGCGCTGTCGGCGATGATGTCGCAAAGCGCCTCGACCCAGGGCTTCTCGCTCTTGGCGAAGTCGCTGAGCACATGCGTCGGCACCAACTCCTTGACGGTGGGCTTGCCGATGCCGATGCGCACGCGCTTGTAGTCGTTGCCGACATGCGCCGTGATCGAGCGAAGCCCGTTGTGGCCGGCGACGCCGCCGCCGACTTTCACGCGTACTTTCGCCGGCGCCAGATCGACCTCGTCGTGGAAGACGACGATCTGCCCGGCGTCGAGCTTGTAGAAGCGCGCGGCTTCCGCCACCGCGCGCCCCGACTCGTTCATATAAGTGCCCGGCAGCAGCAACAGCACGCGCTCGCGCGCGATCGTGCCTTCGACCGCGACGCCCTGAAACTTCTTCTTCCAGGGAGCGATGTCATGGCGGCGGGCAATTGCCTCGACCGCCATGAAACCGATGTTGTGCCGGTTGCCGGCATAACGCGAACCGGGATTGCCGAGGCCGACGAACAGCAGCATGGCGTCGCCGCCCTATCCCACGTGCGCAGCCGTCAAGAGGAAGGCGCGTTGCGCGCGCCCTCTCACTTCTTGGCCGGGGCGGCACCCGCGGCCGGAGCAGCACCCGCGGCGGGTGCAGCGCCGCCAGCAGGCGCGGCACCACCAGCCGGAGCGGCGCCAGCGGCAGGCGCGGCGGCGGCGGCAGCCGCGGCAGCGGCCGCATCGGCAGCAGCCTTGAGTTCTTCCGCGTAGCCGGACGGCGGCACGACCGTGACCAGCGTGATGTCGCCCTGGGCGATCACGCGCACGTTCGGCGGCAGGTTCACATCGCTCAGGTGCTTGGAGTGGTTGATGTCCACGCCGGCGATGTCGACGTCGATTGAACCGGGAATGGCGTCAGCCGGGCACTCGATCTCGACAGTATGGGTGACGATGTTCACCGCGCCGCCGCGCTTCACGCCGGGCGACTGATCGGAGTTGAGCACGTGCACCGGGATGTTGACGCGGATCTTGGCGCCCTCGGCGACGCGGAGGAAATCCACGTGCATCGGGAGGTCCTTGATCGCGTCGAGCTGAAAGTCGCGCGGGATCACGCGATGCGTCGTGCCGTCCACGTCGAGGTGGTATAGCGTGGTGAGGAAGCGCCCGGCGTAGATGCGCTTGCGCAGCTCATCGTGCTCGAGCAGCACCATCATCGGGGGCTTGTTGTCACCATAGATTACGCCCGGCACTTTGCCGGAATACCGTGCAGCCCGCGCGGCCCCCTTGCCGCCTTTCGGGCGCACCGTCGCCTTCATTTCCTGAACGGTGGCCATTGTCGCAGTCCTTCTAAGTCAATGGAAAAAGGCGGCTTTTTCAGCCGCCCACGAACGCGGCAAGCCTCCAGGGGTGCCGGGGGCCGCGTTTCGCGCGGGGTTATAGCGGCGGGGGCGAAAAAGGGCAAGGAAGGGGCGTCAAATCGCCTCGTGCCCCGATCCGCCTCATCCTGAGGAGCGGCCACCTATGTCGGGTTCACCCGACATCGGCATTCTTGGCGCCCAAGTCGGCTAAAGCCGACTTGGGCGGCCGCGTCTCGAAGGATGGGGCGGCCACATCCTTCGAGACGGCCGCTACGCGGCCTCCTCAGGATGAGGCCGCGGATCAGCACCTTCCCGGAATAACCATCACTCCCCCAGCGGCGGGACGCCCGGCGGCTCGGTCGAGGTCGGCGCTGCGGGCGGAGCGTCCGACACCGACTTGGTCTGCTTGGGCCCCTTCTCGGCGAGCTTGGCTTCCAGCGCCTCGAGACGCGCCTTCAGCGCCTCGTTCTCCTCGCGGGCGAGCCGGGCCATGTCCTTCACTGCCTCGAACTCCTCGCGCTGGACCACGTCCAGTTCACGCAGGATGCGTTCGGCCTGGGCACGGAACAGGGTGTCGAATTCCCGCCGTACGCCCTGGGCGACCCCGGCGGCATCGTTCATCAGCCGCGCCATCTCGTCGAAAAAGCGGTTGCTGGTCTGGGTCATGGCTCGATCCGCCTTCGTCGGGTTGAATTACGCGCCCCACAATGGCGATCCGGTCATCCCGCTGCAAGGGCCGGCATGCTACCAGTGCGCAATCGCCGGCGACGCGCGGGGGCGCGCAAACGGCTTCTTCACCCGGACTGATCAATGCCCTTGCTGCTTATCCCCTACCCGACCTTCGATCCGGTGCTGGTGCATCTTGGCCCCCTGGCCATCCGCTGGTACGCCCTGTCCTATATCTGCGGCATCCTGCTCGGCTGGGCCTACGCCCGTGCCCTCATCCGCAACGACAAACTGTGGGG
>DASXOK010000151.1:0-2167 GCA_036494425.1 Pseudolabrys sp.
ATGAAACCGCGAAGTAACGTAAATGGAGATTAAAAGTGCTTGCTTTCACCTCTCCCCGCAGCCGAAGTCGGATATTTCCGACTTCGGCCAATGTGACGTGACCGAACTCGGGTGAACCCGAGTTCGGTGTGCGGGGAGAGGTCGGCTTTCGAGCGTTAGCGAGAAAGCCGGGTGAGGGGCTGTGCAATGCCCCTCACCCGGCTCGCGCCTTACAGGCGCTCGCCACCCTCTCCCCGTAAAGAACGGGGAGAGGGAAGTCACATCCCCAGATAAAACTGGCGGATCAGGTCGTTGTTGTTGAGCTCGTCGGCGGAGCCGCCCTCGAAGGCGATCTTGCCGTGCACGATCACATACCCGCGGTCGGCGATGCGGATGGCCTGGGTGAAGTTCTGCTCAGCCATCAGCACGGTGAGCTGGTAGTGATCCTTCAGCTCCTTGATCGCGTCGATGGTGCGGCTGACCAGCAGCGGCGCAAGTCCGACCGACGGCTCGTCCACCAGCAGGATGCGCGGCGCCAGCATCAGCGCGCGCGCAAGCGCCAGCATCTGCTGCTCGCCGCCGCTCATCGAGCCGGCAAGCTGCTTGCGGCGCTCGGCGAGGCGCGGGAATGCCTGGAAGCAGAACTCCATATTGGGCTTGATCTGCGCCCGCGCCGTCGGGCGGAAGGCGCCGAGCAAAAGGTTCTCTTCCACAGTCAGCTTGGGAAACAGCCGGCGGCCTTCCGGCACCAGCGCGATGCCGAGATCGACGATCTGCTCTGTCGTCATGCCGACGAGATTGTGCTTGGCGCCGTCAATCTCGGCGATGATGCGTCCCGCGCGCGGGCGCACGATGCCCATCACGCATTTCATCAGCGTGCTCTTGCCGTTGCCGTTGGTCCCGAGCAGCGCCACTGTCTCGCCCGGATTTACCGTCATCGACACGTCTTCGAGCACCCGCACCGAACCGTAGGCCGCGTGCACGTTCTCGATGCTGATGCTGCTACTGGCCAAGATACGCCCTCACCACTTCCGGATTGCGCACCACAGTCTCCGGCGCGCCGTCGGCGATCTTCTTGCCCGAGACCAGCACGGCGAGGCGCTGCGAGAACTTCATCACCGCGCTCATGATGTGCTCGATGAGGATGATGGTGATGCCGCGCTCGTTGAGCCGCAGCAGCAGCGAGAGGATGTCCTCCACCTCCGAATGCGACAGGCCGGCCATGGATTCGTCGGCGATCAGCAGCTTCGGCTCGGCCGCCACCGCGCGGGCGAGCTCGAGCTTGCGCATCTCGACCTGCGTCAAGTCGCGCGGCATATGTTTGGCCTTCTTGAGCAGGCCAACCATGTCGAGCAGTTCGTGGCAACGGGCATCGAGATCGCCGGCTGACCGCAGCAGGCCGCTTCGCGCTTGTACGGTATAAAGCAGCGGCACGCGCAGGTTCTCGGCCAGCGTCATGCTGTGGAACGGGCGCGGAAGCTGGAAGCTGCGCGACAGGCCGCGGTGCGTGCGCTCATGCGCGGCCATGCCGTCCATGACCTGGCCGTCGAAGCGCACATTGCCGCTTTCGTTCTGCAAGGTGCCACAGATGCAGTTGACCAGCGTGCTCTTGCCGGATCCGTTCGGTCCGATCAGGCCGAGCCGCTCGCCGGCGGCGACTTCCAACTGGACACCATCGAGCGCGACGAAACCGCCGAAGCGCTTGGTGACGTTGTCGACGTGCAGAAGGGCGGTCATGAGCGCCTCCGTCTGCGCAGGCCTTCCTGCACCAGTCCAACCAGTCCGTTGGGCGCAATGATGACAAAGGCGACCAGCATCAGGCCGACGATCAGCAAATTCACCGCAGAGGAGATGGTCACCGTCGCGTATTGCTGCGCGCCGCCGAGCAATATGGCGCCAATCAGCGGCCCGACCCAGCTCGTGGTGCCGCCGATCATCGGCATGGCGATGGAGTTCACGGCATATTCGAGGCCGAAGGCGGAGGCCGGCTGGAGGTAGCCGATGTAGTAGGGAAACGGGGCGCCGGCCATTCCCATGAAGGCGCCGGAGATGGCGGTGGCGATCAGCTTGGTGCGCAGCGTTGGCACGCCACAGGCTTCCGCCGCCAGTTCGTCATCACGGATCGTGGCGAAGCCGAGGCCCAGCTGCGAGCGCTCGATCGTGCGCGCCGTGACCAGCGCAATGACGG
>DASXOK010000152.1:0-17747 GCA_036494425.1 Pseudolabrys sp.
ACCATGACACATCTCCCAATCAAGAAGTGACACCGAAGCGGTTAGCCTACCGCATCGAGCGCGATCGGCGCATCATACATTTTAAGCACGATTTTTACCTTCAGACCTCGGCCTCCGCCCACGCATGTCGAGCCGCCCGCCGACGTGTGGGCAATTCGCAGCACCGCCGATCTCGCCCGACGGCCTGGAACACCTGACTGTCCAAGTGTGTTTCCGCCTCGTCGAACAATCGGAACGGGTCTCGCCACATGCAGAGCGTAAAGTACCGGCTTTTCAATCCAGATCTGCGTCCGCGCCGGACAAAGCTCGAGATGCCCGGCTGGGCGGGACAGCCGCAACCGCGCGCCGACGGCTCGCACGAACAGGTCTGGCACTGCGCGCCATTCACAGAAGGCGCGCAATACGGCTTCGAAGTGTTTTATCCTTACGCCAACGAACTGCATGTGACGCGCAAGGACGGGCTTGTCGTTCTTGACGGCGATTTCGGCCCGCCACCGGATGGTGACATGCAGTGGCCGCCGTTCCGCGCCTTCGGTGAGGGCTACTACACCTATCAGCTCCTGCTTGATTTCGATGTCGGCAAGGAGTGGGCCGTGCGCACCGAACCGCATCCACGCTTCTACACCGATCCCGACGATACGGTCCCGCTCGCTGTACCCGCGCTGCTGCGGACCGAATGGTGGCCGATGATGTCGTTCATCGTGTTCAAAGCGCCGCCGGAAGGCCGCACGCACATTTTCCGTCCCGGCGAGCCCATGCTGCAGATCATCGTCGTACCGGTGGAAGCAAATTTCGAGCTGATCGCGATGCGCGAGGAAGAGGCGGCCGAACGCGAAATGCGCGGCCGGCGCATCCACGCCAGCCGCAACACCTTGTCCGCAGATACGACCTGGACGTCGTCCACCGATACGGTGTTCGACGGCACCTATCGTCACATGCTGCGTGCGGCCAAGGCGCGAGATCGCACACCTTAGCCGCACACACTTCAGCCTTAACCGCTAGCGGACGTAAATTCCGAAGCCCGCGTGGTGGTGGTGATGATGGTGATAATGGCGCCGCCAATGATGGTGGTGGTGATACCGGCGCCAGTGGTGGTGGTGGTGGTGATGATGATGATGGTACTGCGCGAGCTGCACACGGGCTTCTGGTTCCGCGGCAAGACGGGCGTTGTCAGCCTGCAATGCAGAAACGGCATTCGGCACCGGCTGCAATAGATCGGCGTAGCTTGCCGCTTGTGCCGGCGCGGCGTTCGCTTGCGCACCGGTCAACGCCGTCACTGCCGCCGCCGCACCCAGCAATCCGGCAATTCGTTTGTCCATCGAATTTCTCCCAGATGTTCGTCCACGCCAATCGGATGGCTGGAGGGCCAATGCGGGAGGTATTGTTTGGTTCCGAACCCATAGCGCAGAACTATGGAGGATCTCATCGCAATTTCTAACGCAATGTAACATCGTGCGAACGTCGAACGAACGAGTCACGCCCGCATTGTGTGACTCTGCGCTTGGTCGGCGGCGGGCTTGGCGAACAGTCGCAGCAATGCGTCGCGATGCGCGAGGACAGCGAAGATCTCCTTCCGACCTAACAGTCCGACGGCCTCATCGCGATGCTCGGCCTGCTCGATCTTGGCGAGCGCGACCATAAGATCGAGATCGACATCGCCTTTGGCACGGCGCTCGGGCTCGCCGATCATCGCCAGGTGAGCGGCAAACAGTTGCGGCTCGCGTGCTAGGGCGACGAAAGGATCGTTACCTTCCGCTCCATTCGGCTCGGCGATGAGCGCATTGGCGCGCACGAGCACCGACGGCGGCGCACGCTCCTCCGGCGTCAGCAGCAGGCCGGCGGCGCGCAGCCCGCGGCCGATCGCGCGGCGCGACGTGAAAGCCACCACCGGGATCGCCAGGATGAGTCCGATCAGCACCGGCGACATCCATAACAGCAGCGGCAACGACACAGCATAGGCCCCCGCCGCGAGCAGAAAGCCGAGTACTGTCGGCGCCATGTAGTGGCGGACCAGTTCACCGCGTGAGACCGCGCCATCATCGCGGCGCTGCGCCGACCAGCCGGAGTCGCGTCCGAGGAAGATCTCCCCCACGGCGCGGGTCTGCATCAGCATCATGATCGGCGCGATCAGCGCCGAGACGACGATCTCCAGCACCACGCTGACGAAGCCGCGCAGCATGCCGCCGATGCCGCGCCGGTCGCGGCTGCGCGGCAGCATCGCCAGATAGCCCATCAGCTTCGGCAAGACGAGCATCGCCATCGTGCCGCCGAAGACATAGGCCGCGCGCACGGGATCCTGCGCGGGCCATTGCGGAAACAGCGAAGCGCCGCGAGGGAAGTATTCGGGGCGGATGAAATAGGCCTGCAACGAAATCAAGATGCCGACCAGCAGGAAGAACAACCACAGCGGCGCAGTGATGTACGAACCGATGCCCGTCAACAAATGCAGGCGCGAGACCCAATGCAGCCCGCGCGCCGGCAGCACCTTCATGTGTTGCAGATTGCCCTGGCACCAGCGCCGGTCGCGCACCGCATAGTCGGTCACGGTCGGCGGGCATTCCTCATAGGAACCGCCGAGGCTCGGCGCTATGTGGATGCCCCAGCCGGCGCGGCGCATGAGCGCGGCCTCGACGAAATCGTGGCTGAGAATGTGTCCGCCGAATGGCTTGCCGCCTTTCAGCAGCGGCAGCCCCGCCTGCGCGGCAAACGCCTGCACGCGGATGATCGCATTATGGCCCCAGTAGTTGCTCTCGGCGCCGTGCCACCAGGCGATGCCGCGCGCGATAAGCGGACCGTAGACACGGCCGGCAAACTGCTGAATGCGCGCAAACAGCGTATTGCCGTTGAGCAGCACCGGCAGCGTCTGGATCAGGCCGACGCGTGGATGCGCCTCCATCGCCGCGACCAGGCGCACGATCGTATCGCCGTCCATCAGGCTGTCGGCATCGAGCACCACCATGTGGTCATACGCGCCGCCGAAACGCGTCACCCATTCGGCGATGTTGCCGGCCTTGCGGGCGATGTTGCGCGTGCGGTGACGGTAGAACAAACGCTCATCTCCGACACGCTCGCGCAGGCGCAGAAACAGCGCCTCCTCCTCGACCCAGATGGCGGGATCGGTGGTGTCGCTGAGGATGAAGAAGTCGAAGCGTTCAAGCCGGCCTGTATCGCGCACGGATTCATAGATCGCCTGCAGCCGCGCCACCACGCGGTGCGGATCTTCGTCGTAAGTCGGCAACAGCAGCGCGCTGCGCGAGGCAATCTCGGGCAGCGGCGCGCGCGGATCGATGCCGAGGCTGCGGCTCGGACCGCGCAGCGCCGCGACAAAGCCGATGACCGTGCTGACGAAGGAGAGCGCGATCCAGGCGAAGAGAACGGTGAACAGCGCGAGGATCACGCTTTCCAGGATCGTCAGCCCGCCGACCTTCAAGACCTCGTACATCTCATAACCGCCGGCGGCGGTCATCGCCAAAGCCGCGGTGAAGACGATGAATCGCCGAAGCCAGACCCAACGCGAGCCCGTGTTCGGCTTGGTCGCGCGCTCTCGCTGCTCCGATAGCGATTGCTGCGGCATGGCGAGCGGCCGCTCGGGCGGCAAAGCCGCGAAGCTTGCCGGGCCGCTTTCGGACAGCCTGCGTTGCGTTATGCCGTCCATCGGTAGAGCCACACTTCGGAGACCGGCTTATCCGGTTGCGTCAGTTGCGTGCGCAGTTCGATCACCGGTTCGCGCTTGGTCGCGAGCTGGAAACTGACCCGCATGCCGCCGGTCTCAGGATTGACTTGCAGCACGAGATTGCGGATTTCGCCCTTATCGGCGCTGACATTGGCCTTGAATGCCGCCGGATCGGCGCCCTTGAGGGCGTCACCGGTGAGTTCGAGCACGAAGCGCCGCGTATCGTCAGGTGCCGAACCGACGCTCGTCTTGACGAAGCGCGCAAGGCGCTGCGGGTTCGGATGATCGAAGCCCCAATGGAGCCGATACGTGTAATTGTATTCGCCTTTGGCCTTGAGCGCATCCTTCGGCCGCCAGAAGGAGACAATGTTGTCGTGGATCTCTTCTTTGGTGGGAATTTCGATCAGGTTGACGGCGCCCTCGCCCCAGTCGCCGATTGGTTCGACCCACAGGCTCGGCCGCTTTTCGAAATGCGCCTCGAGGTCGTCATAGGCGAAGAAATCACGCTCGCGCTGCATCAACCCGAATCCACGCGGGTTGACGTCGCCAAAATAGCTCACCTGAAGATCGGTCGGATTGGTGAGCGGACGCCACAGCTCCTCACCGCGGCCATTGCGCATGGCGAGGCCATCGGAGTCGTGCACGGCCGGGCGGAAGTCATCGACGCCGATGCGGTCATTGGCGTCGAAGAAGTACATGCTTGTGCCCGAGCCGATACCTACTTCGGCAATATCGGAGCGCGGATAAAGCGCCATCTCCGTGTCGTAGATGGTGGTGTCCCCGGGACGAATGGTGAAGCGGAATGCAGCAGCCGCGCTCGGGCTGTCGAGCAACGCGTGCACGACAATCGAGTTCGTGTGCTGCGCCGGCTTCTCGATCCAGAAGGTCTTGAAGGCCGGGAATTCCTCTCCCTTCGGATCGGCCGTGCGCACCGACAGGCCGCGCGCTGAAAGGCCGTACACCTGGCCTTTGGCGACCGCGCGAAAATAGCTCGCGCCAAGGAACACGCCGACCTCGTCGTAATAATCCGGCTTGTTGATCGGCGCGTGCAGGCGGAAGCCGGCGAAGCCGATATTGGCGTTGTCGGCGGGCGGCTTCACCTTGCCGAAATCGAACAGCGCCGGCGAATACGGGATCAGATGCGCGTGGCCGCCGCTGACCTCGTAGATATCGACGCGTCCGGTGAAGATGAATCCCGGGTGGAAGAACTGCACCTGGAACGGCAGGTTCTGGTCGCGCCAGAGCGCACGCTCCGGGAGAAATCGGATGCTGCGATAGGCGTCGTAGTCGAGATTGTCGAAGCCCTTGGGCAACGATGTATCCGGCGCCTTGTAAGGTTTCTGCGCGAGCTCCTGCGCCATGCGGCGCACCGATTGAGCATCGAAGGGCTGATCTGAGGCATTCTGCGCGGCAGCACGCGTAAATATCGGCCGCGTGCCGGCTATCGACAATGCGGCTGCCGAGCCGGCGATGAATCGTCGGCGATCCAATTAGTCTCTCCAACCGTGTTGATGTTGCGCGGCCCGTCCCGCGCTCCTGTCCCCATGCACAACAATGTTCGAACGCTCGGGTTCCCTCGCGTGCGCCGCACTGCGTCAAATTGAGTGCCTTCCCCGGATTTCCCCCGCGAAACGGCCCCGCGCGACCGGAGTCACGCGGAGCCGCCGTGGCTAAACGCTCACGCTACGAACGCGACACCACGCTACGGTATTGTCGGCGAACGGCCACGCATCAGGCCGGCAATCGCCGAGATGGCGAAGAGGATGATTGCGACGAAGAACACGATCTTGGCCGCTTCTACGGCCACGCCCGCGACACCGCCGAAACCGAGCACGGCGGCGATCAACGCCACAACGAGAAACGTGACTGCCCAACCCATCATGGCAAGTCCCCTTTGTCTGGTCCGGTCCGAAGACCGCTCGCCGTGGCAACGCGAGGTCGGAAGAATTAGTTCCGTTCGCCGGGCGGGTAGCCCGTGCACTGCCCTGAAAAGCGCCGCGAATTCAGGCTGTTGCCAGCGATCAAACTTGTTCCTTGCAGGAACCGGCAGGAACGCACGAGAGTTTGCTGACAGCAGCAGGGCACAAAGCGGCGGCGACCAGATGGCGGGCCTTAAAACCTATCGCGCGAAACGCAGCTTCGGCGTCACCGCCGAGCCCAAGGGCAAGGTCGCGCACAAGCGCGGGCACGCTTTCGTCATCCAGAAACACGATGCGACGCGGCTGCATTACGATTTGCGGCTCGAGCTCGATGGCGTGATGAAGAGCTGGGCGGTGACGCGCGGCCCGAGCCTGGTGCCGGGCGAGAAGCGGCTCGCGGTGCAGGTGGAAGATCACCCGATCGACTACAACAAATTCGAGGGCACGATTCCCGAAGGCGAATATGGCGGCGGCACGGTGATGATCTGGGACCGCGGCACCTGGGAGCCGGAGAGCGATCCGCACAAAGGCCTGGCGAAAGGCCATCTCGCCTTCACCCTCGATGGCGAGAAGCTGCACGGCGGCTGGCATCTGGTGCGCATGCATCGCCGCCCGAACGAGAAGCGCGACAACTGGTTGCTGATCAAGCAGCACGACGACGCCGAGCGCTCGGAACGCGACAAGGACATCCTGGAGGAGCAGCCGCTCTCGGTGACCACGGGGCGCTCGCTTGAGGAAATCGCCGAGGGCGCGGCGAAGAAGAAGCGCAAGACGGCCGCGAAGAAGACCGCCATCAAGAAGCCCGTGGCAAAGACGAAGGCCGCGGCCAAGAAGAAGGCCACGACGCTGAAGGCGCGGGCGCGCGCGTCCGCCGTGAAACCCGTGCGCAAGAGCACGAAACCAAAAGATCATGATGCGCCTGCGGACGCCCCGCGCGCCGCTCTGCCCACGTTCGTCGAACCGTGCCTCGCGAACCTGTCGGAGACGGCGCCCGAGAGCGCCAACTGGGTGCACGAGATCAAGTTCGACGGCTATCGCCTGCAGGCTCGCATCGACAATGGAAAGGTCAAGCTCCTGACCCGACGCGGGCTCGATTGGACCAAGAAATTCCCCACCGTCTGCGCCGCGCTGGCCAAGCTGCCGCCAAAGACTGCCCTCATCGACGGCGAGGTTGTGGTCGAAGGCGATGACGGCGTATCGAGCTTTTCCCTGTTGCAACAGGCGCTCAAGTCGGGCGACGACGAGCGCATGGTCTTCTACGTCTTCGACCTGATGCATCTCGACGGCCACGATCTCAAACCGCTGCCGCTCACTGCGCGCAAGGAGGCGCTGGCGAAGCTGCTGGCGCGGGCGCCGAAAGGGGGAGCATTGCGGTTCAGCGAGTCGATCGAGCAGCGCGGGTCGGAGCTGCTCAAGAATGCCTGCAAGATGGGGCTGGAAGGCATCATCTCGAAGCTGGCGGATGCGCCCTACCGCTCCGGCCGCGGTCACGACTGGATCAAGACCAAATGCTCGGATCGGCAGGAATTCGTGGTCACGGGCTTCGTGCCTTCGACCGCCGACGCCCGCGCGATCGGCGCGCTGGTGCTCGGCGTCTATGACCATGGCAAGCTGCGTTATGCGGGCCGCACCGGCACCGGCTTCTCGCACGCGGTGGCGCGCGATCTCTACAAGAAGCTAAAAGCCAAGCAAGTGAAGGCTTCGCCCATCGTGCCGGTGCCGGCCGAGGAGCGCGGCGCACGCGGACCAACCTGGGTCGACCCGAAGATGGTCGTCGAGGTCGACTTCCACGGCTGGACGCATGGCGACCGCGTGCGTCAGGCCTCGTTCCAGGGCGTACGCGAGGACAAGCCTGCCAAGGATGTGGTGCGCGAGGTCAAGGCCGTCGCCGCTGCTGCCACCAAGACAGAGACCAAGCGCAGCGCACCCGTCCGTCCGGCGCGAAAATCTGCGCAGACGAAGAAAGACGACATGATCGGCAAGGTGAAGCTCACCCATCCCGATCGCGTCTATTGGGAAGACGGCCACATCACCAAGCGCGACCTCGCCGAGTACTACAAGCAAGTGTGGCCGTGGATGAAGCCGCATCTCGTCGGCCGTCCGATTGCGCTGGTGCGATGCCCAGAAGGCGCCGACACCGGGCAATGCTTCTTCCAGAAGCATGCCACCGCAGGCATCATCACCGACTTCCTGCATCTGGTGCCGGAGAAAGGCGACAAGATCATCTCCGTGGACGATCTCGACGGGCTGATCTCGCTGGCGCAATCCGGCGTGCTCGAAATCCACACGCGCGGCACCACCATCGATCACCGCGAGGAATCCGACCGACTGGTGTTCGATCTCGATCCGGGCCCTGGCACCGGGTGGGAGGATGTCGGGGCGGCGGCGCGCGACGTGCGCGAGCGTCTCGAAGGCATCAAGCTCAAGACCTTTGTGAAGACCTCAGGCGGCAAAGGGCTGCACGTGGTGCTGCCGATCAAGCCGACGCCGTGGGACGAGGCGAAGGACTTCACCCACGCCGTCGCCGCGGCCATGGAAGCGGACGCGCCGGACAAATACGTCTCGACCGCCACCAAGGCCAAGCGCAGCGACCGCATCTTCATCGATTATCTGCGCAACAGCCGCGAGGCGACCGCCGTCGCCCCCTACTCCACGCGCGCGCGTCCCGGCGCGCCGGTATCGGTGCCGATCGACTGGTCGGAATTAGGCTCGTTCGAGAGCGCGAACCAGTACACGCTGAAGAACGTGATGCAGCGCCTGTCGCGGATGCGCAAAGACCCGTGGGCGACGATCGGCCGGATGAGGCAGGTACTGCCGAAATTCAAATAAGCACTGCATCCCTCTCCCCGTTCTTACGGGGAGAGGGAAAGAGGAAACAGAACATCACGCGTGCATCGCGTGCTGGTTCACTGAATTCTTAGCAATTTCGGAGAGAAGCGCGTCGGCCTTTTTCTCTTCTTCAAGCGTTTCGTGCAAGAGGTTCGCGATCTGCGGCTTGCCGATGAGCTTCGCCCAGGCGCAGAGCGTTCCGTAGCGGGCGATCTCATAGTGCTCGGCTGCCTGGCCGGAGGCGATCAGGCCGGCGTCGAGAAGCTCCTTGTCGTCGCCCGCCTTCTCCATCACCTCCTTGCCCTCCTCGATGATACCAAGGATGGCGTCGCATTTCTTGGCGCGCGCCGTCTTGTCGATCATCCCGAAGGCCTTTTCCAGACGCTCGATATGCCCTTCGGTCTCCTCGAGGTGATCGGTAAAGGCCTTCTTCAGGTCTTGGTCCTCGGCCTCCTTGGCCATCTTCGGCAATGCCTTGGTGAGCTGCTTTTCCGCGTAATAAACGTCCTGCATCAGGGCGTAGAACATGTCCTCCATGGTCTTCATCATGTCCGCTTCTCCGGTTTGTTTGTTGCTTGGCGGGGCGCTGCCGCGACCGACGGCATCGCATCAGCCAACGTATGACGCCGAAGTCCAGTTCCGGGACCGCGCGCGACGCGCTGACGATTTCGCGCTTCGATGCGGGCCTTGTGCCGACGGAACTCGACGACAAGGGCGGGCGTTCAACTGCGACAAAGACGCTGCGCTATCAGCGGTGCCGGCCGAAGCGAAGGGCAGTCCATGACGACCGAACTTCAGGAGCGTTCGCACGCAGGCAGCCGGTTGAACCTGCTGTTTTCGCGCTTCGCCCAGAAGGTGGCGTCCTGGAGCGGCAATCCGATTGCATTCCTACTGGCGGTCTTGGTGGTGCTGGTGTGGATCGTCACCGGCCCGATCTTCGATTACAGCGATACCTGGCAGCTGGTGATCAACACCGGCACGACTATCGTGACCTTCCTGATGGTCTTCCTGATCCAGAACACCCAGAACCGCGACATCCTGACAGTGCAGCTCAAGCTCTCCGAACTCGTTCTGTCGATGAAGGGGGCCGAGGACAAATTCGCCTCGATCGAGGATCTCAGCGACGAGGAGTTGGAGGAATTGCACGACCAATGCCGCGCGCGGGCGGAGATGACACTGACCCACCTGCAAAGCCGGCTCGGCAAGACAGGCGGCGGCGCCGATGCGGAGGCGGATGAGGATACTCCGAAGCCGCGCGCGATGGCGCATCGCGCCAAGACACGGAAGAAGACGTCACGCGCTTCGGTCAAAACCTGAAGCGGCGCGGAACATTTACGTCAGCCGGCACTTTAATGACCATCTCGCACGTGTAGAATCTGTGTCTAACCTGACCCTGTCGCGAATTTGCGGGAGGCCATCCGTTTTTTCGCCACAAGTGTCGTGTGTATGACGATTGCTCGGGCCGTTGAGCGGCGGAGGACGAGTAATGAGGGGGCCTTGGGTTGGAGCGCTGGCGCTCGCAGCTGCTACTATGAGCGCGCCTGCATCGGCGCAAGCGGTTTCGGCGCAAGCGGTTTCGGCGCAAGCGGTTAAAGACTCAGCGCAGAGTCAGAGGCAGCAATTCTCCGGCATCGCCGCCTATTACGACAAAGGCTACAAGGGCAAGACCGCCGCCGGCGAGCGCTATGACCCTGATAAATTCACCGCCGCGCACAAGACCCTGCCCTTCGGCACGCGCCTGTGTGTGACCGACAAGCGCAGCGGCCGCAGCGTCGAGGTCGTCGTCAACGACCGCGGCCCTTTTACCAAAGGCCGCGTGCTCGACCTTTCGCTCGCCGCCGCCAAGCAGCTCGGCATGACCGATCACGGCCTCACGGACGTGACGGCGAACATCCAGTAATTCTCAATCCACCTTCGCCTCGTCGCGGTACATGACCTTGTGGCGTGTCTCGCGCACCCAGGCATCGATGTCCTCCACCGACATATAGTTCTTCATGTCGAAGCGGTCCCAGCTCATGATCTGCGGCAGCGTCTTCTTCCAGCGCTTGTAGGGCGTCTTCGCCGGCACGCCGAACAGCATGATGTCGATGATGGCGAGATCGTCCGGCACACCGAGCAGCGGCCGCAACGACTTCTGCGCGTCGTCCTGGCCGATCGCGGTCACCCACCACACCTGATAGCCGAGCGCGGCGGCGGCGAGGTGCGCCGACATGGTCGAGGCGGCGACGCTCTGCAGCAAGATACGCTCGGCATTGGCCTGATAGAGTCTGTCGAGCTCGGAACCGTCGAGCAGCACGGGGAACGCGCGCACGAAGCGGAAATCCGCCGCCACCACGACGAAGCCGGGCGCGTCCGCCAGTCCGCGATAATTGGGCGTGGGGAATTTCATCTTCAGTTTGGCGCGCTTGGTCGCCTCGGCGACGAAATAGTCGGCGATTTCTTTCTTCACCGCAGGGTCGGTGACGACGATGTAGTGCCAGGGCTGCGCATTGGCGCCGGACGGCCCGTGCCGCGCGGCTTCCAAAATCATCTCGATGTGCTCGCGCGGCACCGCGATATCGGGCCGGAACGCACGCGTGGTGAGCCGGTTGCGCGCGACATCCATGAAGGCCTCGTAGCGCGCGATGTTGGGGCTGAATCTGGTCACATCATCCATGTGGGTCCTCCCGTCGGGCCATATTGTTTTGCGCATCATAATCGGCTTTGGTGTGCCGCGTCACACCCGCCTTACGGCCCCCGCCTCGACAAGGACCTATCCATGCCCGCCAAGCGCCCGGCGCAACGCCTCGCCCTGATCGACGAAAACGACATGACCAAAGCGCAGCGCGCGCTGCTGGAGTCGCTACGCGCCGGGCCGCGCGGCAAGTCGCTCTCCCCGCGCGGGCCCTTCGCCGCCTGGATGCACGCGCCGGAATTCGGCCAGCTTGCACAGGCGCTCGGCGCGCACGCGCGCTACAAGTCCGCCCTGCCGCCGCGCCTCTCGGAATTCGCCATCCTGTGCACGGCGCGGCTGTGGCGCGCGCAGTATGAATGGTTCGCGCATGCGCCGATGGCGGAGAAAGGCGGGGTGAAGCCGAAGACGATCGCCGATCTGCGCGCCGGGCGTGCGCCGAAGTCGGCGCCGAAGGACGAGCGCGCGATCTATGATTTGATCCAGGAGCTCTACAAGACCCGGCGCGTGAGCGACCGCACGTATAAGCGCGTGCACGCGATTCTCGGCGATGCGGCGATGGTCGAGCTCGCCGGCATCCTCGGCTACTACGCGCTCATCTCGATGACGCTCAACATCTTCCACATGCTCCCGCCCGAGAGCGAGAAGCTCGCCTTCACCGAGCCGAAGAGCAAATAGGCGCCCGCCGCCTGCGCAAAATGAAAATCCCAGTGCGAAGGGCACCGGGATTTCACATTCCAAAGTTTCAAACGCAACGTCCGTCAGCAGGTGCGGCGTGTCCTCACGATGACGTCGCCGCTCGGCGTGCGAGTCTTCACACGCACGGTCCGGCAGTCGGCGTGAGAACGCCAGCCGTAGTGATGCCCGCGCCAATGATGATCGCGGTGAACCACGACCGCATCGCCGCGTTCACGCACAACGACTTGCGCCGTGGCCGGCAGAGCACCCCCCAGCGTGGCGGCAATCGCCGCGCCGATAACCAGCATTTTCATTTTGGCCTCCTTGGTTTCCTCAAGCGTAAGAAAACGCAGGAGCGCCAGGAATGTTTCAAACATAAACAAATGCAACCGATGAACATCCGTTCAAGCTTGGGGCAAAAAGTGGCCGGCGCAACGATCGCTGAACCCTCGCCGCTTTAGCCAAGCTGCCGAAGGCGATCGGCTGGCCGCCGCCGCCTTCGGCAGACCCGATCAATGGTTCATCTTCATCCCGGGCATGGCGTGTTCGTCGCCGCCTGTCTGCGCGCCGATGCTCTCGACATTGAATTCGACATCGACCTGGCCGGCCTTTTCGAAGTTGAGCGTTGCCTTGATCTTCTCGCCCTTCTCAAGCGGCTTGTTCAAGCCGACGAACATGATGTGATAGCCACTGGGCTTGAACTCGACCGTCTGGCCTGGCGCGATCTCGACGCCTTTGTCCATGGCGCGCATCTTCATCACGCCATTGTTCATGCTCATCTCATGCACCTCGAAGCTCTTGGACACATCTGACGTTCCGCCGACGAGCCGGTCGGGCGTGATGCCGGTATTGGTGATCTTGAGATAGCCGCCGCCGACGCTGGCGCCCTTCGGCGTCGCGCGCGCCCAGGGTTGGCTGATCTTCAGATTGCCGGCGGTGTAGTCTTGGGCGGCCGCGCCCGACATGGCCAAAGACATGGTCGACACCGCAAAGGCGGCGGCGAGAAATGCAGAGCGAAACATTTTTCCGATCTCCTGACGGTGCAGGTGCGCTGCGATGCGAACGCAGCCTGCGAATAAGACGAATTGAAGTGGCCGCGATGACGTCAGACGACAGGCGGCGCGCGCGCCACCAACGGTGTGCGGCCGGACGGGCGGACGGCAGCAACGATCGGCCGCGCCGGCGCAATTTCGCTGACGATCGCATGACGCACCGCAACCCCAGCCACCGGAGCATCCGTGAGCGCCGGGCTGTGGCATTGCATGCCGCAACCTGCCGCGCAGGCGCAGCCGGTATCGTGGCCAACCGGCCCCCGCCCGTCATCCGCCGTCGCGGATGAGCAAAGGCTATCTCCGACAATGGGACGGGCGGCAACGGTCAAAGGCAAGAGCAGCGCCTGCAAAGCGACCACATAGGCCGCGAGCAGCGCGATCGGCCGCCGTGACGGGATGAGCCTGCGCATGCGTGCAACCTAGGCCGAGTCGAAAAAGGGGTCCAGTTGGCGTCCGCGCCGGGAGGACGTAAAATGTTCCAATCGCCTGCCCCCGTCTACCTGCATGGTAGCTCTGTGGTTCTTCGGTCTATGGCAGGGGCCCTGGCGGCACTAACTTTGCCACAGCGCCGGTCTCGCTTGAACGGCTCCGACCGTTCGAACAACCGCAACCGGACGTGATAGACTGTCTCGGCAATGACCAGCAGGGATTCATCTCAGTCCTCCGAGCACGAGGCGCGGGTCCTCGAATTCCGCCGCCCCAAGCCGGGAAAGCGCGCGCCTGTGCCCGGGCAGTCCCCGGTGGCCGATCTCGCCAAATTTGAACGTGTGCCGGAGGGGCCGGACGACTATCGGCATCGAATGGTAGTGAACCTCGTTGCCTTCGTCTTTGTGGTGGCCCTAATCGGGGCAGGCCTATGGCTGGCCGATACCATGGCGCGGATGCGCCACGACCAGGATTGTGTCCTTTCGGGCCGGCGCGGTTGCAGCCCGGTCGAGGTCAGCAAGGACCGCTGGTAAGGCGCCTTTTTCGGGCATCCACAGGCCTGTCCTGTCTTACCCCCCGCATTATGCCGTCAAATACCTGTCACCATTGAACTTGGCCGCCCGCTTCGCTATACGGGCTGCCAATCGCTAACCGGTGGGAAGGCCGGACTTAGGGGGCTGTGCGCGGCTTTCAGCCGAGCGTCGTCCAATTGCCAGAACTCCAAATCAGTCAGAGAGTTACCGATGTCCTCGACGTTCGACACGATCGCCAATATCATCGCCGAGACATGCGATATCCCGCGCGACTCCATTAAACCGGAGAGCCACGCCATTAACGATCTCGGCATCGACAGCCTGGACTTCCTGGACATTGCCTTCGCCATCGACAAGGCCTTCGGCATCAAGCTGCCGCTCGAGCAGTGGACCCAGGAGGTCAATGACGGCAAGGCGACCACCGACCAGTATTTCGTCCTGAAGAACCTCAGCGCCCGCATCGACGAACTCGTCGCTGCCAAGGGGGCCTAAAGCACTCAACCCATGCGTCTCGAGTATTTCCAACTGATCGACCGGATCGTCGACCTCAGTCTCGGCGACCGCAAGATCAGCACCGAGGCGACGGTCCCGACGACCAGTACGATCTTCGAGGGGCACTTCCCCGGTTATCCGCTGATGCCGGGGGTGCTACTGATCGAGGCCATGGCCCAGACCGCCGGCTGGCTGGTGGTGGCGGCGAACAAGTTCGAGCGCATGGCGTTCCTGGCTGCCGTCAAAGAAGCCAAGTTCCGCACCTTCGTCGTGCCGGGCCAGGTCCTTTCGATCACCGCGCGGCTGATGCATGACGGCTCCGGCTACGCCGTCACCGAGGCGAGCGCCACCAGCGACGGCAAGGCCATCTGTGATGCGTCCTTGACCTTGCGCCTGTTGAATTTCCCCAACGACGAGATGAAGCAACGCATGCGCGAGATGGCCGCGCGGGTTGGATTCCCCAGCGAGGCGCCGATCAATGCCTGAGACGCCACGGGAAGCCTGGATCACCGGGGTCGGGATGCTCTCCTACCTGGGCGAAGGGCCCGATGCTCATTGGCAGCAACTGATGGCTGCGCAGCCGAGCGCGAATTTGACGATGTTCGCGCCGTTCGCGGTGCATCCGGTGGCTCCGGTCAATTTCGATGCGCAGATTCCCAAGAAGGGCGATCAGCGCCAGATGGAAAACTGGCAGCGCATCGGCACTTATGCCGCCGGTCTCGCGCTCGATGCCGCCGGTGTGAAGGGCAAAACCGATATCCTCTCGCGCATGGACATGATCGTCGCCGCCGGCGGCGGTGAGCGCGATGTCAAGGTCGACTCTACGATTCTGAGCGGCATGCCGCGCGCGCCGAACCCGGCCGCGTTCCTCAACGAACGGCTGATGAGCGACCTGCGCCCCACCCTCTTCCTGGCGCAACTGTCCAATCTGCTCGCAGGCAACATCTCGATCGTGCATGGCGTGACCGGCTCGTCGCGGACCTTCATGGGCGAGGAGTCCGCCGGCGTGGACGCCATACGCATCGCGCTCTCGCGCATCACCGCCAACCAGAGCGACATCGCGCTCGTGGGTGGCGCGCACAATGGCGAGCGCGAAGACCTGCTGATGCTTTATGAATTCGCCGGTCAGACGCTGAAGGATCGTTTCATGCCGGTGTGGGAGCGCAGCGGCAATCCGGGCTTCGCGCTCGGTTCGCTCGGCGCTTTCCTGGTGATCGAGGCAAGCGAGCACGCCAAGGCGCGGGGCGCCAAGCCGCTGGCCAAACTAACGGCTGTTGTGTCGGATCGCTCCAACCGCGAGCCGGGAGCGGTCACCGCGGCGCTCAACGGCCTGTGGGACAAGATCAAGGACAAGGTCAAGCCTGGCCACATCGCGGTGCTCTCGGGCGCCACCGGCGCCGAGCCTGCGACCTCCGAAGAGCGTGCCTTTCTGTCAAGCCACGGCGATCTTGCCGTCCGCGCAACAGGTTCCTATTTCGGGCATGGGCTGGAACCGCAATTCTCCATGAATGTGGCGCTGGCTACTGTCGCACTCGGGCATGGTAGTCTCTTCCCGCCGTGCGACTCCACGGGGCTGGAGAAGCCGATGAGCGGCGACTTGAGCCAGGTCTTGGTGACCGGCGTCGGACATTGGCGGGGGGAAGGCCTCGCCTTGGTCGAGCGGGTCGGCTGAAGGAGAGCGGAAATGACGTCGACCAAGGACAAGATGGGCCGGCCGATTGTTGTGGTGACCGGCCTTGGCGTGGTCACCTCGCTCGGCGCCGGCAAGGAAGACAACTGGGCCAAGCTCACCGCCGGCAAATCCGGCATCCGCGCCATCACCCGCTTTGCCACCGACGGAATGAAGACCCGCATCGCCGGGACGATCGACTTTCTGCCCGCGCAGCCTTGCTCGGCCGCACTGTCGGAAGCCTTCGCCGACATCGCCTGCGACGAGGCGATCAGCCAGGCGGGTATTGGCAAAGCTGGCGACTTCCCCGGCCCGCTCTTTGTCGCGGTCTGCCCGATCGAGATGGAATGGCCGCAGCGCCTGGAACTCGGCGCGCGCTCGGGCGCCAATGACACGGTCACCTATGCCGACCTGCTGCGTGTGAGCCCGCAATTCCCGGATTATCACGGCCGCTTCCTGTTCGGCTCGGTGGCCGATCATCTGGCCGACAAGTTCGGCACGCGCGGCTCGCCCATTTCGCTCTCCACTGCCTGCGCTTCGGGCGCGACCGCGATCCAGCTTGGCGTCGAGGCGATCCGCCGCGGCGAGACCGATGCGGCGCTCTGCGTCGGCACCGACGGTTCGATCAATCCGGAAGCGGTGATCCGCTTCTCGCTGCTCTCGGCGCTGTCGACACACAACGATCCGCCGGAGAAAGCGGCGCGGCCCTTCTCCAAGAACCGCGACGGCTTCGTCATGGCGGAAGGCGCCGGCGCGCTGGTGCTGGAAAGCTACGAGTCCGCGCAGGCGCGCGGCGCCAAGATCCTCGGCGTGGTCGAAGGCTGCGGCGAGATCACCGATGCCTTCCATCGCACCCGCTCGAGCCCGGACGGCAAGCCGATCATCGGCTGCATCGTCAGCGCGCTGAAAGATGCCGGCATCACGCCCGACGACATCGATTACGTCAATGCGCACGGCACGTCGACGCCGGAAAACGACAAGATGGAATATCTCGGCTGCTCAACGGTGTTCGGCGAGCGCATGAAGAGCCTGCCGATCTCCTCGAACAAGTCGATGATCGGCCACACGCTGTCGGCGGCGGGCGCGGTCGAAGCGGTGTTCTCGATCCTCACGTTGCAGAGCCAGCGCATCCCGCCGACCATCAACTACGACACGCCCGATCCGGCGATCCCGCTCGATGTGGTGCCGCACAAGGCGCGCGATGCGAAGATGCGCCACGTCATCTCCAATTCCTTCGGCTTCGGCGGGCAGAACGTCTCGCTGGTCATGGGGCTCGAGCCGGCGTAACCGCCTGCCCGACCTTTCCCCATGCGCGCACTCCAGCTTATCGCCGACCGCAAGCT
This sequence comes from Pseudolabrys sp., assembly GCA_036494425.1. Taxonomy (GTDB): domain Bacteria; phylum Pseudomonadota; class Alphaproteobacteria; order Rhizobiales; family Xanthobacteraceae; genus Pseudolabrys. The sequence goes on from DASXOK010000152.1 coordinate 17,286, forward strand.
TGAACTTGCCGACATCCCCCCGCCTCCGCCGCCCGGCGAAGGCGAGGTGCAGATTCGGATCAAGGCGGTGGCGCTCAATCACCTCGATCTCTGGGGCTTTCGCGGCATGGCCTTCGCCAAGCGGCAGTTGCCGCTGGTGATCGGCGCCGAAGCCTCCGGCGAAATCGCCGCGGCCGGGGCGGGCGTGACCAATTTCAAGCCCGGCGACAAGGTTGTGATGTACGGCGCCATGACCTGCGGGCATTGCGAGGCCTGCCGCGAAGGCCGCGACAATCTCTGCGAAAACGTCGGCGGCATCATGGGCTTTCACATCGACGGCTTCGCGCGCGACCTGATCAACCTGCCCGCGCGGCTGACGATCCCCGTTCCGGACGGCGTGTCGGACCGCGATGCCGCGTGCGCGCCGATCGCCTTCGGCACCACCGAGCACATGCTGTTCGATAACGCCAAGCTCAAGCCCGG